>CALZKB010000088.1 GCA_945787575.1 Thermoanaerobaculia bacterium | reverse complement strand
TCCAGATAGTAGTACGCGGCTCCGAGGTTGTTCCAGGCGTCCGCCCGGTCCGGCTCCGTCTCCACCGCTCGGCGGGAGCTCTCCCGGGCTCGCGTCCAGTCGCCGAGCCGCAGGTAGACGAGACCGGCAGTCTCCAGCCCCTTGGCGTTCGCGGGATCGAGCGCCAGCGCGTGATCGAGGCGTGGCGAGAGGCGGTGAAACGGGATCCGAGCCAGTACGAAGCGCTCTTCAACATCGGCCTCAAGGCGCCGGAGATCGGCGATCTCGAGTTGGCGCGGTGGGCGCTGCGCAGCTTCGTCGACGTCGCGCCGAGTGAACATCACGCCGAGGACATCGGCGCCGCGAGGGCTATGCTCCGGGAGCTGGGTGGATGAACGCCCGAGCCTGCACTCTCGTTCGCTTCGACCGGGAAGACGGCAGCGGCCGCGCCACCCGGTGGAATAACCTCGGTGGGGCGGTAGCTTCCTGATCAGAACCGTGGGGGTTTACATCATGACCAGATTCCGAGTCGCACTCTGTACGTTCTTCTTTCTGATCGGTCCGCTCGGAGCACAGGAAGGGGCGGAGACATCGCCGGCGGTAAAGCCGGTGCAACATCCCGACCCGGACATCGGAGCCCTCAGCCTGGAGATCCGCCAGCGCCGGCAGCTCGCGTCGGCCGACGAGCTGGCCGTCGAGCATGGCTTCACTTTCAGCGATCGCGTGGAGGAGAGCGGCATCACCTTTGTCCAGAAGGTCACGGAGGACAACACGGTCGCGATGAAGCCGGTGCACTACGATCACGGCAACGGCGTGGTCGCCGCCGACGTCGACGGGGACGGCCTGCTCGACCTCTATTTCATCACACAGCTCGGCGGAAACGAGCTGTGGAAGAACCTCGGTAACGGTCGCTTCGAGAACATGACGGCGCGAGCTGGGGTCGCCGTTGCCGACCGGGTCGGCGTCACCGCGGCTTTCGCCGATTACGACAACGACGGCGATCCGGACCTGTTCGTGACCACCGTCCGGGGTGGCAACATCCTGCTTCGCAACGACGGCGAAGGCCGGTTCGACGACGTCACCGAAGAGGCCGGGGTCGGCTATTCGGGCCACTCGTCGGGGGTCACCTTCTTCGACTTCGACGGCGATGGCCTGCTGGACTGTTTCGTCACCAATGTCGGCAGCTACACCCTCGAGGAGCAGGGGCCGGGCCCGTATTGGATCGGCAGGGTCGACGCTTTCGTCGGACACAAGTACCCCGAGCGATCGGAGGCGAGCATCCTGTACCGCAACCTCGGTGACGGCCGCTTTCGGGACGTCTCGGAGGAGGTCGGACTGGTCGACGTGGGTTGGTCGGGCGACGCGACGATCACCGATCTCAACCGCGACGGGCGGCCGGACCTCTACGTCTTGAACATGCAGGGTGCCGATCACTACTGGGAGAACGTCGACGGCAAGCGGTTCGTGGAGAAGACTGCGAGCCTGTTTCCGAGAACCCCATGGGGAGCGATGGGGGTGAAATTCTTCGACTACAACCACGACGGTCTGATGGACCTCTATCTGACGGACATGCACTCGGACATGATCGAGCACATCGGTCCCGATCGCGAGCACCTGAAAGCGCGCATCCCGCAGGACGACCCGGCGCGCTTCGTTTCCGGCAACGCGTTCTATGTGAACCTCGGCGAGGGCAAGTTCCGAGAGGTCTCCGACGAGATCGGAGTCGAGAACTACTGGCCTTGGGGGGTGTCGGTCGACGACCTCAACGCCGATGGCGCGGATGACCTGTTCGTGGCTTCGAGCATGAGCTACCCGTTTCGTTACGGCATCAATTCGGTGTTTCTCAACGACGGCACCCGGTTTCACCCTGGAGAGTTCATCCTCGGAGTCGAGCCGCGCAAGGACGGCCGGACCCATCTTCCGTGGTTCCAGCTGGACTGTTCCGGCGCCGACCAGGAGCACGAACGGTGTGAGGGTCAGGAGGGTCGGATCGAGATTCACGGCGCTCTCGGCACCCGATCTTCGGTCTTGCTCGACCTCGAGAACGACGGCGACCTGGACATCGTCACCAACGAGTTCGGCAGCTCGCCGCAGATCCTCGTCAGCGATTTGGCACAGCGCGAGAAGATCAACTTCCTGAAGGTGCGATTGGTCGGGTCCGAGTCGAATCGAGACGGTCTCGGCGCCCTCGTCAAGGTCACCGCCGGCGAGCGAACCCTGGTCAAGCGCCATGACGGCAAGTCCGGATACCTGTCGCAGAGCTCCCTCCCGCTCTACTTTGGCCTCGGCGACGATTCCGCGAGCGAGGTCGAGGTCGAGTGGCCGTCGGGCCGGGTGCAGACGATCACCGAAGGGATCGCGGTCAACGACCTGATGGTGATCCATGAGGAGGCGGACTGACACACCGGACTCGCCGACCGACGATCGGCGACCTGCTGCACCGACTTCGAGCTTGCGCCCCGGCGCGATCGGGGACGACCGCCGCACTGATCGCCCTGAGTGCGGCACACTCTGCCATTGCGGCTGACGCGGAGGAGGCGATCTTCGTAGAAACGGCCGCCGAGGCCGGCCTCGACTTCGTTCACTTCAACGGGATGTCCGGTGAGCTCTACATGGTCGAGATGATGGGCGGTGGCACGGCGCTCTTCGACTACGACGGGGACGGCGACCTCGACGCGTTCTTCGTGCAGGGAGAGATGCTCGGAACCGGCAAGTCGATCGAAGATGCTCTCATTCCGCCTCGTCACCCCCAGCCGCTGACCGACCGCCTCTATCGCAACGATCTCTACGTCGACGCCGACGGCGGCCCGAGCTTGGCCTTTACGGATGTCACGGGCGGCGCGATCCCGAGGTCCGTCGGCTATGGCATGGGTGTGGCAGCGGCCGATTACGACAACGACGGCCACGTCGATCTCTACGTCACCAACTACGGTCCCAATCAGATGTTGCGCAACAACGGCGACGGCACCTTCTCGGACGTGACCGAGGCGGCCGGAGTGGGGGACGAGCGATGGAGCGTGTCGGCGGCTTTCCTCGACTACGATCGGGACGGTTGGTTGGACCTCTACGTCGGCAACTACCTCGAGTACGAGCTGGAGGGGATGACCGACTGCGCCACGGTGACCGGAGCCCCCGACTACTGCAATCCCCTGAACTTTCCGCCGCAAAAGGACAGCCTTTACCGCAACCTGGGGGACGGTACCTTTCAAAACGTCTCTTTGAACTCCGGGATCGAGACGGAGTTCGGACCGGCCCTCGGCGTGGCGGGCGCGGACTTCAACGATGACCGCCGCCTCGACGTCTACGTGGCCAACGACGCCACCGAGAACCAGCTCTGGATCAACCAGACCGACGGAAGCTTCGTCAACGACGCCGTCCTGGGAGGATGTGCGGTCAACGAGGCGGGAATACCCGAGGGCAGCATGGGTGTCGCGGTTGCCGACTTCGACGGCAACGGCTCACTGGATCTGTTCATGACCCACATCGCGCTGGAGACGAACACGCTTTACCTCAACACCGGAGGCGGTTTCTTTCGCGAGGCGACGCGCCGCAGCCGGCTGGCTGTCGCCAGCCGACCGTTCACCGGCTTCGGTACGGCCGCGATCGACTTCGACAACGACGGCTGGCAGGACCTCTTCGTGGCCAACGGAACCGTCCAGAAGATCGCGGAGCTGGTCGCGCAGGGAGATCCGTATCCGCTGCGCCAGCGAGACTTCCTGTTTCGCAACAGCGGCGACGCTTCCTTCGATATCGACGATGCCACCGCCAACGGACCGTTCGGCGAGCCGCAGGTCGGCCGCGGCGTCGCGACAGGGGACTTGGACCGGGACGGTGACGACGACCTCGTGGTCTTCGACAGCGCCGCGCCGGCGCGGCTGTTTCGCAACGACCAGCGCTCGGGCAACGACTGGTTGGGGCTCCGGGTCGGCTCGAGCTGGGGCCCGTTCGTCGATGCTCTCGGCTCCCGCCTCCTGGTCGTCACGGCGAATGGGCGCCGGCTGGTCCGCAGAATCGCCACCGACGGCAGCTACGCCTCCGCGTCGGCACCGGGCGTCCTCGTCGGTGGCGGCAAGGCGGGATTCACGACCGTGTCGGTCGAATGGCCCACGGGAGGAACAACGACCTGGAAGAACCCACCTACCGGGCGGATGATGATCGTCGCCAAGCACGGTCCGGGCAGGCCGTGATCGGGTTCGAAGGTCGGTGGGTGCCTGTCGCGACGACTGCCCTGATCGCGTCGAGCTCGGCTCTCTCGGCTTCCTCCGAGCTCCTACCCCTTCCCGAGCCCGCTCTCGCGGGGGTGGAAGATGCGGTCAGGGAGCAGCTCATCGACCGACGGACGGGGCTCGCCGACCTGATCGCCTCGGGGGTCGCAGAGGATGCCAAGCTGGCTCAGGCCTACGGCGCTCTCGGGCAGGTCTACTTCGCCTACGAGATCATGGACGCCGCAGAGCCGTGTCTTCTCAACGCCAGGCAGCTCGAGCCCGAGGAGTTCCGCTGGAGCTACTTGCTGGGAGCGCTCTACAGCCGCTCCGAGGAGGCGGAGAAGGCGCTCGACAACCTGCTCTCGGCCGCGACTCTCAGGCCCGACGACGTGCCCACGAAGTTGCGCCTCGGACGGCTCTATCTCGATCTCGCCCGGCTCGACGAGGCGGAGGCCCTCTTCTCCCGGGCGCTGAAGACCGACGATCGCTCCGCCGCCGCCCACCATGGCCTGGGGCGAGTCGCGCAAGAACGCGGTGAGTGGCGGGCTTCGCTCGCTCACCTGGAGAGAGCACTCGAGCTCCAGCCGGGCGCGTCCTCGATCCACTATCTACTCGGCATCGCGCACCGCGAGCTCGGTGAGATGACCGCGGCTCGTCAGCATCTTCGGCTCAACGAGCACGAGCCGGTGATCTTCAGCGACCCCGAGGTCGATCGCCTGGACGCGCTGATCGAGGGCGGGCGCTACTACTTGCAGCTCGGCGACCTGGCGCTCGGCCGCGGCAATCGCGCGCTGGCGATCAGGGCCTACCGGGAGGCCGTACGGCGGGGGCCTCGCGATGCGCTGGCTCACTACAACCTGGGGCTCACCCTGGCCAACGCCGGTTCTCGAGACGAGGGCCTCGCTCACCTGCAAGAGGCCGTGGAGCTCGATCCCGACTACCGTGACGCGCATTTCAACCTCGGGGTCGTGTTGGAGGAAGAGGAGCGCGTGAGCGAGGCGGAGGGTCACTTCTCCAGAGCCCTGGAGATCGATCCGGACGATGACGAGGCCCGGCTTGCCTGGGCCCGCTCGCTCGCCCGAGTCGGTCGTGGTGCGGAAGGCGAGGCGGTCCTCGAGAAGATGCTCGCTCAGGATCCCGGCAACCCGGAGGTGTCGCTGGCTCTCGCGGAGGCTCTCGACGTCATGGGGCGAAGCGAGGAGGCGGAGAGCATCCTGGCGGCGGTGATCGACGACCCGCGCGACGCGACGTTGGCGGCCCAGGCTCATGATGGTCTGTCCCGGCTGGCCTTGCGCAGAGGTTCGAGGTCGGAAGCGATCGAGCATCTGCGTGCTGCGGTGAAGATCGAGCCGCGGCTCCCGGGCGGCTTCGAGAGACTCGGGACTCTCCTCGGGCAGGAGGGTGCCTTTCGTGAGGCGGCCGTCGAGTTCGGTCGGGCAGCCGAGCTCGAGCCGCGCAGCTTCTCGGTGCGTTTCGGGCAGGCGATGGCGCTCCTGTTGAGCGGTCAGTCGGCGGAGACGAAACGTGCCGTGGCCGAAGCGATCGAATTCGTAGACGAGGACCTCCCCTTGCGCCATCTTCTAGCGCGGCTTCTCGCCACGGCTCCCGAGCCCGAAGTTCGAGACGGTGCCCGGGCACTGACGATCGCTTCCGAGGTCTACCGATCCAGACCGACGGCCGACCACGCGGAGACGGTGGCCATGGCCCTCGCCGAGGAGGGGGACTTCGAGCAGGCCGTCAAATGGCAGGAGCAGGCGTTGGCTCTGGCAGCCTCGGCACCGCCGAGGCAGCGCGCCGACATGCGAAGGCGCCTGGAGATGTACCGTCGGCGTGAGCCCAGCAGGTCGCCCTGGCTCGACGGCTGAGCTTCTTTCAAACTGCCGCCAGCCTGCCTGCTACGAAGGTTCGAGCTGTTCGAGCAGACGGGCCGCGGCCGGATCGTCGGGGGAGATCGCGAGGAGGCGTTGCACGATCTCTCTGGCCTCTTGGTGACGGTCGAGCTTGATCAGAAGCACCGCCATGTCGGTGAGGGCGGGGGCGTGCCGGGGGGACAGCTCGAGAGCCCGATTCAGAGATTCCTCGGCTGAGCCCAGTCGATCCAGCGTCATCAGGACGACGCCCCGGTAGTAGTGAACGTCGGCATTGACGGGAAAGGACGAAAGGGCGGCGTCCATCACCTCCAGCGCCTCGTCTCGCCGTTGCAGGCTCGTCAGCATCTGGGCCTCGACGAGCGGCGGTCGCGGGTCTTCGGGCACCAGGGTCTTCTCCTGGCGGGCGATGCGCAGCGCGTCGTCCGCGGTCGCGAGTTCGAGCAACGCTCGGGCTCGACGCAGCTGGCGCGACGTCGGATCGGACCCGAGGATGGGTTCCGCGGCTCCGGCGGCAGGCTCCGATCCGTCCGCGAGATCGATGCGGTCGGCGCGCTCGATCGCCTCGCGGCCGGCCGCTTCGTCGCCGATCGCGTCCAACGACAGCCCGAGAGCTCTCCACGCCTGCGCGTCGAGAGGCGACATCTCCGTGCTCCCGCGCAAGAAAGGCACTGCCTCTCCATGACGACCGGCGGCGGCCAGCAGGCGCCCGTACTCGAGAGCGACCTCGAAACCCAGTCCCGGTAGCCATCTGCCGACCTCGGGATCGTCCTCGACGAGGCCGCGCGAGAAGGGTCTGAGCAGTTCGAGCGCCTCGTCGAGCTTCTGCTGGTGGCGCAGCGCGCGTGCCAGCCGCACCGCCACGAAAGGCCGCCCCTCGGTCTTTCCCATGAGCGCCTCGACCGCGAGGTCCGGCTGGTCGAGCTCGAGGTAGACGTCGGCCAAGAGGGTCAGCACCTGGGATTCCAGCGCCTCCGGCGGCTCCTGTGCCAGCTCCTTGACCACCGCCAGGGCGCTCCAAGCGTCGTCCTTGAGCAGGAGGGCCTTGGCCCAGAGCAGTTTCATCTCGGGCGCCTCGGTCGGCAGCGAGCTCAGCAGCTCCTCGGCCTCGGAGCCACGCCCCAGTCGGACCGCGCAGCGAGCGGCGGCGGCCGCCGCTTCGGCATCGTTGGGGTGGTTTCGGCACCACGGCCTGAGCCACAGGTAGGCGGCCATGAACTGGCGCTGGCGAAGGTGGACGAAGCCGAGCTCTCGGGCGGCCGGAGAGGCGGGAAAGCCGGCCACGGACGCCTCGAGATAGCGTTGCGCCCGTTCGTATTCCTCCATCGCGGCCGCGGCGCGGCCGGCGTTGTAGAGCACCGCGACGTCCGCGTTCTCGAGCTCGGCGAGAGGCGCAAGTACCTCGAGGCCCTCGGCGTGTCTGCCGGCTTCGACGTAGACGGCACCGAGCAGCGCCGTGACTCGGGGATCGGCGTCGACACCGGGCTCGGCCGCCTCGAGAATCGAGATCGCTTCTTCGAGACGGTTCTCTCCGAGTGCCGCTAGCGCACGATCCACCGTCGAGGTCGGTGGGCTCGGTGGTTCGACTTGCTGCGCGGCGTCCTGGGCGGCCGGGAAGCCGCTCGCCAGACAAGGCACCGCCAGTATCAGCCAGAGCGTCGCGGGAACAATGGGCCTTGGTTTCGGCATTCTGGAACGGTAGACCGAAAGCGTTCGGCTGAATCGATGGTGGACGGATTGAGCGGCCCTGGGACCTCGCGGGGGCCGCGAGAGGCCGCAGGCGCAAAGTATAATACCGACCGATGCTGCGCGGCTGAAACGCCCGGTCCCGCATGTATGGAAGCGAAAGATACCGTGGACCTCATGCGCAATTCAGGCCAGGGTGTCCAAGGCTCGATGGCGAGATTGGCGTACTCGTTGCACGTGCTGGGCGTCCTGTCGCTCAGCGCGATGCCGGCGTTCGCCTCCCCGGTAGAAGGAGCGCCGACTGCCGGCGCTGCGGCGCTGCAGGAAACCGCGGCCGAGCCCTCCGAGGCCTCCCTCTGGCTACGGCGTGCCGAGGAGCTGTCCGGGCAGGGGGCGCAACGGGCGGCCTTCGACATGCTGCTCGACCGTGGTCGACAGTGGCTCGGCTCGGAACGAATCTCCGACGCGCTGCTCGTCCTGGAGGCGGCGACGGCACTGCAGCCGGGGTCTCCCGAGGGTTGGGCGCTTCTCGGCCGGGCCCATACCCGGAATCGAGATTTCGATGCCGCTCAGGAAGCACTCGAGGAAGCCGTGAAGCGGGGCGACGGCAGCGCGCGGACGCTGATCTTCCTGGGAGGCGTGTTGTGGGAGAACGGCGATCTCGCTGCGGCGGAGTCGCGCTACGAGGGCGCGTTGGCTGCCGGCGGATCGGGCATCGCCCTGGCCCAGCTCGGGCGGCTGATGCTCTGGCAAGGGCGCTACGTGGAGGCCGCCGAGATCCTGACGTCGGCCCTCGGGGCCGGCTCCTCGGCTCCCGACGTCTTGTTCGACCGCGCCGAAGCGCTTCGCGGAGCCGGCCGGACGGAAGAGGCGATCGAAGCCTACCGTCAGGTGAACCGAGTCGCGCCGACGCTGTTCAAGGCCTACTACGGTCTGGCGGTTGCGCTGGGGCAGGCGGGCCGAACGGAAGAGAGCAGAGAGGAGTTCACCCGCTACGAGACGCTCTACCGCGAGGATCAGGAACGAACGCGCGTGCAGGAGCGCAACAAGGGCGAAGTGGAACGGGCACGTGCCCTGCTCGAGGCTGAAGAGACGGACGCCGCACTTGCCCACCTCGCCACTTTGCCCGAATCGGCCGACGTTCTGGCCCTGATCGCTCGCGGGCAGTGGATGGCGGGCAGAACCGCGGAGGCTCTGGCGACGCTGGAGCGAGCGGTCGGTCTGGATCCGCGGCGTTCGGATCTGCGGCGCCTGCTGAGCGAGATGAGAATGGCGCCGGCTGGAGACGATGGATGAGCCTCTCGGATCCGGTGCGATGGCTGCTGCTGCTGCTGGCCGTCGCCTTGCCGGCCGGTGGAGACACGTGCCCGGAAGCGCCGCTGCTGAATGACGTCGCGCGTGAGTCGGGACTCGAGTTCGTCCACGACCGAGGTGCCACGGGAGGCAAGTACAATCCCGAGACGATGGGCTCGGGAATCGCCTGGCTCGACTATGACGGCGACGGCTGGCTTGACGCCTACGTCGTCCAATCCGGCCCGTTTCCTCCCGATGGCAGCGCCGCCGCGGCCAATAGGCTCTTTCGCAATCTGGGCGACGGTCGCTTCCAGGACGTCACACAGTCCTCGGGCAGCGGGGACCGCGGCTACGGCCAGGGCGTGGTGGCTGCGGACGTCGACGGCGACGGTTTCACCGATCTCTACCTCGCCAACTACGGAGCGGATCGTCTGCTGAAGAACCGAGGCGACGGCACGTTCGAGGACGTGACCGAGGACTCCGGTCTCGGAACCGGTGGGTGGAGCTCGTCCGCAGCCCTCGCCGACGTCGACCGTGACGGCGACCTCGATCTCTACCTGGCCCGCTACCTCGAGCACATCCCGGAAGAGGAGCCCTTTTGCGCGAATCCCGACACCGGGGAGAGGTGGTACTGCGACCCGTCGGTCTTCGAGGGAGAGTCGGATCGGTTCTTTCGCAACCTCGGCGACGGCACGTTCGAGGACGCCACCGAGAGCGCGGGCTTCGCCGCCGCCGACGGCAAGGGGATGGGCGTCGTCATGTTGGATCTCGACGGCGATCGGTGGACCGACATCTACGTCACCAATGACATGACCTGGAACTTCCTCTTCATCAATCGAGGTGACGGCACCTTCGACGACCTGTCGCTTCTCTCCGGCGCGGCGGTCAGCCGGGACGGAATGCCGGAGGCGGGCATGGGCGTTGCGGTCGGAGATATCGACGGCGACCGCGATGCCGATCTCGCGGTGACCAACTACGACGTGCAGACCAACACCCTCTATCTCAACGACGGCGCCTCTCGCTTCGAGGACGCTTCCGCCGGCAGCGGCTTCGGCGTGCCGTCGTTCAACATGGTCGGTTTCGGCCTGGCTCTGGCCGACTTCGATCGGGACGGCGACCTGGACGCCTTCGTGGCCAACGGCCATACGGTAGAGACTCCTGCGCGAGCCAACGTCCACTACGCCCAGCCCGACCAACTGCTGCTCGGAGACGGCGCGGGGCACTTCACGTTGGCGACCTGTCTGATACAGCCCGAGGGCCCGACCGTGTCCAGAGGCATCGCGACGGCCGACTACGACAGCGATGGCGACACAGACGTAGCGGTCCAGCGTAGCGGAGCCCGACTGGCTCTGATGCGCAACGAAGCCGAAGCGGGCGACTGGCTCGGCTTGGTTCTGCACGGAGCGAACGGCAACACCGACGCCATCGGCGCGCGCGTCGAGCTGGTGACCGATCGAGGAATCCAAGTGCTGTGGGCGCTGGCCGGAGACAGCTACCAGTCTTCCTCGGATCGGCGTCTCCTGTTCGGACTCGCGGAGGGTGTGGTGGTCGAGCGGGTCGAAGTTTTCTGGCCGTCCGGTCGCCGCCAATCGGCGCTCGTCGCTCCGGTCGGTCGGTATCTTCACTTGACGGAGCCGCTCTGAGTTGCGGATGGTCGTGAAGAGGGTGCCGCTCGGAGCGGCTCGACGGTGGGAGTCATGACCGGCGCTGCGTCGCGGGGCGAGTGGCGGTCGCTTCTCGGTGCCGCTCTGATGGCGCTCGCTCTCCTTTCCTCGCCGGCTCGCGGGCAGCCACCCGTCCCCATTCCCAGACCGGATCTCAGCTCCTACGGGCCGAGCGTCCGTCTGGTGATCGAATCCGGCCTTGCCCGAATCGACGAACTGCTGGCCGAGGAGTCGCCCGACACTCGGACTCTCGCCGACGCCTACGGCGAGTTGGGTCGGGCGGCGCTGTTCTACTCACAAACCGGGCTCGCGGACGCCTGCCTGCGCAACGCCGCCGAGCTGAGACCGGATGACTTCCGCTGGCACTACTACTTGGCGGTTCACTTTCAGAACGAGCGGCAGCTGGAGGAGGCTCGCGCGGCTCTGGAGCGGGCCTCGACCCTGCAGCCCGGCGATGGCGCGACGCTGCTCCGCCTCGGTCAGGTGCTCGAGCTTTCGGGCGATCCGGAAGCCGCGGCGGCGTTCTTCGAACGGGTCGAAGAGGCGGAGCCTTGGGCCGCCGCAGCTCGTTACGGTCTCGGTCGATCGGCGGTCAGGCGGGGCGACACGCAGGCGGCGATCGAGCACTACGAAGCGGCGCTGGAGCTCCAACCGAACGCTGCCGAGGTCCGTCAGCAGTTGGGCCTCGCCTATCGAGATGCCGGCGATCTCGAGGCGGCCCGCGCGCATCTCACCGCGAGATCCGGGTCGGCCCTGAGCTTCGCGGACCCGCTCGTCGAGGCTCTTCAGGTGGAGTTTTCGAACAGCTCGGTCTACCAGGGGATGAAGGCGCTGGCGGCCGGGCGTTTCACCGAGGCTGCCCGGCACTATGCGGAAGCCGTGGAGTCGGATTCGGCGAATCCGGTGTACCGCCAGGCTCTGGGGGGCCTGCTGTCGACCGTCGGCGACCTCGACGGCGCGGTCGAGCAGCTCGAAGAGGCGCTACGACTCGACCCGGAGAAAGCGATGCTGAGAGTGGCGCTGGCCCTGGCCCTGGCGCAGCGAGACGGGTTTACCGACGCCGTGGGCGAGCACTTCCGCATCGCTCGCGAACAGGCGCCGGGCCTCAAGGACGCGCGGCTCGGTCCGGCCGAGGCCTACGCCAGGATCGGACGGTTCGAGGAGGCCGAGGCAGAGCTCGAGGCGGCGATCGAAGAGGATCCGGAGGATATGGACGCTCGCCTACTCTGGGCGGAGATCCTCTTGCAGCAGGACCGAGGCGAGGAGGCCGTCCGACAGCTCGAGATCGTGGTGGAGCGTTGGCCCAAGAGGCCGCAGGTGCTTCTGAGCTACGGCCGCGCGCTCTCGAGCGTAGAGGAGGACGCCGCCGCTTCGGAAGTACTGCAACGCGTTCTGGAGGGAGACGCGAACCCGGGACAACAGTCCCTGGCGCATCTCGAGCTCGGACAGACCTCGGATCGACTCGGCAACCCCGAGCGCGCCCTCTTCCACTACCGACGGAGCGCCCGGTTGCGTCCGGAATCCAAACCGGCTCGAATCGCCCTGGCGCTGGCTCTCGCCGACTCCGGCAGACACTCGGAGGCGGCGGAGGTCTACTCGGAGATCTTGGCCGTCGATCCCGAAGACGCCGAAGTCCGACGAGAGCGGGCACTCTCCCTGGCCGAGTCCGGCCGGCTAGACGAGGCGATCGGCGAGCTGGAATCCGCCTTCGAGGCTTCGGCGGACCGGCAGGCTCGCGATCTGCTCGGGCTCGCGCTCGCCACGCTGCAACAGCGTAACGGCAGGAGCACCGAAGTCGAGGCTGTGCTCCGGAGACTGGTCGAGGAGTCCCCCGAACTGCCCGACGCGCAGTTCAACCTGGCGCTCGTCCTGGGCCGTCGCGGAGAGCTCGAAGGCGCCCGCCGACACCTGGAGCGCGCTCTCGAGCTCGACCCGAAGGACGCCCAGGCCTATCTCGCGCTGAGCCAACTCCTGGCGGGTACCGAGCGCTTTGCCGAGATGCGGTCGACGCTGGAGCGGGCTCACCGCGAGCTCCCGGATAATCTGGAGATCATGCGGGCACTCACCCGGCTGCTGGTCGCGAGCCCCGACCGTTCCGTCCGCGACCTCCCTTCGGCGCTACCGCTCGCGCTGAAGCTCTGCGAAAGGCAGCCCGCAGCCGGGCATTCGGCGCTCGTGGCCGCAGCGTTGGCGGGGTCGGCGAGATTCGACGAGGCCGTCGTCTGGCAGACTCGCGCCGTCGCCGAAGCACAAGAGGTGGGACTCGACGAACGGCAGCTCAGCCTGATGCGGCAGGATCTGGCACGCTACCGGCAAGAGGCGGGGAGCGGAGACCAATGAGACTGCTGCGATCCGGCGTTGCGATCGTACTGCTCGGGTCGATGGCGACGGCGTCGCTCGCGGGTCGGGTACCCGAAGCCGCGTTCGCCGATGCGACCGAGGCCGCCGGGCTCGATTTCGTTCACGAGAATGGAGCCACCGGCGAGCTTTACACGCCCGAGATCATGGGGCCCGGCGGAGCCCTCATCGACTACGATCGCGATGGTGATCTCGACGCGTACCTCATTCAAGGCCACCGGCTCGGGGCCAACACCGGTGAGGTGGTCACCAGCGTCGACCGCCTGTATCGCAACGATCTCCATTTCCCTACCGGAGAATCCGCGGGCGAGTCGGCAAGGGGCGCGGTTCGCTTTGCCGACGTGACGGTGACCGCGGGCCTCTCCCCGACGGCATACGGCATGGGCGTGGCCACCGGGGATTACGACAACGACGGCTGGCCCGATCTCTACCTCGCGAACCTGGGGTCCAACGAGCTGCGCCGAAACAACGGTGACGGCACGTTCTCGGACGTCACCGACGAGGCCGGCGTCGACGACCCTCGCTGGAGCGTGACCGCCGCCTTCTTCGATTACGACGAGGACGGCTGGCTCGACCTGTGGGTCGTCAACTTCGTCGACTTCACGCTCGACAACGCCAAGACCTGCGTCAATCCGGCAGGCACGGTGGACTACTGCGCTCCGGCTGCCTACACGCCGGTCACCGACAGTCTGTTCCACAACCGCGGCGACGGCACCTTCGAGCGCGTCTCCTCGCGGGCCGGGATCGACCGCGAAGCTCGTCCGGGCCTCGGAGCGGTTGCGGCGGACTTCGACAATGACGGCTGGCTCGATCTCTATGTGGCGAACGACGGCATGCCGAACCAGCTCTATCTCAACAACGGCGACGGCACGTTCCGAGAGGATGCACTTCTGGCCGGCTGCAGCGTCAACTCGGAGGGGGCGAGCGAGGCCTCGATGGGAACCGTGGCCGCCGACTTCGACAACGACGGCGATGAGGATCTGTTCCTCACTCACCTGACCAAGGAGACCAACACGCTCTACCTCAACGACGGGCCTCGACCTGCTGGTGGTCAACGGCACCGTCAGCTTCTATGCGAATGGCGGCAAGAGCAGCCTCAAACAGCCGAACCAGCTGTTCCGCAACGTCGGGGGGAACCGGTTCGAGGCGGTCGAGGAGAGCGCTCTCGAGACCGAAGCCGTGAGCCGCGGCTCACTCTTCGGAGACATCGACAACGACGGCGATACCGACGTCGTGATCCTCAACAACGACGGGCCCGCTCGACTGCTTCTCAATCGGGCGGGGGACGCCAGGGACTGGCTGGGGCTGCGTCTGATCGACGCGCGAGCGCGGCGGGACGTGCCGGGCGCCAAATGCGAGCTCGTTCGTGGTGAGCACCCGAGTCTGTGGCGCCGTGCCCATACCGACGGCGGCTACGCTTCGGCCGGCGACCCCAGGGTCCTGTTCGGGCTGGGCCTTCCCGATGAGCTCGACGGGTCTCGCTCGATCAGAATCGAGAGGCCCAACGGCCGGGCCACACGCCTGAAGGATCTTCCTTCGGGCCGTTACATCGAGGTGGCCTTGAGGAACGCCCGATTCTGACCTGCGACCCGTGTCCGCGACCGAAGATCCCCGATCGCCAGGACTTCTACCGTGGGCTACTGGTCTGGCAGCCGCTGAAGAGGTCGAGAGTACGATCGTAGATCCGAGTCGAGACCTCCAGCAGACCGAGCATCGAATGGAAGAGATGGTCATGGGAGAGTGGCTCGTACCGATGGTCTCCGAGGCAGGAGACGTCGATGCCGGAAGCCGCTTCGAAGGCGGGGGAGAGCCAGACGATGAGGGGGACCCGCGTCTGCTCCTCGGGCGCCAGGAAGTAGGGGAGGCCGTGAAGGTAGAGGCGGTGCTCTCCCAGGGACTCGCCGTGGTCCGAGACGTAGACCATCGCCGTGTCGAAGCTCGGGTCGTGCCGTTCGAGGAGTCGGATGACCTGGCTCAGCACGTGGTCGGTGTAGAGAATCGTGTTGTCGTAGGCGTTGATGATCTCCTGGCGGGTGCAGGACTGGAGATCCCCGCTCGGACATACGGGGAGAAACCGCCGAAACGAATCCGGGTAGCGGCGGTCGTAGGCCGGTCCGTGGCTGCCCTTCTGGTGAAGCACGATCAGGGTGTCTCGGCGCTCTAGCTTCAGGTAATCGTCGAGACCGGTGAGCAACGCCTCGTCCCAGCACTCGCCGGAGCCGCACAGCTCCGGTACGAAGAAGCTCTCGCGCCTCTGCGTCTCCACACGATCGCAGGCTCCCTTGCAGCCCGAGTTGTTGTCGCGCCAGAGAACGCGGATCCCGGCGTGGGCGAGCACGTCGATCAATCCTTCGCGGTGTCCGCTTCGGCCCGGGTCGAAGTCCGCGCGCCCCAGATTCGAGAACATGCAGGGCAGCGCGGTGGCGGTGGAGGTACCGCACGCAGAGACGTGATCGAAGCTGACCACGCGCTCGCCGGCCAGCGTGGGGTTGGTGAGTCGGTCGTACCCGTTGAGCGAGAACTGCCTCGCGCGCGCGGTCTCGCCCACGACCAGGACGACCAGCCGTGGCCGGGCGGAGGGAGGCCGTCGGTTGCGGATCGCGTCCTCACCCAGAGTCTCCAACGGACGGCGAGCTTCCAAGATCTCGTCGGCTACCAGCGCCGCGGAGACGATGTAGTTGGACGGCGTCAAGAGATTACGCAGGTGGGGGTGGTTGCGAAGGAGCGAAGTGGTGTCGGTTTGAAAGAAAAGCGCGAAGGCGCCGAGCAAGGCGAGGCACGAAAACGTGACGACCACTCTCGAGACGAGCTCACGCCGCCAGCTCCGGTAGCGAATCCGGGCTCGCCAGACGATGATCGACGGGAGGACGCCGAGCACAGCGAAGTAGAACAGCATCCTGGCGTTGACGAGCTCGGAGACCTCTCGCCAATCGGTCTGGACGACATTGCGGAACATCGCGGCGTCGATCAGCACGCCGAGCTCCTGCATGGCGTAGGTGGCGATCGAGGTTGCGACCAGAACGAAGCTGATCAGAGGCTTGGCGATCGGTTTGAAGGTGAGCCACGAAAAGAGTAGGGACAGGAGCGCAACCTGAACCGGCGCGAGCAAGAATACGAAGACGAGCTGGCGGAGCCCGGAAACAGGATGGACCCGAAGGAGCTCGGCCCAGAAAGGGAGATTGTGAACGGCTACGAGAATGCCGGCGGTCAGGAAGGTGAGCTGCGGGACGCTCAGCCGGAGCCGGAGGCGAGAGTTGCCTTCACTCTTCGTCGGCCGGCGGCGGGACGCTCTCATCGCGGCGGCGAGTCTAGCAACCGGCGAAGCTCATCATCGGCCGGCCACTTCTCGAGCGCTCGGTTCAATAGCCGGCTCGCGGCGGCGTCGTCTCCGGCCTTTCGCAACGTGCGCACCGCCTCGGCATGAGCCGGAGCGGTCGGATGTCGGTCGAGCAGCAGCTCGAGTGCCGCGGCTGCGTCCTGCGGTTTCCCCTGCAGCAAGGAGACCAGGGCCAGACTGCCGAACGCCGAGAGCTCGGAAGGGAAGAGCTCGATCTCCTTGCGGTAGGCGGCGGCGGACTCCTCGAAGCGTCGCAGCCGGGCGAAGGCGCTCCCGCGGAGAAAGTGGACGCCACGAAGCTCTTCGCTCGTATCGGCGATCCCGCGGGTCTCGGCCTCGTCGAGCAGTCGGTCGGCGATCGACAGAACCTCTTCGTGGCGATTCTGGGCGAACCGGAGCTCTCCTTGCGTGAGGAGAGGGCCGAGTCGGGCCCCGCGACCGTCCAGGGCCCTCGCGACGAGACCTTCGGCCGATTCCAGGTCACCCTGCCGGATCGCGATCTGGGCCAGAACGTCACGGCTGAGCTCGTGCCCTCGGACGGCCATCTCGGCGTGCCGCCGCGCTTCGTCCAGCCGCCCGAGCCTGAGCAGAACGGCGGCGATTGCGCCGGCGACCTGCGGCGCTCCTTCGGAAATCTGCATCGCTCGCTCGAACGGCTCCAGACTCTCTTCGAAGCGATTCTGAGCCGTCAGCGAATGGCCGAGCTGTTCCCAAGCGTCGACCAGGAGCGGCTCTTCGGTGACCAGGACCCGGAGCTCTCTTTCGGACTCGACAAACCTGGCGTTGTCGTAGTGATCAAAGGCCAGTCGCAGGCGCTCGAGGACGTGAATCCGACTCTTGGGATCGGCCCTCGGACCCTCGGTGTCGTTGTCTCGCGCCGTTCCGAGGTAGCCGAGGGCGGCGAGCCTCTTCCTCGTCTCCTCGTCCTCTTCGGCCGGCCGGGCGACCGTGAGATCGAGAGCAGTGAGGTATCCGCGCAGTCGGGTAGCCTCCCGACGCCTGGGGCGGATCAAGTTCTCCTTCTCGCCGGGGTCACTCTCGAGATCGTAGAGCTCCGGGTCCGGTCCGTAGATGAGGTGAAGGGGATACTCGATGACGGAATTGAGCTCGCTCCAGCCGAAGTGAAGCAGAGGAAAGGCCGTCTCGCCGTAGATCGGCCGTTTCGACTCCGAGGAGCGAGCGGACAAGAGTGACTCGCCGTCGAGCCCGTCTGGAGGGTCCGCCCCGAGCAGCTCGAGCACCGTGGGCAGCACATCGACCAGGCTCGCAGGCTTCGCGACCCGCGTGCCGCCGCGCTCCGAGCCGGGGAGCTTGAGCAGCAGCGGGACCTGCAAGGCTTCGCGATAGAGCAAGAGGCCGTGCTGGAGGTCGCCGTGGTCGTAGAGGCCTTCACCGTGGTCGGAAAGCAGGACGATGAGCGATCGGTCGTAGACTCCCAGGGTCCTCAAAGCGTCGAAGAGGCCACCGACGACGGCGTCGGCGGTCGCCACCTCGCCGTCGTAGGGCTCAGGGTAGCCGTCGAAGGGTGACTCGGGAGCGTGCGGAGCGTGCGGCTCGTAGATGTGAAAGAGGAGGAAGAACGGCTCGCCTCCGACTCGGCCCAACCATTCGGACGCCGCGGCCAAGGTCTCGGAACCCGGTCTCTGAACTCCGCCGGGAAGGGTCCCGGGGGCGATCGCGATGTGGTCCTCGTAGAAATCGAAATCGCTGGCGAGCCCGGTGGTCCCTCGCATCACCCAGGAGGAGACCGCCGCTCCGGTGTGGTAACCGATCCCCTTGAGGATGCTCGGCAGATACGGGAGGTTGGCCGCATCGAGCCGATAGCCGGCGTTGTCTCGCACTCGATGGGCCGGGGGATCGAGACCGGTCAGCAGCGAAGCGTGCGCCGGCAGCGTCAGGGGAACCGGCGAGTAGGCATGCTCGAACAGGATCGCCCCGCGGGCGAAGCTGTCGATCGCCGGCGTCTCGACCCCCTCGTACCCGTAAGCGGGCAGCCGATCCGACCGCAGGGTGTCGATCGACACGATCACCAACGGAGTGCCGTTCGCGAGCACGGGTCGGTCGGCCGGCCTGCTGCAGGCCACCGTGATCGATCCCAAGACGGCCAGGATGCCCGCCTTGACCAAAGCCGCCGGGACTCTGGGTGGCGTGAGCATCGAGGTGGTGATGCTATCCGCCGCCGCCGTCCAAGTACTTCAGAAACTCCTGGGCCTCGACGACCCGGGGTCCGTCCGGCTGGAGCTCGATGAGTTTCCGGAAGTCACCGGCCGCGCGCTCGTTCTCGCCTCTGTTGAGAAGTACGAGGCCTCGGTAGTAGTAGGCGTCGGCATTGTCCGGGTAGCTCGCGACGACTCGGTCAAACTCCTCCAGTGCGGCATCCAGCTCACCGGCGTTGTAGTAGTCGATTCCGACGTTGAGGTAGGCGTCCGCATGCAGCAGCTGACCTTCGGGCAGCCGGTCCATGTAGACCTTCGCGTCCTGTTCGCGTCCCGCGGCCACCAGCAGGCTGCTGATGAGCTTGAGCGCGTCCACATGATCAGGGTCGATCTCGAGGGTCTTCAGGAGCGTCGCCTCGGTCTGCTCGAGGTTGTCCTCCTGATAGTACGCGCGAGCGATGGCCATCAACACCGGAGGGTGGCTCTCGAGCTCGAGCTCGGTCAGTGCGGCCTCGTACTCGACCCGAGCTTCCAACGGCTTGCCGTCGGCGAGAAGTGCGTTCCCGCGTTCCAGCTGCTCGAGAACGACATCGCCCTGCGCTTCCTGCAGCAATTCCTCCGGGATCGGCTTGAGGTTGACCACGATCGCCCGGTTGGCCGAGAACTCGTTGAGCGGGAACTGCCCCTCCGAGATCATGAAGCCCTCCTTCACGATCCTGACCAGCCAGTTCCCGCCTTTGAGGCCGAGATAGCTCCAGCGGCCCTTCTTGTCGGTGAGGATGGCAGGCGGTCCTTCGCCCGCCTCTTGCCCGGCGCTCAAGGTCACCTCGGCGCCCTCGACCGGATTGCCCCCCGGATCGAGAACCGTGCCCCGGACCCGGCCGCGGCCGGTCCAGTCCTGCGCCCCGGCCGGTACGACCGATCCGATCACGACGGACAGGACGAAGAACGTGACAAAAGCTCGCATGTCGAATCTCCTATTGCATGAACAGGGACCGTGCCCCGCTTCTCAGGAATAGCAACCGCGAGCAGTGTACCAACAAGAAAAGGCCGGGGGTGAACCCCCCGGCCTTTGGGTTAATGGATGGAATGAACGACTAGCGCCAGTTCAACCGCACGCCGATCCTGAAGACTCGAGGCGAAACCGTCTCCCGGATGTGCTCGGCAGTACCCGAGGTCAGGCTGTCGAACCGCTGCAAGACGTAGGTCTCGTCGCTGACGTTGAAAGCATCCAGGCTGACCGTCAGGCTCGTGTCACCGGTCGTGGTGAACTCCTTGTCGAGCCGCAGGTCGAGCAACATGATGTCGTCATTGCGGAACGTGTCCATCTCCGGGGTGACCAGGATGTTGCGACTCTCACCGTCGAGGCCGGTCACCGAACGGAAGTACGGAATCGGGTAACCCTCACGCGCCGTCAAGTTACCGGCGATGTTGAAGCCCCACGGCCGGTCCGGTGCGACCTGATACAGACCGTTGAGGTTGGCCTGCCAAGTGGACTGCGTCCAAATGTCGGTCTTACCCGAGCCCGTCGACTGGATGACATAGAGCCCGCCGTCGATGGTCTCACCGGTCTGCAGGCGGTTGGGATCGTCGCTGTTGAAAACGCTGGCCGGGACGTCCCACTCTTCCGCGAGGTTCCAGTTGAGGAAGCCGCGCACCATCCATCGGTTGGCGAGCCTCTTGGTCGCGTTGAGCGAGATGGCCTGGGAGTTGACCTCGCGGTCGCCGTTGGTGAACAGCGAGCCACCGGTGTCGACGAGGCCGTCACGCACCGAGAAGGTGGGATAGCTGTAGGTGGAGCCGTCCGGAAGATCGCCCGTCACCGGGTTTGGATCCTGAACGTAGTCGCTGCCACCGACCGTGCGGACGTTCCCGCTCTCGTCCTCGTAGAGGGCCAAGAAGTCGCCGTAGTCGGTCGTATTGCGGAACGTGTAGCTCGCGCCCACGACAAACTCGGGCCGCAGAGCGTGCTCGACGCCGAGGATCAGCTCCGTCGTCTTCGGGGCATCCATGCCCGGATCGTTCCGGTCGGGATCCGACAGGCCGCCAGAGCTGATGCCGATGAACTGGGCCGCGGCGAACTGCTCACCGTCGTCGTAGAACCCGGGAAAGCCGCCCGGATCGTCGAGGAAGGCAATGCGCACCCAGCCGGCACCCACCGGACTCGTCCGGCTGATGTTGCCGAGACTCAGCTGCTCCGGGAACTCCGCCAGGCTGGCGCGGAGAAGGGTCTTGCGGTCCGCACCCAGCGCGTAGGTCGCGCCCAGGCGGAGCGAGAGATTCCCCCAGTCGATGCCGTCGGCGTTGTTGCCTCCGAAGTCGAGCTGAGGAGCGAACTGCGGGAACGCCGGGTTGGCGTCCACCGAAGCGGGGGCGTTCTCGCCGTCCTGACCGTCGAAACGGAAGCCGGCGTTAAACGTCCAACTGCCGGACGTGATCGTGTCCTGCACCCAGTAGGACTCATAGTTGCTCGTGGTCACTGCCGGACCCTGGCGGTAGGCGTTGACCCGGTGGGCGTCACCGGCGCGGCTGCCGGGCAGGCCCAACGACTCGAGGAAGTCGGCATTTTGGTAGCCGACCAGCTGGCCATGTTCGTGCCAGAGGTTACGGCCGGGGTAGGTCCAGGAGCTCGAGGTCGACGCTTCGCGCTGGCGGGCGCCAAACTTGAGCTCGTGGTCGACGTTGCCGGTGTTGAAGAAGTAGGACCCCTCGACCCGAACCTCCTCGGTGGGACGGCTGTTACCGCCACTGCCGTTGTTGGTCCGGAAGCCGTTGGCGTCGGTGACCCGCTCACCACCCGGATTGGGGGTGGCTGGGCAGTCTGCGCCCGAGCAGTTCGGCGTCGTCAGCGAGAATCCGCCGTCGACGTACGAGTACTGGGCGCTGCCGAAGAAGTTCGAGCTGAACACGTGGGTGTCCTCGAACTTGGTGACGGCGCTGGGACCACGCTGGTTCCAGGTGGCCGAAGCATCCCAGTTGGGATTGGCGCCGCGGCCGAACTTCAGCTTGTCGTTGTTGTTGAACGAGCCGACGCCCGAGTTGGAAGCGCCGAACTGTCCGTTGACCTTGATCGCCATGCCCTCGAGCACGGTGCGGTCGGTGCCGCCACCACCGGCGATGTTGCGGATGTCGTTCTGTCCCCAAGAAGCCCAGGCCCACAACTTGTCCTGCACCACCGGGCCACCGGACTCGAAGCCGATGTCCTGGATGCGGTCGATCTGGTTGCGGGCGAAGCTGGTCTGCTGCGAATTGAAATCACCAAAGTCGCTCGACGGAATCTGGGTGCCCGACTGCTCCAGCTGGTCGAAGTAACCCCCGCCATCGGTGAGCAGGAAGCGAGCCGAGCCGCGGAACTCGTTGGTGCCGCGCTTGGTCACCAGGTTCACCGAGACGCCGGCCGTGTTCTTGGTGACGTCGGTGCCACCGGTCGACAGCTGGATCTCCTGGAACTGATCGAACTCGTAGTAGGTGGGCGAGGCGCCGATCGCCGACATGTCGGTGATCTGGACGCCGTCGACGAGAAAGTCGTTTTCGTCGTCACTGACGCCCTGGCCGCGGAAGGTCGACTGTTGGCCGCTCTCGTTACCGCCGACGTTGATGCGGTCGACCATCACGCCGGAAGCCTGGCTGAGAATCGCCCAGGGATCGCGGGCGGTCGGGATCTTCTCCAGCTCGACCTGGCTGATCGAGGTGCCGGCCGCGATCTTGCGCTCGTCGAGGAGAGGACTCTCCGACGTGACGGTGATCGTCTCTTCGACCGCCGGGCTCAGGCGCGCCTCGATGTTGGTGTTTCGACCCACGCTGACGTTGATGTTCGGGTACTCGACCGTGGAGAAACCGTCGAGCTCGACCGACAGCGAGTAGTTGAGGGGCGACAGGCCCAGGAAACGAACCTGGCCCTGGGCGTTCGTCACCGACACTCTGGGGGCGCCGCCTCCAGTGAGCGTGACCGTGGCGCCTGGCAGAGCATTGCCCTCGTTGTCCTTCACCTCGACGTAGCAGTTCCCGGTCTCTTCCTGACCGAAAGCTACGCCGTTGGGGAAGACCAAGAGAAGCGCCACCAGGCACAAGAATAGGTGTCTTTTTCTCACGTGTGTGACCTCCTTGTCACTGTATGGATGTTCTCCCGAACCGCCGATCGCAAGACGCGGTTTGGAGAGGCCTCGGAAAAACCAAGTGAATCGACCTTAGCACACTCTCGCTCCGTTCGGGATCTCCACGAATGATGCGCGAGGGTCCTCGATAGAGTGGGTGTGACCATAGGTCGACCTAAGGGCTTCGCCAACTAAAGAGGTGCAAGTGTCTTGCCACTGAGATCCATGGCGTCGGAAAGCAGGCAAAGTCTTTGAAAACAAGGAGTTAACGACCGATGAGTATCTCGATGGAACGGCCTGTGTACGCGGGATTGCGGTTTGTTGGAGCTGCAGGATTCAAACGGTTGGATCACGTCGAGAGCGCCGCGCCAACGAGGCGAACGGTACCTAGACGGCCTGGCGGTCGTAAACCGCCGGACCGCCGGCAGCGTATCTCGGCGGGGTGGATATACTAGCCCGCTTCCGGGGGACACGGAAACCTCACGAGCGGCGGCTCCGACGAAGCTCCCGGGCTCTCCGGCAGCGGTGAACGGATTGACAGACATCTCGATGAAACCCCTGGCCGCCCTGGCTCTGGCCGTCGTTTACTCGGGCTGCGCCGTCTATACGGCCGTCAACCCCCAGGGGCTCTTCTACCGCCAGCTCGAAGAGCGCCTGGGGCCGGAGCTCGCGGCCCGGTTGGAGCTTCCGTTCGAGATCGACGACGAGATCCGGGAGATGGTCGACCGAGCGGTCAGCCCGGCGGGGAGCGAGAAACGGCGCACCGACGCGATTCTGAACTTCGTTTTCGGGGCTCTCGATCTCCAGTACTCTCTCTATCCGACCCGGGACGCGAAAGGGACGTTTTCGTCCAGACAGGGCAACTGTCTCTCTTTCGTCAACCTCTTCGTCGGCGTCGCCCGCGAGCGACGCCTCAATCCGTTCTACGTCGAGGTCACCGACTTGCAGCGCTGGAACTACCGCGACGGGGTCGTGGTCAGCCAAGGCCACATCGTGGCCGGCATGTACGTCGACGGCGAGCTCTCGACCTTCGACTTCTTGCCCTACCGGGCCAAGGCCTATCGGAACTTCAAGCCGATCACCGACTTGATGGCGCTCGCCCACTACTACAACAATCTCGGTGCGGAAGCTCTACTCGCCGGAGATGTCGATCGCGCCCTTCCGTCGCTCGACATCGCCGTCAAGCTGGCGCCCGACTTCGACAAAGCGCTGAACAACTACGGTGTCGCGCTCCTCAGGCTGGGGCGTGCCGACGAAGCCCTCGAGCTCTACGACCAGGGGCTGAGGCTCGATCCCGACAACGTCGCGTTGCTGACCAACTCGGCGAGGGCTCACCAGCTCCTGGGCCGACCGGAAGAGGCGAACCTGCTCCTGTCGCAGCTCGAGAGCGGCAATCAGACGAATCCGTTCTTCTTCGTCTATCTCGGACAGCTGGCTCTGGGGCGTGGCGAGCTCGAGACCGCCCTCGAGTACATGGTCAAGGCGCTACGTCGCGACAGCGAGGTTCCCGAAGTCCATCTCGGCTTCGCCAAGATCTACCTCGCGCTCGGCGATCTCAAGAAGGCTCGTCACCACATCGAGCGGTCGCTGAGGTTGGACGCGACCAACTCCGAGGCCCGGACCTATGCCGGGATCATCCAGCGGGCCGGAGGGTCCACCCGGCCCTAGGATAAGCTAGGCTCAACCGTGATCGATCCAAGGAGACTCGCCATGCCGGAGTTCAAGAACGGCTTCCTCGTCGCCGGGGTCCTCGCATGCCAGGGTCTCGCCATGGCTGGTTGGAACGCCCCGGCGGCTGCTCAGCGGATCGAGGACGTCTTCGAGGGCGAAGCGCAGGTTCTCGAGGTCGAAGTGCCGGTCAACGTGATCGCCAAGGACGGCACGCCGATTCGGGGTCTCCAGGTCGAGGACTTCCGCGTGCTGGAGGGCAGGCGTGAGCAGGAGATCGTCGCTTTTCAAGCAATCGATCTGGAGATCCTGGAGACCGGCGTCTCCCGCTCCGAGATCGAGGCGGCGATCCCCGGCGCGGCCCGACGCCATTTCCTGCTGCTTTTCGATCTTTCGTTCTCCTCGCCGCCGGCGGTGCTCAAAGCAAGAGACGCGGCACGTCAGTTCGTCTCCGACAATCTGCATCCGACCGACCTGGCCGCGGTCGCCATTCACGAGGCTGAGTGGGGTCCGCGGCTGGTGGTGACCTTCACGCCGGATCGGGTCCAGCTGGCACGGGCGATCGACACGTTGGGCGCGCAACGGTTGCTGGCTTCGAGGTCGTCCGATCCACTGAGGTTCGTGATCGACAACCCGGCCGGCGCCGACGCGCCAGGGATCAGCGATCCGCTCTTGGGGGGTCCTCCGACGGGGGGGGCTCGAGATGCACTGCTCATCGACTACCTGAGCGTCATGGGCAAGATGGTCAGTCGGGTCGAAAAGAGCTTTTCGAGAGGTCGGATCTTCTCGTGGTCGCAGTCGATGAAGAACCTGGCCCGCACGCTCGACAGCGTCAAGGGCCGCAAGCACGTGGTCTACTTCTCGGAGGGGTGGGACGGCCGCCTGCTGTTGGGCCGCAAGCCCGACCCGAAGGATCGCGAGGCGGCGGAAGACCAGCTCAACATCGAGTTCGGGCAACCGTGGCTGGTCGATACCGACGACATCTACGGCAACACCCAGCTTCAGAACGACGTCTACAAGATGGTCGAAGAGTTCCGGCGCGCCGACGCGGTGATTCAGGCGGTCGACATCTCGGGGATGGGATCGGAGTCCGAAGCGAGAGCGAGGGCCAAATCGGTGGGGCAGGATGCACTGTTCTATCTGGCGCACGAGACCGGCGGCGAGTTCTTCGAGGACGCCAATCGGTTCGGCGACGATCTGCAGGATCTCCTGGACCACACCTCGCTGACCTACCTGCTCACGATTCGACCGGACGGCGTGGAGTACGACGGCGCCTTCCATCCTCTGCGCGTCAAGGTCGACCTACCCAAAGGGGCGCAGATCTTCTACCGCCAGGGGTACTACGCCCCGAGGCCGTTCAAGGACCTCCACCCCTTCGAGAAGACGCTCCTGGCCTCCGACGCGATCGCCACGGCGGGACCCCGGGGAGAGATTGCGCTCAGTGTCCTGGCGACACCTTTCCGCGCTTCGGTCGATCAGGCCTACGTGCCGATCATCATCGAGGTCGACGGCAAGACCCTGCTTGAAGAGCACGACGGAGAATCTGTCGGGGTCGAGTTCTACGCCTACGCGACCAATCAACGGGGCGAGATGCGCGATTTCTTCACTCAGATCGTCAATCTGGACGTCTCGCGAGGTCGTGAGGCTTTCGCCGACGGGGGGCTGAAGTACTACGGTCATCTCGACCTCGGGCGCGGCGAGCATCTCGTCCGCGTGCTGATACGCAACAGCTCCACCGGCCGGGTGGGAGTCCAGACGGCCACCGTCTCGATTCCGGACTACGCCCTGCAGGAGGCCTTTGTTCTGCAGCCGCTCTTCGTGGAGAGGGACAAGCGCTGGTTGATGGTTCGCGAAGAGGTATCCGAGGCCTATCAGCGCAGCGTCGTGTACCCGTTTACCGTCAACGGCGAACCGTTCGTTCCGGCCGCGAGGCCGACGCTGAGCCGCGGCGCCAAGGCGCAGCTCTGCCTGTTCGCATACAACTTGGGTGACGGAGCGCTCGAAGTCGAGAGCAAGCTGTTCGACACCAGCGGCGAGTTCATCGTCGGAGGCTCACTCGATCTGGTGGAGCGAACGATCACCGGCATCGACGGGCTCGACAAGTTCCTCGTCGATTTCGACTCGTCGGGATTGGGTGGTGGTGACTACGAGCTGCAGCTCGAGATCAAGAGCGGTGACGGCGATACGACCCAGCAGGCGTCCGTTCAGTTCACGGTTCTCGGACCCTGAGAGGGCTGTTCCGCCAGGCTGGACGTTGGACCACACGGCCGGTTTCGCATCGAGGCCGAGTCGTGCCGTATCGATAGAGCACCGCTTGGGT
>CALZKB010000087.1 GCA_945787575.1 Thermoanaerobaculia bacterium | reverse complement strand
CAGCGAGACGGGTGGCTGGATCGGTCGATTGACTCATCGGTCGACCTCGCGTGCCGCTTCGTTTGCCTGCATGCTCGCCAGCACGTCTCCCATGGCCGGATTCTCGCCCCGAGCCCAGGCAGCGAGCATCTCCTCTTCGAGGTACACGCGGTTGGGTTGGGCGGATACGGGGAACAGGCCGGAGTCGAGAAGGCGCTCCTCCGCCCTCCGGAAGAGAGCCTTCCACTCGGCGCAGTGGACCGTGCGATTGCGCCAGTCACCGTCGATGCCCGTGCCCGGGCACTGCCCCTTGCACGCTAGGAAGAAGCGACACCCCTTGCAGCCTCCGTGCTCCTGCGGCGTGTGGTAGAGCGCCAGCTGGCGAAGATGTGTCGGCCGATCGGCCTTGACGAGATCGGCGCCGTCCTTGTTTGTGCGCCCACAGTTGGATCGCTGGCCGAATCCCTCCACTCCACGCACCGCGGAGGTAGTGCCGGGGTCGCAGGCTCGCCAGACGCAGGTGGCCTCCTTGTCGTCCGCCAGCAGCAGCTCCTCGAGCTCCCGGAAGACGTCGAACTCGAGGCCGCACATCTCCTCCTCGAGCTCCGCCAGCGCCACCATGGCCGTGATGTTCTCCTCCGCGTCGAGCTCCAGACGGCCGGCGACGTCCGGGCTGTCGACCTCGAGGAGGTGGATGCGAGCTCGCTCGATGCCGAGGGCGTCCATGTCTCGGAGCCAGGTGCAGAGTGATTCCAGGCGCTCCCCGACGGCGTTGCCGCGGTGCAGTGTGACGATGAGGCTGGGAGCTTGGCCGGCCGCGCAGAGTCGCTCGATCGCCTCCATGCTGCGCTCCGTCGCCTCTCGTGTGCTCTCGAGCGAGCCGGCCCAGCGCACGTCGTTGAGCTCTCTCGGCCCGTCCACGGATACGCCGACGTCGACCTGGTAGCGCTCGAAGAGCTGGATATGTCGATCGGTGATCAGAGTCGCGTTCGTCTGGACTGAGGAGCCTCCGAAGTGCTCGAGGCCGAACGCCCACAGAGCCTCGAGATCGTCCATCGGCAGCAGCAGCGGCTCGCCGCCGAAGAGCGTGAACGGCTCGCCTTCCGCGAGAATCGCCTGCTTCATCGCCTCGAGGTCGTAGCGATTGGCGACGTTGCCCGCGTCGCGCTGCGGATTCTGGTAGCAGTAGGCGCACCCGAGGTTGCAGCGCACCCCGAGCGGCCGGAGCTCCACACTCACGGCGTGCCCCCGGTGTCAGCGTGGCGCAGGCGATTCTGGTCGCCGTGGGGGATCGGCCCGACGTCGAGGTGGGGCGAGGCGGGCGCGGGAGCGTCGCCGTGCGGCTCGGACGAACGGTCGAGATGGGTGCCCGCGACATCGACATGCGGTAGTCGCCGTCTGCGCTCGCTCCGTCCGGGGATTCGCGGGCTCGGCCGGCCGCCGCCTGGGGGACGTGAGACCGGCGCGCCGGAGTCGCCGTGTCGCGTCCAGGTGTCGCCGTGGGGTTGCGGTGCAGCATCCACGTGCCATGGAGGCGGCTCATCGCCGTCGACATGCGGTATGGCGGCGCGGTCGGCGTGCGGGATGGCAGGCGCGTCTCCGTGCCCTCGGCCGCCGCGGCGGCGGCGATGATGCTCGGGGCTATCCGCATGCCGGGCGCTGCGAATGTCCGCGTGAACACCGGCGACGTCCAGGTGTACCCGGGCGTCGGCATGGGAGCCCGCGACATCCACATGTGTCCGAGGTATGTCGCTGTGCGAGCTCGAGTCGATGTGAGGCGGTGGCGCGGGAGCGTCGATGTGAGGCGTGGCGGAGTCGACATGTGCCGAGGCCGCGAGGTCCCCGTGCGGCTGCACGCTGACGTCCCCGTGCGGCTCTAAGGCGATGTCCGCGTGGACACCCGCCACGTCTCCGTGTGGCGGCACATAGCCGTCGACGTGGACGGGGCCGGGCACGTCGGCATGGAGTCCTGGGGCCGTGTCGACATGTCCGGTGACGGAGTCGGCGTGGAGAGTGACAGCCGTGTCGATGTGCGCTTGAGCCGCGGCGTCCAGGTGGACCGTGGGGGCCACGTCGCCGTGGACCGGCGCGACGTCCGCATGCCCGGCGGCGACGTCGCCGTGGAGGACGCCGTCCCCGTGCAGACCGACGTAGTGATCGACGTGCGGGACGAGCACCGCGTCGGAGTGCTGAACGCCGTCGACGTGGCCAAAGGAGGCGTCGACATGATCGATCGGCGCCAGGTCGGCGTGGGGGATCGGCCGGAAGAGGAGGTTCAACACCGAAGCCGATTGCGCGGCGCTCAGCGGCAACCGCGCCAAGGCGGCGATCACGTCGCCGATCTCGATGATGCCGTAGACCCTGGTCAGGAGCGCCACCAGGTTGGCGGCGTCGAACTGCCAGACGACCCAGCCACCTTCGATAGCGTCGATGAAGTTGTCGAAGGAGAGGAAGAAGCTACCGAACCCGGTGAGCACGGCCGCGCGCGCGACTTCGAGCAGCGCCTCGGAGGCCGGAGAGACGGAGAACGGCCCGGTGTCGAAGCTAAGCTGGCTGCCGTGCCATTGGAAGCTGCCGGTGGCTCTTCCCGAGATGTCCGTCTCGAAGCCCTCGAGCTCGACGTGGTAGCGAACGGCGGCATCGACCTCGATGCTCGAGAAGACCTCGATGCCCAGGATCGATAGCGGCCCTACGGTGCCGACCTCGAAGGAGATCGCGCCCTCCAGTCGTCGCACGGAGTAGCCGCGCGCCTCCAGGCGCGCACCGGCGACGTCCTCGGCGACCCACGTGGTTCCTGTGACCGGCTCTTCCAGTCGCAGCTCCGAGACGTCGAGGCGAGCCGCCCACTCTCCTGCGGGCGAGAACTCGAAGGCGTCGTCCTCGGCTTCGCCGTGGATGTCGATCTGGGCGTGGGCGACTCCCACGGTGCCGAGAATCAGCCGAGCGGGCGAGAACGACGCCGACCCGGCGAGGGCGTCGACGTCGACGATCAGCTCGTCGAGTGCCGCGGCAGGGAGGAGTCGCGCCCATCCCATGTCCAGCTCCCGAGCGACGATCTCGAGGCGAGCGTGTAGCGGATCGGTATTGGCGAAGGAGAGGCTCGCATGGTCGACATCGAGTCCCGGTAGAAAGATCTCTTTGGCGAGCGCCCTACCGGACACGAGCGGCACACCGCCGGGGCCGCCCCGCGCCGACAGCGCGAACCGGTCGAGCTCCGCCCGCCAGCCGGCGACGTCGAGCTCGGCTCCCAGCACCTCGATGCCGACGCCGCCGTAGCGCTTGGCCTGTGCGAAGGCGTCGTCCTCGGGAGCGGTGGGGTCGAAGAACGGCGAATAGGCGACGACGCGCGCCGAGTCGAGCGTCAGGAGTCCGGCAAGCGGCGGCGGCAGGTCGAGTCCCGGGGCATCGCCGCTCATGCCCACCTTCGGAAAGGCGTCCGCCAGCGCGTCGCCGATCGCCGTCGTCAGCCCCGAGATGCGGTCCGAGGAGGAGCCGGAGGTCGGCACGTCGGCGAACGCGGCCTGCAGCTCGGCGTGGACTTCGGCGCGTCGGTCGGGATCGACGACGTGGGCGGCGGCGGCCTCGGCGAGCGCGTGGGAGACCTGTGCCGGGGTCAGGCGGTTCTGCGCGGCGAGCGTCACGAGCCGCTGGGCGACCCCGAAGTAGAGCTGGATCGGAAGCGGCGGTGGCGTCGTGATGACCACCTGGACGGCGACTCGCCCGACCAGCGCCTCGAGCCAGGCATCGCCGACTTCGCCCTCGAGCTCGAACCGGCCGGGCTGCCCGGGACCGGGAGCCTCGAAGCGGCAGGACATGCGGCCGAGCTCGACCCCGAACAGCCGTGCGGAGACCTCGCCGGAGGCGAAGAACAGGTCGGAGCGCACGCCGCCCACCTGTGCGTGCTCGGCCAGCCGAGCCAGGCGCTCCTGGATGCTCCCGGTCAGGCCCGGAGGCGGACTCGGAGCGGGGAGGTAGAAGCCCAGCGTGCCGATCTCGCTGACCTGCGTGACGTAGTCGCCGATGAACGACGCCAGCGCCCCGATGCGATCGAGGATGTCGTCGTTGTCGACGATGCGCCCGATGAGATCGAGCGGCGGCTCGTCGGCGAGCAGCCGCGGCAGGCGCAGCTTGCCGGCGCCCAGCAGACCGCCGTGCGGGAACCAGTCGCGCCGCAGGTCCTCACCGGGTCGACCGACAGCGGCCAGATCGCCGGTCCACGCCGGCTCGACCAGCAGGTCCGCTTCGAGACACTCGGCCAGCCGCTCGGGCCGCCCGTCCGGCGGCGCCCAGCTGTCGGCCGGGTAGTTCAACAGGTCGGGGAGGACGATACGGCTCTCGGCATCCGCCAGCTCCAGACCGAAGGGGGAGACCTCGAGACCGACCGCGTAGAGCGTCTCCTCGAGCATGCGATCGACCTCGTCGGAGATGGCATCCACGAAGGCGCCAGGATCGCGCCCGATGCCGAGGAACGTCTGGATGCCGACGGCTACCGGATCGGGGAAGCCACAGCCGACGGCTACGGTCAGATAGTCGGTCGGCGGCAACATCGACGCGTACGAGCCGGCGACCACCGAGGCCAGCGCCTGTGACAGGGGCACCGTGACGGACGCCCCGAGGCGGTCCTTGCGTACCGTCATCGAGAGCGAGGCGACCTCGCCGATCAGCGGTATGCCGAAGATCTTGGGCTGTACCACCCCGCAGGCATCGAGCGTCGGATCGAATCCCTCCCACATCGACGTGAAGAGGGCTCCCGACCAGTCACGCAGCGCCGGCAGGCTCTCGAAGCTGCGGGCCGACAGGCGATTGACGATGTCCATCGCCCCCTCGACGTCGAGCGCCGCGATGCGGTCGGCGACTGCACCTGGCGTCGGATCGATCCCGTCGAGCAGCTCGTCGAGCAGAGCGGGCCCATCCGTGCCGGCGATGGCGGCGAGTGCCGGCAGATGCTCGACGAGCGCCTCGAGGCAGATGCGCTCGTACGAGGGCGCCGTGGTCGTGACGCACAGCCGACCGAAATCGAAGGGACCGAACGAGACGTCGAGGTCGCCGCACAGCGCGAAGCGCGGTAGCCCCTGGTCGTCCGTGCCCGAGGCGAAGGCGCGCAGCCTACCGATCGGGATGCCGAAGATGTTGACCGAGCCGATGATCCCGCCGGCGCCTGTCGTGCCGATGTTGACGCCGCCGGTAACGGTCAGGAAGTAACCGACGCCGGTGTAGGAGAACGTGCCGGTCACCTGCACCGTCACATCGGGGCACTCGACGCCGGCCTCCATCGTCCGAATGAACTTCTCGCGCATCGCCGAGCCCGCGCCCTGGAGCGCGAGGATCAGGCGAGGGCGCAGCTCGGCCACGATCGCCCCGACCGGGTCGCGCGCCATCTCGGCGAGCTGGTCCGGGAGAGCGTCGGGCAGCTCGAAGTTGACCGGCACGGCGGGCACCAGTGGCTCGAGCTGCACGCGGAGCTCGTCGAGGATCGACTCCACACCGGCCTGGACGTTCGAGCCGATGCCGTCGACCAGCGCCAGCACTCCCCACTGCTCGAGGGTCTCCTCCTGGATGGCACTGAACTTGAGGATCGCCCGACCCGGATAGTTGGCACCATCGGGGTGGGGCTGGCAGAGCGGGTTCATCGACGGCGGCGGGCAGTTGCAGTCGCAGCCGCTCTCCGGCGTCACCGCCCGTCCGCCCTCGAAGGCGTACTCCTCGCTCTCGCCCTGCCAACCGGTGTCGTCGACCGCCGGGGGCTGCGACGGGTCGTCGGGAAAGGAGATGTAGGACTTGATATCGCACGGATCGTTCGCCTGGTTCGAGAACGAGACGCCGCCCGAGGCGCCGTTGAGCGTGAAGCCGTACCAGAGCGGAATGCCACCGTCGATAGCGACGTCGATGCAGGCGCCCAGCGGGCGATCGGGGCGCATCGCCAGCAGGACGTTGAGCTTCGTCCCGTTGTAGCGGCCGCCGACCTTGCCGGCGACGAAGAACGGCCGCACTCCCGGTGGCAGGTCGCCGGTCATCTGGGCCGGCAGCGAGGTCAGGGCTCCGAGCCCGCCGACGTAGAGCAGCCCCGACACCTCGATCGGTCCGAGTTGCAGCGTGTCCACACCCATGCCGACGCCGTCGAGCGTCACCGTGGGTACGTCGGTCGAGAGATCGACGACGATGTCGTCGGCGCGAGCCATGAACCCGGCCGCGCCGTCGCCGCCGATCGGCAGCTCGAGCTCGACGCTCATGCCGAGGATCATGTTGGTGTAGTGGAGCGAGGCGGGGAACTGGATCGTCGAATCGATGAGCTCGAACCACGCCTCGGTGACCCGGAACGGCAGGTCGTCGCCGAAGCTGCCGGTCTCGATGCCGACACCGCCGGGCTGGAAGACCGGTAGAGCGTGCCCGACGAAGACGAAGGCCGAGTCGGTGAGCGACAGCGCCGGGCCGTCGTCGCCGATCTGCAGCCGGCCGCTCAGCCGGACCTCGAACGGATCCGCCGCGGTCGATCGGCCGATGCGCTCGAGCCCCTTGAGCTCGATCATGGCGTTCGACAGCGTCATCGCGTCGTTGCCGCCTAGCCGGAAGGTGCCAGGACCGAGCGTCACCCCGACGTCGTCGAACTCGATCGAGGGATCGGGGCCGAGGACGAGCTTCGTGGCTCCGGAGATCCCCACGCTGACCTGCTCCACCGAGTCGATCGACTGCAGCGCCTCCTCGGAGACGTAGAAGCGGACGCCACCCTGGACGGTGATCCGGGTCGCGGTGTCGTCGCCGAGGGCGAGGCCGAAGCCGCTGCCGGCGTCGACCGCGAGCCGGAACCCGGCGTTCTCCCACAGGTCGAGCGGCGTCGCCAGGTGCCAGGCTCCCACCAGCGAGAGCGATCCCGGCCGGGCATGGAAGGCGAAGTGGTCGATCGACACGCTCACCCGTTCCGAGGGGTCGGCGGCGAACGGCTTGGCGAACGAGATCGTGCCGGACTGGACGACGATCTCGAGGCCGTCGTCGACGGCCATCGCGGCGGCGAGGTCGTCGATGGTCACTAGCCAGTCCGAGCCGGACTGGACGAAGTCCGCCGAGCCGTCCTCGATGGCGAGCGATCCCGACAGCTCGCTGCCGTCGTACGAGGCGACGACGGCGAGGTGCACCGTCCCGGTGCGGAGGCGCGCCAGGTCGTCGAGCGAGATGTCGGTCACCGATTGGGTGACGTCGAGCCGCACGTCGTCGTCCGAGTAGGCGAGCTCGGCGCGCTCGAGCTCGATGGTGCCTGATCCGACGCCGATCTTGCCGCCCAGTCGGATCGCGAAGAGATCGGCTTCGTAGGCCAGCGCGATACTCGCCTCCTGCACCTCGATCCCTCCGGGCAGAACCCAGCTGCCGGCGATCGCGGCCGTGATCGCGGCGGACTCGATCGCGAAACCATCGGTGTCGAGCGACAGATCGAGCTGACCGGAGAGCTCGACCGACTCGAGGCCGCCGTAGCCTGGGATCTTGATGGCGCCCGCGAACGACGCCTGCAGCGTCCCCGAGCCTGAGAGCGGCAGGTGGAAGGAGAGGACCGGGGCCTCGCCGATCGGCTCGAAGCGGAGCCCGCCGGGAAGCTCGACGGTCGCGGTCGACTGGAAGGCGAAGGCGTCGGTGTCCAGGCTCGCGGCCATCTGGATGCGCGTGTCGCCCAGCGCGACGGCGCCCTCGACCTCGAGGCGGGGGGGCGTCTCCATCGGGAAATGGAGATCGCGCAAGCGCAGGAGAGCGGTCTCGACCGTCGGCCCGCCCGAGCCGGCGAGTCGGAGATTGGCGAACTCGCCCGAGACGTAATCGATGAAGACGTCGAGCGAGCCACCCATGGCGAGCCCCAGGCGTCCTCCCGCCCGCAGCTGCAGCGAGCCACCGACCTCGTCGCTCACCCAGGAGACGGGGAGCTCGACGCCGAGCGCCCCGGAGAGCATCAGCTCGGGCGGATCGGCGAGGGCCAGCGTCAGTGCCGGCACCGAGTCGTCGGCGCCACTCGGACCGCCCGCGAGCACTCGGAAGCCGTCGGCCTCGAACAGCGCGAAAGCGGCACCGGGAGTGGGGTCGAGCTCGATCCACGAGAACCTGACACGGTCGGGCGCCAGGGTGAAGGAGAGCTGGGCCGCGGGATCGCCGAGCAATGGAACGCCGATCGTCGCCGGCGGCGTGCCGGGGCGCAGAAGGGGAGGATCGAAGTCGACCAGCTCGATGGCGTCGGGCCGCAGCCGGATGCGCGTGTCACCGGTCGAGATGTCCTCGAAGCGACCGGCGATGCCGTCGAGTAGCCGCTGCATCTCCTCGCCGACGGCCTCCAAGGCGTCGCCGACGCCGTCCTTTTCGAGCGGCGCCATCGGGTTCGCCGCCAGTGTGATGACTCGCAGCAGGGGGAGGGTGCGGCGCACCACCGGATAGCGCACCCGCTCCGGGTCCGTCCCGGGCGTCTCGATCGGCGTCGCCCGCTCCCAACGCAGCACACCGAGCGCCTCGGCCAACCGCAGCAGGCTCGGAACCCGCCGGAGAAACCACTCGAGAAGCAGGTACTCCTGGAGGTCGAGCAGGAAGGCGGTCGCGATCTCCTCCTCGAGGGCACCCGGCGTGCTGTCGTCGAGCCCAGCGCGCCACTCGTTCCCGAACGCGGTCCACTCGTCCTCCAGGCGCTCGACCGCCGCGATCATCTCCTGGCCGGCGGTCGCCGACTCCGTATCGCTGGAGGCCAGGACCGCAGAGTCGATGGTCTGGCGTACCGTTCGTAGCGAGGTCAGCAGAGGAACCGGATCGGCACCCACGAACCCCTCGAGCCGCCAGCCCATGCGTACGCAGAGAATCTCCAAGCCTCGCGGCCGGTCGAGGATCTCCTCCAGGGTGCCGAGGGCGTCCTCGAGCGCACTCAGGGCAAGGCGCCGGACGAGGTGGAGACTCTCGATCGTCATGGGGACGGAAAGGTCGGCCGATCGCTGGCGAGAGGCGCCCGCAGCGACGCCCGATGCACGCGGACGGTCGTCTGGTCGGGGACCACGGTGTCGCTGTCGGACTCGACCCAGCGGTGAATACGATGGACGACCTCCTGCAGCTCTCCGGATCCTTCGAACTGCACCAGGCCGACGTTGTTGTGCCCGACGACCTCCGGTTCCTCCCTCGTGGGGTCTGTCGGGTCGGTCAGGTATCGAACGCGGTAGGCCCATTCGGAGGGCGGGAGAGTCGACAGGGCTTGAAGACTCGTGTCTCCAGGCCAGAGCTCCGCCGGCAAGACGGGTGGCGCGGAGAGGTGCTCTCCCAGTGATGTTCGCCACCACTCCTCGAAGACCATTCGTCGGAGCTTCGGTTCCTCGCCCTCCTTGGTGTCTTCCCAGAACGCGAGCCTGATGAAGGTCTTGGTCGGTTCGGGCAGGTCGGTCCAGCCGAGCCAACCGATCTCGGTCGGCTCGTCGCCCTCATCCGGCAGATGGCCGATCTTCGCCAGCGCCAGCTGATGACCGCCCTGGTTCTTGGTGGGCGAGGCACAGAGCTGCGCGATGCGCCCGATTCGATCTTCGTTGCCCGGCGTGCCTCCGAACCACTCGACGCCGATGGTGAAGGCGTGATGGACATCGCCGGACAGGAGCACAGTGCGTCCGAATCCCGCCAGGTGGCGGATCAGCAGCTCGAAGTCCTGGCGTTGCTTGCCCCAGAGCTCGTTGTCGGGCATCTCCGGATTGATGTGGGAGACCAGCTTGCGCTGGATGTACTCCTCCCAGACGATGACTCCGAAGACGGGCGCGGCCGCCACGACCAACTGGAGTCTGTCGCCAGCGGTCGCGGGCAACGGAAGCTGCGTGGACAACTCGGGTTCCGTGACGAGGGCCGGCGGGGCATTGGCCGGGGACGGAGGAAAGTGCCGCCAGGTTCGGGTGTCGAGCACCGTGATCCGAATGCCGGCCGGATCGAGGTCGACCGAGTAGTGCCAGGACACCCGATCGGTGTTGTGCTCGTTTGGGTGCCGGCCCGCCGGCAGGATGTCGAACTTCGAGTACGTCACCGCACCGAGTGGCGGCTCGACCGCGGGAGGCGTGTATCGGACCGAATCGAGCAGCGTCGCGCCGGGGGTGCCCGGGCCGTAGGCCTCCGGGCGATTCCCCCAGTCCTGGAACGTCATGTACGCGAGGAGGGCGTTACGCATCAACCGCCTTCCCATGCGCGTTCCGCGCACGTTGAGGACCCACTCGGCGTGCAGGTTCCAGTCGTCGGTCACGTCGTGATCGTCGAAGATCATCAAGGTCGGCACGTTGGCTAGCACACGGCGCACACGAGGGAGCGTCCGAGCGAACACGAGGGCCGCCTTTCGCCGAGCGTTCTCGTCCCACTCGTCCTTGTCGAGGAGCGCGTCGAACACGCTACCGGAGGAGACGCGCGGCGGCTCGATCTCTCCGTACTCGAGGAGGCTCGGTAGACCGTTCTCGTCTCGTGGCCAGATGGCGTCCGACCAGACCATCAGGTACATGGCGTAGTACTCGCCGAGAAACACCAGCTGGCACTTGCCGTGGCCGCTGGTGATCTTGGCCTCGCGCTTCACCGTGGCCTCACGGCGTAGCTCCGGGGTCATCGAGTCGTGATTCGCGGTGAAGAAGCCCGAGTTATCGCTGGCGGCGAGCTTCTCCTCCCAGCCGAGCAGGTCTGGAAGCGTGGAGATGATGGTCTTGGCCAGGCACACGGCGACGTCGTCGGCGTAGATCTGATCGCCGGTCAGGAGCAGATAGTGCGGTCGAGCATGGGGGTCCATGTGGTCGTTCTCGAGCCACGAGTCGACGATCGGGAGCGCGTCCGGACCGTGCCCGTGAGGCTTGCGGCACGAGCCGTGGACGATCTTCGTCCGCTGGGGGTCGGCGGGCAACGAGAAGCCGGGGAGCCGGCCCGCCCAGTAGCCGAGCATCAGCTCGTCCTGGAGCAGGCCGAGGTCGCCCAGGGTCTCGCTGGTTCCGGTGGCGCTGTCCAGAAAAGCCAGGTCGTAGCCGTAGACCGTCCCGGCCTGGAGCGATGTCGAGAGCTCGACCGTGATGGCGAGTACGTGAAGGTGAGTTCCGAGCGGGACAGTGTTCGCGCTCGCCTCCGCCAGCGGCAACGAAGTGGCCATCAACGGATCGGACGAGTCGTAGAGGCGCAGAGTGACCGTGCGCGCCTCGCGCAGCGCCACGAAGACGGTCACCGATTGCGCCGTGACGCGGCGCAGAATGGGCCCGCAGAGAATCAGGGGCCAGTCTGCGAGCGGGCGGGAGAATGGGATGGACACGTCGGTTTCGTCCGAGCACCCGGACGCAAGTCGCAAGCCCGGCCGAGCGCGAGGTCGATCGTGCAGCTGGCCCAGCGATCCGAGAGGAGGTTGGTGGAGCGTTCGGATCGGGATGCTAGCATGGCCTCGAATCCAAGCAGGATCGCCGGATGCAGGCTCTAGGAACCGTTCTCGCCGCACTCGCCGACGGCCTCAGGAGCGGCAGTCCGCATACGACGGGCGATCGCATTCTGGAGCGTGTCGACATCACGCTCTGGCTAACGGGCTTCAGGGTAGGCGGATCGACCCTGACGCCCGATCACGAGCATTCGCTCTTCATCTGGGCCGGCGCCTACTACTTCATTGACAACCCGGCGTTCGTGGTGCCGACGCACGATCCCGACCCCCGGGTGACGCGGCTCATCGGCCACGCGAGTCGCACCGGAAACGAGGATCTCAACCGCCAGTTCGGTCTAGATCGGGCGACTTCGGTGTTGCACGAGCTCCAGGACCTCGGTGTCGAGAGTTCCCGACTGCCAGCCCCGGAGACGAAGGGGTCCCAGGGCGACCCACCGACGCACATCGCCCGCACGCTCGGGGACTTGGCGCTGGGAGCCGAGATCCCGGAGCATCGGGCCGTCGAGATCGCCATCGAGCTGACGATCTCTCGTCCGCGCCTCGACACGATCGATTGGGAGGCCCTCGTCGAGGGCACGCCGATCTCCCCGAGTCGTGCGCGGGACTTCTGGAACTCGTACGGGAGTGTGACGACCGATGTGGCCACGGGTTCGGCATCCGTGGTGCTGGAGGTTCTCGGGATGTTCTCGGCCACGGCCGGGTTCGCGATGGCGGCCGGCGCCGCCGTGACCGTGGTCGGTGCGGTGGCGCTGTGGGGAGCCGTGATCGTCGGCTTCGCGCAGGCGCACGACAACTCGGTGAAGACGTATCGACTCTGGGCCATGGCCTTCCAGGCCACCGACTGGGTCATGGAATCCCGGTTCTTCGTCTCCCTCGGACCGATCCCGCGACCCGATCAGCCGGAGCGGTTCTGGAAGACGGTCGACATCCCGGAGCCGTACGCCGACGATCGGGATCGGGAGAAGGCCCTGGAGCGGCGCCAGAACTGGCGCGAAGGGGCCGACATGATGCAGAACCAGCTGCGCGAGGTGATCGAGGCCCAAGATGCCGCGGTCCGCGCGCAGATGGATCCGGCGCGCGCGGCACAGCTCGAGATCCAGGAGGTTGAGCAGACCCTGCGTTACGCGATTCGCCGCAACGCCTCGGGCGACCCCGACCGGCTCGCGACCGGCCAGGAGGTCCTCGACTCGATCTACTCGGAGCTTCGAGCCGCCGTCGAGAACGACATCCCCGGCCTTCGCACCGAGCTCAGCTATCCGAGCGCTAGCTTCAGGTAGAGGGATAGGGTTTGCTTTCGGCGAGCGCACGGATCGCGGGCTCGCGCAGCAGGCCGGTTGCCTGCGAGCCAGCTCAGGAGGCGAGAGCGTGGGGCTCGAGCTCGAGACCCGGGCAGGTCCGAGGCTGCGGTGTGGCATTGTCAACTTAGCGTCTGCCGAACGAAGCTTGGGTCGAATCGGCGGCCGTCGTTCGGATTATTCAGGCGCACGTCACCTCGGACCAAACAAGAAATGAACGGGCCCGCAGTCTCCGGTGGTTGGCAGGCCGCAGCAGATGCCGCCCGACCCTGAAGAGATTGAGGATGACTCCGTGGACCGACAAGAATCGTTGCGCTTGAGCGGAGGACTTGAACCTTCGCATCTGTCGCTCTCGCTGTCGCGTTGGCTGGTGCGAGACTTCGGCCCGATTGTTGGCATAGCGTTCCGTGACGTGAACGACCGAAGGCATGACGGTCCGATGCGCTGCTCCATAGCTCCTTAGCTTGTCAGTCACCAGCCGCCGAGGTTCGACTCCCTGACTCTTCAAGAGCTTGCGAAAGAACCGCTTGGCTGCACGAGAATGTCGATGACGTCGCCGTCCTGATCGACAGCCCGCCACAGATACTGCCGCTGACCCTGGATCGTGACGAAGAGCTCGTCCAGGTGCCAGGTGTCGCCCAGGCGACCTTCTCGTCGCTTGAGCTTTCGTGCGTACTCTGCACCAAATTTCCGAGACCACTGTCGGATGGTCTCGTAGGAGACGGTGATTCCGCGCTGCGCCAAGAGATCCTCGACGTCTCGAAAGCTCAGGCAGAAGCGGTAGTAGAGCCAGACGGCGTGGCTGATGAAGTAGCTCGCCCGAGCCAGCTTGCTGGCCAGGGCCCGAATCCCATACGCGCGGTTCTTCATCGTCTGCTTGCGCTCGAAGAACCGCCGCGCGCGAGGCTCGAAGCGCACGGCAAAGTGCGCGCCTTCGATGAACGCCCAGGACAGGTAGCGGTTGCCTTGCGACGATTCCCCTCTCCTTTCTTCTTGCCGTGGCTCAGGCGCTTCGAGCCGACACAGCGACAGTACGAGGTGTAGTGGCCGACTCCGGGAAAGCGCGAAAGGTCCCCTGTCTCGTACAGAATCGTCAGACCGAGCACCTGGCCGACCCCGGGAATGGACGTCAGGATCTCGTAACCTTGCTTGAGCCGGCCGCGCGCGAGGACTGCTTTCTCGACCCGTGCGATCTGCTGATCGAGAGTCTCGATGACGGCCATCGTGCTCTCGAACGCCAGCGCCAGCTCACCCGTGCCCATCCGGCTCTGGACCTGGTCCACGGTGAGATTCTTCAAGTCGTTGCCGCGGAGCATCTCGCCCGTGTTGCGGACCCAGAGATTCCCCAGACTCAGCACACTCGCCGTGCGCTGCCGGACCAGCTGGCCGCGCTTGCGCAGAAGATCTCGCACCGGTCTCTCATCCTTCGGGTAGATGTAGCCCGTCGGGAGGAGATCGAGCCGCAGAAGGTGCGCAAGCCAGCGGGCGTCGTGGCGATCGTCCGTGTACTTGAGGCCCTTGTAGGGCGACATCGCTGCCGGGTTGGCCAGATGCACCGCATGGCCAGCATCCATGAGCCCGTCCACCAGCCAGTACCAGTTGAACGTCGATTCCACGACCACCCCGACGAGCTCTTCTCGATACGGCTCGAGCTCACGAAGGATGGTGCTCAACCGATTC
>CALZKB010000086.1 GCA_945787575.1 Thermoanaerobaculia bacterium | reverse complement strand
CGAGGTGCTCGAGCTCGTCGCTCCGTCGGCACGGGTCGGCTGGGTGCTCGGCGCGTCGGATCTGGTACCGGCGGCGCTGCGCCGCGTCGGAGTGGCGATCGAGGTGCTGGCGGCGGATGCGGTTGTTGACGACGACCTCACACGGTTCGACACGGTGGTCATCGGCAGCCGGGCCTATGAGACCAATCCCGCGCTCGGCCGGGCCAACGCCAAGCTCCTCGATTTCGCCCGAGCGGGCGGCAATCTCGTGGTGCTCTATCAGCAGTACCAGTTCTCGCGAGCGGCATTGGCGCCGTTCGACTTCGAGATCGACCGGCCCCACGACCGGGTGACCGACGAACGCTCTCCGGTTCGCCTGCTCGTGCCGGAGCACCCCGCTTTCAACCGGCCCAACCGTCTCACCGAAGCGGACTGGAGCGGCTGGGTCCAGGAGCGGGGACTCTATTTCGCGGGTCGCTGGGGGGCCGAGTTCGAGCCGATGTTGGCGCTGCGAGACCCGGGTGAGGACGAGAAGCTGGGCGGTCTGCTGGTCGCCTCGCTCGGTGACGGCAGCTACGTCTACACCGGACTGTCGTTCTTCCGCGAGATCCCCGCGGGCGTGCCGGGCGCCTACCGGCTCCTCGTCAACCTGCTGGCCCTTGGAGAGGGAGCATCAGCCCGAGCATCAGCCCTCGGAGAGACACCATGACACCTCATCGCCTGCTCCTCGTGGGACTCGCCCTGCTCGCGGCCGTGGGCTGTGGAGACGGACGCGAAGTCGTCGTGCTCTACTCGCCGCACGGACGCGACCTCCTCGTCCTGCTCGAGAAGGAGTACGAGGCGCAGAACCCCGAGGTCGACGTGCGCTGGCTCGACATGGGGTCGCAGGAGGTCTACGATCGCATCCGCAGCGAGGGGGCGAACCCGCAGGCCGACGTGTGGTTCGGGGGGCCCGACACCATCTTCGCGCAGGGCGCGGGAGACGGCTTGCTGGCGGCCTATCGACCGGCCTGGGCTGCCTCGGTGCCGGCCGCGAGCCGTGACTCCGACGATCTCTACTTCGGGCTCTACCGGGCGGTGCCGCTACTCATCTACAACTCGGAGGCGGTGACGGCCGATGAGGCGCCCAAAGACTGGGAAGATCTGCTCGATCCGGCCTGGACCGGGAAGATCGTCATCCGTGATCCGCTGGCGAGCGGCACCATGCGGACGGCCTTCGGCAAGGTGCTGGCGGACTCGGTGAGGGAAACCGGGAGCGAGACGGCGGGATTCGACTGGCTGCGGCGCCTCGATGCGCAGACCAAGGAGTACGCCGTCAACCCGGCGCTGTTGTTCGAGAAGATCATCCGCCAGGAGGGGCTGGTGTCGATCTGGGAGCTGACCGACATGCTCTTCCAGCAGGGCCGCGGAGCGCCCTTCGGCTACCACTTTCCGGCCAGTGGCTCACCGGTGATCGACGACTCGATCGGGCTGGTGGCGAACGCGCCGCACGGCGAGGCGGCGCGGGCGTTCATCGAGTGGGTGGGCTCCGAGGAGGCGCTGCTGCTGGCGGCGCGGAAGGCCTACCGGCTACCGGCGCGCGAGGATCTTCCGCGGGAGCAGCTTCCCGACTGGGCGCGCGAGGCGCTCGACGAGATCGTCACCGCCGAGGTCGATTGGGCGCTCATTGCCGAGCGCGGGAAAGAGTGGATGGCGCGCTGGGACCGCGAAGTCCGCGGCAAGGGCTGATGGCGTTTCTCGAGCTCGACCGGATCGGCAAGCGATTCGGCAGCACCCGCGTTCTCGAGGACGTCACGGCGGGCGTCGTGGAGGGTGAGACCTTGGTGTTGCTCGGTCCCTCGGGGAGCGGCAAGACGACGCTGCTGCGCATCATCGCCGGGTTCGAGACTCCGGAGAACGGGAGCGTTCGGGTCGGCGACGAGGATGTGACCAACCTGGCGCCGGCCAAGCGCAACTTCGGCATGGTCTTTCAGCACTACGCTCTCTTCCCGCATCAGACGGTGGCCGAGAACGTCGCCTTTGGACTGGCCGCTCAGGGGGTCGACCGGGCGAAGATCGCGACCCGAGTCGAGGAGCTGCTCGACCTCGTCGAGCTCGGGGAGTTGGGGGCGCGAGCGATTCACGAGATCTCGGGTGGCCAGCAGCAACGGGTGGCGCTGGCGCGGGCGCTCGCGCCCGGACCGCGGCTCCTGTTGCTCGACGAACCACTCTCCAATCTCGACCCGACGTTGCGAGAGCGCACCCGGCGGCAGCTGCGCGAGCTGCTGGGGAGGGTCGGAATGACCGCGGTCTGGGTGACCCACGAGCAACAGGAGGCGTTCGACGTCGGCGACCGAATCGCCTTGCTCGACGGCGGCCATTTGCAGCAGCTGGGCACCGCCGAGGATCTCTACCAGCGCCCGGCGACCCCCTTCGTCGCCGACTTCGTGGGCCAGGCGAGCTGGCTGCCGGGGGTAGGTGAGGCGGACGGCTCGGTTTCGGTTGCCGCGGGCGTTCGCTGGCGGGCGACGGCCGCCGACGAGCTCGGGGAGGGGCCGGTCGAAGTGTTGCTGCGGCCGGAGGATTGCCGGTTGAAGGAGCCTGGCGAAGGGCGCCTCCCCGCCAGGGTGACCGCGCGCCGCTTCGCCGGTTTCGCCACCTACGTCGAGCTCGTCACCGACGACGGACGAACACTCACGGTGGCGGCCGAAGACGGGGCGCCGGAGGTCGGCGCCCGGACCGGCGTCGAGCCGATTCCCGGCCGACCGAGCCCCCGGAGCTTCGCCGCGGCGATGACGGAGCCTCGACGATGCTCGGGCGCGGACGCTGGCTCGCCGTCGCGATCGCCGCACTCTTGATCTGGCTGGTCGGCTATCCGCTGCTGATCACCTTCGCCGAAGCGCTCGGTCTGCCCGCAGCCCTCGACCTGTCGGCGTTTCGCCAGTTCGTCGAGCGCGAAGACGAGTGGCTAGCGCTTTGGCACAGTCTGTGGATCTCGGCGGCTTCGGTGCTGCTCGCCGCCGCCATCGGAGTGCCTCTCGGCTTTCTCTTCAGCCGCCACCAGTTCCCCGGGCGCCGGCTCCTCGGTTCGTTGGTCGTCCTGCCGGTGGCGCTTCCGCCGCTGGTCGGGGTGATCGCGTTCCTCTTCCTCTACGGCGAGAGCGGGCTTCTGACCCGCGGGGTGCAGCAGATTCTCGGGTTGGAGCAGGCTCCCTGGCGCCTCAACGGAGCGGGCGCCATCCTCCTCGTCCACGCCTACTCGATGTACGTCTTCTTCTATCTCTTCACCCGGGCGGCGCTCGCTCGCTTCGACGCTTCGGTGCTGGAGGCGTCGGCCTCGCTCGGCGCCGGCCGCTGGCGAACCCTGACCCGAGTGACCCTGCCGCTCCTCTTGCCGGCGCTGGTGGGTGCGGCTCTGTTGACCTTCATGACCGCGCTCGGATCGTTCTCGGCGCCCTACCTCTACGGCGGCGGTTTCCGGGTCCTTCCCACCCAGATCGTCGCCTCCAAGCTCAACGGCCAGCTCGAGATGGCTCGGGTCGAGACCGTGATGTTGGCCACTCTCGCCTTCCTCGGGCTGTGGCTCGTCCGACGGCTCGATCGGGATCGGCAGGTCGCCGGAGGAGGGGTGCGAGGAGTGGCTCCCAGCCGCCGGCAGCTCCGAGGGCGGGGGGCTCGAGCGGCGGCGGGTCTTGCGGGGTGGGCCCTGGCGCTCTTCCTGTTGCTGCCCCATCTGACTCTCGTCCTCGTCTCGTTCGTGCCGCCGGCGACCTGGACCACTCAATACTTGCCGCCGGTGCTCGACGGTAGCAACTACAGATCGTTGATGATGGAGACCGAGCGCCTGCGGCCAGTCTTCAACTCGCTCTGGATGGCGCTGGTGGCGACGGCGGTGGCGCTGGTTCTGGGAGCGACGGCGGCGCGGCTGGCGCTGAGGCTGCGCGGCCGCCTGGGTAAGCTCCTGGAGCTGCTTCTGGCCGTGCCCTGGGCGATCCCCGGGACGGTCTTCGCCGTCGCGCTGGCGCTGACCTTCAGCGTGCGTGAGCTGTGGATCGGGCGGTTCGTCCTCGTCGGCACTGTGTGGATCCTGCCGCTCGCCTACGTGGTGCGCAGCCTCCCGGTCACCGGACGCAGCGCACTAGCGGGCCTCCGGCAGTTCGACGAGCGGTTGGAGGACGCCGCGCAGTCCCTCGGCGCGAGTCGCAGCTACACCTGGCGCAAGGTGACCCTTCCGCTGCTCAAGCCGGCGCTGCTGGCCGGTGCTGCGCTCGCCTTCATCACTGCTCTCGGCGACTTCGTAACCTCGATCGTGCTCTACACGTATGACACTCGACCGGTCTCGGTCGAAATCCTCTCCAGTCTTCGTCTTCAGGACACCGGAGTCGCGGCCGTCTATGGAGTCTTTCTGATGGTGATCAGCGCCACGATCTTCCTGCTCTGGGGGCGTCAAGAGAGTGTCTGACCATCCTGAGTCCCGATCCCCCGGGTCCGAGCCGCTGACCTCGAGAACCTACCTGAGCCGGATCTGGGTCCTCATGTTGACGGTCTTCGTCGACATGATGGGCTTCCTCATCGTGCTGCCGCTGCTGCCGTTCTATGCCGAGAAGCTGGGCGCTGACCCGACCAAGATCGGCGCCCTCGTCGCCGTCTTCGCGATCGCCCAGGTCGCGATGTCGCCGATCTGGGGGCGGCTGTCGGATCGCTACGGGCGGCGGCCGATGATCGTCTCCGGGTTGGCGATCTCGGCGGTCTCGTATGTTCTGTTCGAGGGCGCGGAAACGGTCTGGATGCTCTTTGCCTCCCGCACCGTTCAGGGGATGGGAGCGGGCACCAACGGCGTGGTGCAGGCCTACTTGAGCGATGCGGTGCCGCCGGAGCGTCGCGCCCAGGCTCTCGGCTGGCTGACCGCGGCTGCCAGCGCCGGCGTCATGTTGGGGCCGGCGATCGCCTCGCTGGCGGCGTCGATCGGTACCGTGGGACCAGGGTATCTAGCGGCTGGTCTGTGTGTGTTCAACCTGCTGTTCGCCTGGCGCAACCTCCCTGAGCCGAAGGCGAAGCAGCGGAGGAGCGAATCGGGCGAGGTCCAGCGTAGCGGCCCGCCGCCGGGCGCTACCCGCCGCCTGTTCCGCGACGTGATGGAGCGCCCGACCGGCCGCATCAGCTCGCTCATCTGGATCTACGCGACCGGGATGATGGCGTTCATGGCGATGAACGGCATTCTCGCGCTCTACCTCGGCCGCCGCTTCGGGATCGACGAGACCACGATCGGTTGGTTCTACACCTACGTGGGCGGCCTGTCGCTGGTGATGCGCAGTCTGGTGCTCGGTCGCGCGGTGGCGAAGTTCGGGGAGGTCCGCCTGCTGCGGATCGGCGCCCTCACGATCGCGATCGGGATGATGGCGTTGCCGCTTGCCGTCAACCTCTGGCAGTTGGCGATCGCCGCCGCTTTCGTTCCGATCGGCACTGCCTTCCTGTTTCCGTCGAGTACGTCGCTGGTGTCCAAACGCGCCGCCGAAGGTGAGACCGGAACAGTGCTCGGAGTCCAGCAGTCGGTTGGCGGCGTCGCGCGGATGGGCGGCCCGCTCTGGGCCGGCGTGGTGTTCCAGCATTTCGGCATGAAGAGTCCGTTTTGGATCAGCGCCGGCCTGATGGTGATGGCGTTCTTCTTCGCCGCGGTGGTTCGCGACGAGCAGGCGGAGACCGAGCTCGAAGCGGTCGTGATTCCCGACGCCCCCGCTTGAGCCTCTCCTCTAGCCCCAAAACACTGGCGACGGCCTGGGACCGAGGGAGAAGCTGCATCTCCCCAGCCAGTCGAGGCGAAGAAGACCCCCGGCCCCCGGTCGCCCTCGGCCCCGAATGTGGCGGAGGCCTGATCAAAGCTGATGCACAAGCCCAGTCCATACGTTATCGTTCGGGCCTACTGGAGGGGATGATGACAGACACCTTTTCGACGCGCTCGACGTTGGAGGTCGGGGACCAGAAGTATTCGATTTCGCGACTGCCGTCGCTGGAAGCGCACGGCTTCGACATCTCCCGCCTGCCCTACAGCATGAGCGTGCTGCTGGAGAATCTGCTGCGCCGCGAGGACGGTCTGGCGGTGACCGCGAGTGACATCGAGGCGGCGGCGAGCTGGGATCCCGAGGCCGAACCGTCGGTCGAGATCGCCTTCATGCCCGGCCGGGTGTTGCTTCAGGACTTCACCGGCGTGCCCGCGGTCGTCGATCTCGCCGCAATGCGCGACGCGATGGTGGAGATGAACGGCGATCCGAGCAGGATCAACCCCTTGCAGCCCGTCGAGCTGGTGATCGACCACTCGGTCCAGGTCGACGAGTACGGCACCGACGCGGCTTTCCTGCTCAACGTCGAACGTGAGTTCGAGCGCAACCGAGAGCGCTACGCCTTCCTGAAATGGGGCCAGAACTCGTTTGCCGACTTCAAGGTCGTGCCGCCGGGCACCGGGATCTGCCATCAGGTGAACCTCGAGTACCTGGGCCGAATCGTGATGGAGGGTCGGGGTGGCGGCGAGCCTTTTCCCCTCGCCTACCCGGACACCCTCGTCGGAACCGACTCCCACACGACGATGATCAACGGACTCGGGGTGCTCGGCTGGGGGGTCGGCGGCATCGAAGCAGAGGCCGCCATGCTCGGTCAGCCGGTCACGATGTTGATCCCGCAGGTCGTCGGTTTCAGGCTTACCGGCGTGCTGGCGGCCGGTGCGACGGCCACCGATCTGGTGCTCACGGTCACCCAGATGCTGCGCAAGAAGGGTGTCGTCGGCAAGTTCGTGGAGTACTTCGGCCCCGGTCTGGCGAATCTGCCGCTCGCCGATCGAGCGACGATCGCCAACATGTCGCCGGAGTACGGCGCCACCTGTGGAATCTTCCCAGTCGACGAGATTACGCTCGACTATCTGAGATTGACCGGGCGTTCTGAGGCGCAGGTCGCCCTGGTCGAGGCGTACATGAAGGAGCAGGGGTTGTTCCATACCGCCGAGAGTCCGGAGGCGGTCTATTCCGACACTCTCGAGCTCGATCTCTCGACGGTCGAGCCGAGCCTCGCCGGGCCGAAGCTGCCCCATGTAAGGGTTCCGCTCGGAGAGGTGCCCGAGAGTTTTCTGGGACAGCTCTCCGACCTCGTGGCGCCGAGCAAGGCGGCCAAGCCGGTGCTGCAAGTGGCGGGCGAGGGGGGCGTGCAAACCTCGGTCGACGAGGCGGTCGTCACCGCGACCGGAGTGCAGACGACTTTCAAAGGCGAGACCTTCGAGCTCCAGAACGGCTCGGTGGTGATCGCCGCCATCACCTCGTGCACCAACACTTCTAATCCATCGGTGATGGTGGGCGCCGGTCTGCTCGCCAAGAAGGCGGTGGAGCGCGGCCTGAGCGTCAAGCCGTGGGTCAAGACCAGCCTCGCCCCCGGCTCCAAGGTCGTCACCGACTACCTCGCCAAGGCTGGGCTCATGCCGTTTCTGGAGGCGCTCAACTTTCACCTCGTCGGCTACGGCTGCACGACTTGCATCGGCAACAGCGGGCCATTGCCCGAGCCGATCTCCGACGCCGTCCGGGCGGGCAACCTGGTGGCGGTCTCGGTGCTCTCGGGCAATCGCAACTTCGAGGGCCGGATCAGCAGCGACGTGCGCGCCAACTACCTCGCTTCGCCGCCCCTGGTCGTCGCCTATGCGCTCGCTGGGCGGATCGATCTCGACCTGACGAGCGACTCTCTCGGCGACGACCGCGACGGCAATCCGGTCTATCTCTCCGACCTCTGGCCCAGCGAGCAGGAGGTGGCTCAGACCATCGCCGAGAGCCTCGAGTCGCAGATGTTCACCACCCAATACGGCTCGGTCTACGACGGCGACGAGCAGTGGAACTCGATGCCGGTGCCCGAGGGCGAGACCTACGCTTGGGAAGCGGATTCGACCTACGTGAAGCTGCCGCCCTACTTCGTCGACCTCCCGAGGCAGCCGCAGCCGGTCGCCGACATCGTCGGTGCTCGCGTGCTGGCGCTCGTCGGCGACAGCATCACCACCGACCACATTTCGCCGGCCGGTGCGATCAAGGCCGATAGCCCGGCGGGGCGCTATCTCATCGAAAACGGTGTCGCACCCAAGGAGTTCAACTCCTATGGTTCGCGGCGAGGCAACCACGAAGTGATGATGCGGGGCACGTTCGCCAACGTGCGCTTCCGTAACCAGATGGTGCCGGATCGCGAGGGCGGATGGTCAGTGCACCTGCCCGGCGAAGAACCGGCACCGCTCTACGACGTGGCGATGCAGTATCGCGAGGAGGGGACGCCGACGATCGTCATCGCGGGTCGGCAGTACGGCACCGGTTCGTCGCGCGATTGGGCGGCCAAGGGTCCACGGCTGCTCGGAGTCCAGGCGGTCATCGCCGGCGGCTTCGAGCGCATTCATCGCAGCAACCTCATCGGCATGGGAGTGTTACCCGTGGAGTTCCTGCCCGGCGAGTCCGCCGGGTCCCTGGGTCTCGACGGCCACGAGGTCTTCTCGATCTCGGGGCTGGCCGACGGTCTTGGCGCGGACTTCGTCGAGGGTCTCGAGGTGACGGTGACGGCGGATTCCGGGGATCGAGATGCGAAGAGCTTCCGAGCCCGGGTGCGGCTCGACACTCCGCAGGAGGTCGAGTACTACCGTCACGGAGGCATCCTCCAGTACGTGCTGCGCCAGCTGCTCGGCTAGCCTGCCTTTCTCACCCCGTTCCGGCTGCACCGGCGGATCTACCCACGCCAGCTGTGTTGCGCTCGGTCGGTCATCCTCGACGTAGCTACGGCTACGCCTGCGGTGCCCTCGGTCGCGACGCCTTGCAGGCACGGGCAGCTCCACCGGTTCGCTCGAAACGGGGTGAGGAATGCAGGCTAGGTGCTCGTCCCTGGAACGAGGGGCGGTACGCGAAGCGGACTTCCCTCTTCGAGTCCGCCGGAGCTTACGGTCGTGAGCAACAATCGGTCGCCGCCTGGCGACCGCTCGCCGCTATGGCCGGCCATTGCGAAGCGAGGATCGGAGCAACGAGAGGCACGGGACCCCCGACGACGCGAGAAAAAGCCCTGTGCCGGGGAGGGAACCGGCACAGGGGGGAGGAGAGGGAGTTGAAGAGATTGTCGGAGTCGGACTCCGCGCGCGGGCACAACTCCCGAAGCCCGCTTTCAAGCTCTATAACGTCATACGGCGCTCGAATGTTTCCCGTTCAGTCGAGTGGCCCCCGGGAGCGACGACGGTGGCTCGGCTTGACGCCTGCCGGACGCCGGGAGACGATCGCTTCCAGTGCCATGTACAGGATCTTCAAGGACTACGAGTTTTCGGCGGCGCACTTCATCCGCGGCCACACCGGCGGCTGCGAGAACCTCCACGGCCACAACTATCGAGTTCGGGTGCACCTGGTTGCCGAAGAGCTCGACGAGCTCGGCATGGTGCTCGATTTCGCGGACCTGAAGGCGACGATGAAGGAGGTGGCAGGACCTTTCGATCACCGCGTCATCAACGACTTACCGCCGTTCGACGAGCGCAACACGACGGCGGAGCTGCTGAGCGAGCACTTCTATCGAGAGGTCGCGGCGCGGCTCGACGACGATCGGGTGCGAGTGCGACGGGTCGAGGTATGGGAGAACGACAGCTCCGGCGCGACCTACGAGCCTTCGGAATGAGCACACCGCGTCTCCGCCCGGCCGATCCCCATCTCGCCCTACCGCCCCCCCAGCGCCTCAAGGTCAACGAGATCTTCTACTCGCTCCAGGGTGAATCGACCCACTCGGGCCGGCCGTGCGTGCTCGTGCGGCTGACCGGCTGTCAGATGCGCTGCGTCTGGTGCGACAGCGAGCACAGCTTCTACGAGGGCGAGTGGGCGAGCGTCGACGAGATCGTCGGCGAAGTGAGAGCCATCGGCTGTCCGTTGGTGGAGGTGACCGGCGGCGAGCCGTTGCTCCAGCCCGGGGTCTACACCCTGATGTCGGCGCTGTGTGACTCCGGCCACGAGGTGTTGCTCGAGACTGGCGGCGGGCTCGACATCGGCGCCGTCGATTCGCGGGTCCGGAGAATCGTCGACGTCAAGTGCCCCGCGAGCGGCGAGGCCGAGAACAACCGGTGGGAGAATCTCGACCTGCTCCGGCCAGGCGACGAGCTGAAATTCGTTTTGGCCGACGACGAAGACTACGAGTGGGCGAGGGCGACGATCACGCGACGTCGGCTCGACGAGAGATGCCCGGTTCTGCTGTCGGTCGTCCACGGTCGCTTCGATCTCGAGCGATTGGCCGAGCGTGTGCTGGCCGACCGTCTTCCCGTTCGCGTCCAGACCCAGCTCCACAAGCTGATCTGGGGGAGCGATCGGCGAGGCGTCTAGCACGGGATGCCCTCGGGCCGACATCTGTGTTGCGGTAGACTTTCAGCTCAACGGAAACGGCGAGCCGTCTTACGAACGGCGGGAGAGTGGCTGCTATGACCTCTGCGAAACTGACCTATGACGGCAAGGACTACGAACTCGGTCTGATCGAGGGCACCGAAGGCGAGGTCGGGATCGACACCCGGAAGCTGCGCAAGGACACGGGTGGCGCCATCACCTACGATCCCGGCTACGGCAACACCGGCTCGTGCTCGAGCGCGATCACCTTCATCGACGGCGAAAAGGGAATCCTGCGCTACCGCGGATACGGGATCGAAGAGCTCGCCGAGAAGGCGCGCTTCGTCGAGGTTTGTCATCTCCTGATCTACGGCTCACTGCCCAACGAGCAGCAGCTCGAGGAGTTCAGCCGCCGGCTCACCCTCCACACGCTCATCCACGAGGACATGAAGAAGTTCTTCGAGGGCTATGCCGCCTCGGCCCACCCGATGGCGATCCTGTCGACGATGGTGGCGTCGCTGTCCGCCTACTACCCGGACAGCGCCGATGATCACGACATCGACCTCAACATCGTCCGGCTGCTGGCGAAAGCCAAGACGATCGCTGCCTTCTCGTACAAGAAGTCGATGGGCCACCCGGTCATCTACCCGAGCAACGACCTCTCTTATACCCAGAACTTCCTCCACATGCTCTTCGCGCTTCCGGTCGAGGAGTATCGGGTGCCGACCGTGCTCGACGAGGCGCTCAACCTGCTGCTCATCCTTCACGCCGACCACGAGCAGAACTGTTCGACTTCGGCTGTTCGGATGGTCGGCTCGAGCCAGGCCAACCTGTTCGTCGCAATCTCCGCCGGCATCAACGCCCTCTGGGGGCCGCTTCACGGTGGCGCCAACCAGAAAGTCATCGAGATGCTCCGCGGAATTCGCAACGACGGAAGTGACTATAAGAAGTACGTCGCCAAGGCCAAGGACAAGGACGACCCGTTTCGGCTGATGGGATTCGGTCACCGGGTGTACAAGAACTACGATCCACGCGCCCGCCTGCTCAAGAAAGCGGCCGACGACGTGCTCGCGGAGCTCGGCGTCGACGATCCGTTGCTCGATATCGCCCGCGAGCTCGAGCAGGTGGCGCTCGAGGACGGTTACTTCGTCGAGCGTAATCTCTATCCCAATGTCGATTTCTACAGCGGCATCATCTACCGCGCCATGGGCATTCCGACCGAGATGTTCACGGTGATGTTCGCGCTCGGGCGGCTACCCGGCTGGATCGCCCATTGGAAAGAGATGCGAGAGGATCCGACGACGCGCATCCACCGGCCCCGCCAGATCTACACAGGCGAGAACTCCCGCCCGTTCGTCCCGATCAGCGAGCGTTAGGCTAGCCTGCACTTCTCACCCCGTTCCGGCTGCAACGGCGGATCTGTCCGCGTCTGCTGCGTTGCGCTCGGTCGGTCATCCTCGGCGTAGCGACAGCTACGCCTGCGGTGCCCTCGGTCGCAACGCCTTGCGGACACAGGCAGCTCCGCCGTTTCGCTCGAAATGGGGTGAGAAGTGCAGGCTAGGGCGGGGCCGCGCCCCCGGACGAGTCTCCGCTCCGCGTCAGCTTGCCGTGCACCCAGGCACGCAAGCTCTCCACTCGGCTCCAGATCTTGGGCCAACGGTGGAGGAGCTTCTTGAGCCCGCGGTAGATCAGTTCGCTGGCGAGCGAGAGCAGAGCAGCGCCGAGCGCGATCGTCACGCACCCTTGAATCCCCGGCAGCGCCAGGCCGACGATGCCGATAAGGACCAGGACCCAGCCGACGAGAAGCACGGCGATCCGAAGCAGCAGAGGGAGAGCCGTCAAGCGTGGGGCGCCGCGGGGGTCGTCGAGTTTGGGAGTCTTGCCAGACGCAGACATGGAGTCGAACTCTCCCCGGAGCGGCTGCACCGTATCACAGGGTTTCCGGCTGGCCCGGCGCCTTGGCCGCCGCCGCTGCCGAACGTCGAGGCGGCTTCGAACCGCCTTTGAGAATCAGCCGTCCGAGGGGGTGGGGCCGCCCCTACCTCTTGGCCATTGACAGGCCACGGCTGGCCCCTGCACAATGTTTGAAATCTTCTGAGACGTCGTCTCATTAAGAAATGAAGCAGGAACGCGCCACCTTCGAACGTTACGTCCGCGCTCACGGAATGCGGATGACGGCGACTCGTCGAGCGGTGTTCGAGGAGATCTTCCTGCACCACGAGCACATCGACGCGGATCGTCTGCACGAGTCGATCCGCCGCTCTGGACTGCGAGTCTCGCGCGCTACGGTTTACCGCAACCTCGATCTCCTCGCGGATTGTGGGTTGGTCCGCAAGTACCGGCTCGCCAATCACCGCGTCCTCTATGAGCACATCCACGCCGGAATGGACCACGACCACATGGTCTGCCGTGAGTGCGGACGGGTAGTCGAGTATCTCAACCGCGACATCCGGGAGCTGCAGCGGGAGATCTGCAGGGCTCACGGGTTCGACCCCGACGAGCTGTCGGTCAGCGTCGTCGGTCGCTGTCTACCCTGCCGGCGCGCTCGCGAGGCACGCGAAGGTCATCGGAGCTCCACCGACTAGAGAAAGAGAGAGAGAGAGGATGCATGAGCTGGCTACCCTGAAGTCCCTGGCCCTGGTGTCGGCCCTGTCGTTGAGCTCGATCCTCGGCGGCGACCCCTCACTTCTCGCGGAGGAAGTCGACGCGATTCCGGACGAGACCGGCGTCGCCAGTGAGGAAGCCGCCGACAGGTACCGGCTGTTCGAGGCGATGCTCGTCGTCGGATCCGAGATCGCGCTCCAAGAGCTGGCCGGCTCTGGCCACGTCATCACGGAGGTCGATCTCGAGCGACAGGGATACCAGGATGTTCATCGGGTTCTGCGCCAGGTCCCGGGAGTCAACGTCCAGGAGGAGGATGGCTTCGGGCTGCGACCCAACATCGGCATCCGTGGAACCGGTATCGAGCGGAGTTCGAAGGTGACGCTGCTCGAAGACGGCGTCCTGATCGCCCCGGCTCCTTACTCCGCGCCGGCCGCCTACTACGCGCCGACCACCGGCCGGATGGAGGGCTTCGAGATCGTCAAGGGCCCGGGCTCCATCCGGCAGGGGCCGTACACGAACGGTGGCTCGATCAACTATCTCTCGACCTCCATTCCCAACGCCTTCGAGACGAGCTTCGAGGCGGCTGGAGGGAGTGATGGCCTCCAGCGCATCCACGTTCGAACAGGGACGAGCGGCGACCGTGCCGGCTGGTTGCTCGAGGCCTATGACCTCCGCCATGATGGGTTCAAGCGTCTCGACGGCGGCGGCGGTACCGGTTTCACGCTTAGCGACTACTTGGGCAAGTTCCGAATCCAGTCGCGGCCCGAGGCCAAGATCGGTCAAGCGCTCGAGCTCAAGCTCGGCCAGACGCGGCATCGAGGGGACGAAACCTACGTCGGGCTGACCGCCGCCGACTTCGAGGTCGACCCCTTCCGGCGCTACGCCGGCTCCGCCGGCGACGCCATCACCACCGATCATGATCAGCTCCAGCTGAGCTACGAGGTGCGGCCGAGCCAACGGACGAGGGTGACCGTGACTGCCTATCGCAACGACTTCTTCCGGAACTGGGCGAAGCTCGACTCGGTCGCCGGTGTCGGGATCGCGGCGCTTCTGGAGGACCCCGAAGAACACGCCGACGCGCTGGCTGCGCTGCGCGGCGAGGTCGACAGCGAGCCAGGCTCGCTCAAGGTGCGCAACAACCGCCGCGACTACTTCTCGACCGGGGTCCAAGCGCTGCTGGGACTCGAGCTCGGCAGCGGCGCGGTCGAGCACGAGCTCGAGCTCGGCCTCCGCGTCCACGAAGATGAAGAGGACCGGTTTCAGGAAGACGATCTCTACCAGATGCTCGACGGCCGCCGGATGTTCAACGCGTCCGGCACGCCGGGTAGCCAGGCCAATCGGCTGTCGAGCGCGGAGGCGACCGCGCTCTTCGTTGTGGACACGATCCGGACCGGCCGCTGGACATTGACTCCCGGCATCCGGGTCGA
>CALZKB010000085.1 GCA_945787575.1 Thermoanaerobaculia bacterium | reverse complement strand
TGCTCAGGTCTCGCCCGCGCCGTCGCTCGACCAGGTCGGCGCCAATGAGAGGGCCGCACCGCTCAAGCCGAGAAGGGTCGGCCCCGAGCTGGGGCTCGTACCGCCATCACCGATCGGTAAGTCGGTCGCTCCACCGTCGACGGGCGGCACCGCGGAGCCCAACGATCGGCGCTGGGGCGACATGTTCTTCCAGGGTTACGGCACCAACCCCTTCGTCGACACCGAAGACGACCCGCTGTCGACCTTCGGGATCGACGTCGACACCGGCTCCTACACGATGACCCGCAGTTACCTCCGTCGCGGCCAGCTGCCGCCGGCCGACGCCGTCCGGGTAGAGGAGTTCATCAACTACTTCGACTACGGCGATCGAGCGCCGCGCCGCAAGGACTTCGCGGTGGTCGCCGAGGGGGCACCTTCTCCCTTCTCGTCCACCGCGCGGACTCAGCTCGTGCGGTTTGCGCTCAAGGCGCGCGAGATCGAGGCGAACCGTCGGGCGCCGGCGGTGCTGACGTTCGTCGTCGACGTCTCCGGTTCGATGAACCGCGAGAATCGACTCGGACTCGTCAAGCGAGCTCTTCGCCTGTTGGTCGACCAGCTCGACGAAGGGGATGCCGTGGGTCTCGTCGTCTACGGCAGTCGAGGGGAGGTTCTGCTCCCTCCGACCAACGACCACCGGCGAGTGCTCTCGGCGATCGATCGACTGCACCCCGGGGGCTCGACCAACGCCGAGGAGGGCCTCGTGCTCGCCTACCGCGAGGCTCGCCGGGCGTTCCGGCCGGGCTCCATCAACCGGGTGATCCTCTGCTCGGACGGCGTTGCCAACGTCGGCCGCACCGGCCCCGACTCCCTCCTCGCGAAGGTGGCGGACGAGGCCGAGACGGGGATCGAGCTGACGACCGTCGGGTTCGGAATGGGTAACTACAACGACATCCTGATGGAGCAGCTCGCCGACAACGGCGATGGCAACTACGCCTACGTCGACGACCTCGACGCCGCTCGGAGAGTGTTCGTAGAGAACCTGACCGGTACTCTCCAGACGATCGCCGCCGACGCCAAGGTCCAGGTCGAGTTCGAGCCACGGGTCGTGCAGAGCTACCGTCTGCTCGGCTACGAGAATCGCGACATCGCGGACCGCGACTTTCGCAACGATGCCGTGGACGCCGGCGAGATCGGTGCCGGTCACCAGGTGACGGCGCTCTACGAGATCAAGCTGCGCGACGACGCGTCGAGGAGCGGCCGCGTGGCGACCCTGCGGCTGCGCTATCGCTCGAGACGGAGCGGGGCGATGGTCGAGGACGCGCTCGAGTTGGATCGCGGGGACCTCGCGGCGCGGTGGACCCAGGCCTCCCACGGTCTACAGCTCGCCTCGGTCGCGGCCGAATTCGCAGAGATTCTGAGGGGCTCGTATTGGGCTAGCGAGAGCAGCCTCGCCGACCTCGCGTCCCGTGCCCGCGAAGTTGCGCGCAGCGGGCCGAGGAACAGCGATGCCGCGGAGCTGGTCGAGTTGATCGAGATCGCTGCCCGGCTCCGCACCGACGAGCCCCCGATCGACGAGGTCGGCCCCGGATTCGAGCGGTAGCTCGAACCGCCTGGCAAAGGGAGAGCGAATCGCCCCGGCCCCGTGGGGTCGGGGCGGCGTGCTAGCCTCGATGACGGTGATGCTTCGCGCACGGTTCGCAGGTTTGCTCGGCGTGATCCTGGCGGGATTCGCCGCCGGCGTCGAAGCCGAAGGCGGCCACTCGGTGCGCCTCTTGGAGCCTCCGATCGGCCTCCATACGGGAGCGCTGCGGGTCGGTGCGGTCGTCGAGGGCGAGGGGGTGGCGCGTGTCGAGTTCCTGCTCGACGGCAAGGTCGTCATGAGCAAGATCCGGCCGCCCTACGGCGTCGAGGTCCATCTCGGCGATACGCTCCGTCCACGTCGGGTCACGGCCATCGCTCTCACCGCCGCCGGCGAGGAGCTCGCCCGTGACACGCTCGAGATCAACCTCGGTCCGTTCCGTTTCGCGGTACGCCTCATCGAGCCGGTTCCGAAGACCGTCTATGGGAGCTCGGTGCCGGTGCGCGCCGAGGTGACGCTGCCGGTCGGTGACCGGCTCGATCGCGTCGACTTCCTCCTCGAAGAGACGATCATCGACTCAGCCACCGCGCCGCCTTACCGCGGCGAGCTTGCGCTTTCCGGAACGGGCGAGCCCACCTATGTGCGAGCCATCGCCTACCTCGAGGACGGAAGCTCCGCCGAGGACCTCGTCTTCATCAACTCGTCGCGGGACATGGCCAACCTCAAGGTCTCGTTCGTCGAGCTCTACACGACGGTTCTCGACCGGCGCAACCAGCCGATCGACGATCTCGAGATCGCAGACTTCAAGGTGTTCGAGGACGGTGCGCAGCACTCTATTCGCCGCTTCGAACGGGTGCTCGACCGTCAGGTCAACCTCGGAATCCTGCTCGACACGTCTCTGTCCATGGTCGAGGAGCTTCGCGAGACTCAGAAAGTAGCCGCCGGATTCCTGGAGCGTCTGTTGCGCCCGCAGGACCGCGCTACGGTGATCACCTTCAGCGACGAGGCAGAGGTCAAGGTTCCCTTCTCGAACGACGTGGAAGCGCTGACCAAAGGGCTCGAGCGCCTCGAGGCGCTGGGTGAGACGACGCTCTGGGACAGCCTCGCCTTTACGCTCTACTACTTCGGCGGACTCAAAGGCAAGCGCGCGCTCGTGGTTCTCACCGACGGCCAGGACTCGCGCAGCCACTACAAGATCAATGACGTCATCGAGTACGCACAGCGGCTCGGCGTCGCGGTCTATCCGATCGCGGTCTCGAACTCCGGAGCCTCGATCGACCGACACGCCCAAGAGAGTGAGCGGAACCTGCGGAAGCTCGCCTCGGCGACGGGTGGCAGCTCCTTTTCCATTCAGCGAGCAAGCGGGATCGAGCGGGCTTACGAGCGCATCGAGGCGGAGCTGCGGGCGCAGTACTTGGTTGGCTACCAGTCCTCCAAGACCACTCCCGGAGCGTTCAGGCAGGTGAAAGTCGAGATCTTGGGGCGGGGATTGAAGGCTCGGACGATTCCCGGGTACTACCCCTAGAGATCCGCGGCGCCGTGCTCCAGGGGCCTCCTCACCGGTTTGTGGCCTCCCCCTCCGGTAGCCGCGCGGTGAACGGGCCTCCCGCGGCTACCCCCGTTTCGGCCTCGAGTTGCATCTGGTAGGGCCGAACCCGACCGCCGCAATTCTCCGTGCCGAGAGGAGGATCAGCGCAGGCGATCGGCCACCAGCTCGGCGAGGTCCTTGGTCTCCTCCACGGTCGCGTCGAGCATCATCTTGCACTCGGGACAGGCGGTCACGAGAACGTCGGCACCGGAGCGCTGGATCTCTTCCTTGCGCTCTTGATCGACGCGGCGCTCCTCCTCTCTCTGGCTCATGAAGCCGGCGTTGCCGCCGCCGCAGCAGAACGATCGCTCGCGCCGGCGGGGCAGCTCGGTGATCGAAAAGCCGCTTCTCGCAATCACGTCGCGCGGGGCCTCGAAGACCTTCTCGTAACGGCCGAGGTAGCACGGATCGTGGAACGTCATACGCTTGCCGTTGCCGGCGGTGTGGTCGAGAAGGAGCTTCCCCTGTTGCAGCATCTCGGTCAGGAGCTCGGAGTGGTGGATCGTCTCGAGCTCGAGATCACCGTCGAGAGTCGGGTACTCGCGGCGGAAAGTGTGCAGGCAGTGCGGGCACGGTGCGACGATCTTGGTGACGGCTTTCTCTCGGAAGCGCTCGATGTTCTGGCCGGCGAGCGTCTGAAACTGCAGCTCCTCGCCTTGGCGGCGCGAGTGATGACCGCTGCAGGACTCGCTCTCCAAGACGCCGTAGCTGACGCCGGCGGCGTTGAGCACCTTGACCATCGCCTCGAGGCTGCCGCGGGCGTCTTGGTTGTAGGACCATACACAGCCGAGCCACAGCAGGTATTCCGTCTCTCCTTTCCGGTAGATCGGGATTTCCAGCTCTTCGATCCTTCGCGTGCGGACCTGCTCGCGCTCGGCGAACGGGTTTTCGTACTTCTCGACCGTCAGCAGGAAGTCCGTCGCGACCATTCCTCTCCCCGAAGAGAGCGCCTGCGCCCGCTTCGCGCCGAGAAGCAACTGGAGATGCTCGATGCCGACGGGGCAGATGTTCTCGCACGCCCCGCAGCTCGTGCACTGGCCCAAAGCCGTCTCGCTGATGACGCCGCCGATGACGGTTCCCTCTTGGCCGAGCATCCTGCGTCCACCCAGGATGAACTCCCGCGGTTGCAGCTCCTGGCCGCAGATCGCTGCCGGACACTGGTCCGTACAGCGCTTGCACTCGACGCAGGTCAAGAAGTCCATCCGCATCTTCCAGGGTACGTCTGCGATCGTCTCGAGGCCGAGCGAGATCTCCCCCTCGGAGGCCTCGAGGGATTCGAGATCCAGATTGAGGGGCAAGAACTCCCCCAGCCCGTGCGTGCGGAAGAAGATGTCCACCGGCGCCATGAGAATGTGAAAGTGCTTCGAGCGGAGGATCAATGGCGGGAAGGCGATGATCAGCAACGAGTGCAGCCACCAGTTGGTTTTGGTGAGAGGAGCATGCTCCAGCAGACCATAGAGGTAGGTCGCCATCAGCAAGAAGATCATCGCCGCGACGATCCCCGAGCTGTAGGACTTCGGGTCCGGTGAGATGTCGACGAGAACGAAGCGTCGGAAGGCGAGCCCTGCGATGGCGATCGCCACGGCCACCGCCGCGACGGCCAAGATCATCTTGAACGTCGACTCGAAGCCGCCGAGGATCGTGGCCAGAAACGCTGCGCGGAACGGTTCGAGGAAGTGATCCGTCGTCTCGAACGCGAAGCCGATGAAGCCGAAGAAGACGATCGCATGCATCAGGCCGGCGACGGGGCGCCCGCCGACGACGCGCGATTGGAAGACGACTTCCTTGATCACTCGCCAGATGCGCTCGCCGATCCGATCGGTGCGCAGGCGCTCCGGCTTTCCGGCCAGGATGTGCCGCATCTTCGGCGTGAGCTCTTTGACGAACAGCGTGAGAGTGCCGGCGATCAGTACCAACAAGAGGACGCGCTCCCAGGCGGCGAAGCTCATCGCTGATCTCCTGAGCTGGGCTCGCGCAGGGCGCGGAATTCGAGGACCGCGATCGCGGGTTCGAGCTTGCTGTCGCCGGCTCGAACCCGAGAGTCGTGCCGCTCGATCAGCCGGGCCGGACGGCAAGTGCCGAAGAGGCTCGCCGGCCCCACCCCTACGAACACCATGTCGAGCTCCACCGCATCGCGCTGCGCGTCACTCATCCTGTGCCCGATCCTCCGCGTTCCCATTCCCTCGCGATTCGAAGGGATGCTAGCACGCGGTCCTGCCGCTCTCGCTGTGTTAACGAAGGCGCCGAGAGGGATTCCGATGGATCGGTCAGAGACGAGATTCAACTGGCTGGGGAGGCGATTCCCTGCGCTCTGGCTCATCTGCGCCAGCTGGATCGGACCGGTCGCCGGGGGCGAGTCGAGGATCGTCGCGATCACCGACGACGACCTGCCCGCCAATTCGACCCGGCAGGATGTCGAGACCCACCGCTCGATCACCCACGGCATCCTCGCGGCCCTCGAAGCCGCCAACGCTCCCGCCATCGGTTTCGTCAACCAGGTGAAGATCGAAGAGGAGGAAAGGGTGGTCGGAGAGCGTCTCGCGCTGCTCGAAGAGTGGTTTTCCCGCGGCCACGAGCTGGGCAATCACTCCTACTCTCATCCCAGCCTCTACACGACGCCGCTCGCGGACTACGAGGCCGACGTGCTCCGCGGCGAGCGGGCGCTGCGCCCGCTGCTCGCCGGTTTCGAGAGCGAGCCGCGTTACTTCCGGCATCCGTTCCTCAATACCGGGCCGACGGTCGAGATCCGCGACGCTTTCGTCGAGTTTCTCCGCTTGCACCGGTACCGGGTGGCGCCGGTCACGATCGACAGCGACGAGTGGATCTACGCCCGAGCCTACGACGTGGCCCTCGACGACGGAGACCGGGAGCTCTCCAAACGGCTGGTTGCCGGTTACCTCGAGTACATGGCCGATGTCTTCACCTACTACGAGGCGCAGTCCGAGGCTCTCCTCGGTCGGCCGATACGGCACATTCTCCTGGCGCACGCCAACCGGCTCAACGCCGAGGCCGGCGATGAGCTGCTCGCGGCGCTCGCTGAACGCGGCTATCGATTCGTCACTCTCGATGAGGCGCTCGAGGATCCGGCCTACGCCCTGCCGGACGAGTACGCCGGCCGTGGCGGTATCGCCTGGCTGCACCGCTGGGCGTCGACTGCCGGCGGGTTCTTCGCCCCTGAACCGGCCGCCCCCGACTGGGTGCGCAACGCCGCGCGGCTCGGCGACTAGCTGCGCATCGCGTCAGTCGTTGCAGACTTCGACGTTGATGTTGACGAAGGTCACGACGTCGGCTCGTGGGAGTCGGACCACCTCGACCGGGCTCGCATCGAGGTCGTCGCAGACGCAGACGGTGGTAGGCCCCGTCTCGGTGACCGTGACCGTGATGTCGGTGCCGTCGCTGACCGCGTCGGTGATCGCGATTTCGTGGCATTCGGTGGTCTGCTCCCCGGAGCCGACGACGAGCACCATGTCGGTCTCGAAATCGACGAGCGGCAGCGGATCGGGCATCGGCGTGTCTTCGAGGATCTCGTCCCAAGCGGTTTGAAAAGCTGCCGGTGTCCGGACTACCTGGCGGGTCTGGGCCTCGAGGCTCGACTGCGCCCGGCTGAGAAGCTCGGTCCAAGTCACCGGACCTTCGGGCAGGGTCGGATTCGTCGGAGAATCTCCGTCGCACGCCGGAAGCGTCACGGCGAGGAGCAGGCTGAAGATCAGTGGACGGCGCATCTCGGTGTTCCTCCATTCGACGGCAGTATACGAGAGCAAGCGGCGGCGACCCGGCCGGCCGCGGTAGCGCGGCTATACTGCCCAACTTACGAGTCGGAGGTCAGCGGATGGCTGCGAGAATTATGGTGGCTGCACTAGGGGCGTTTCTGGCGGGGACAGCACTTTGCGCGCTGGAGATCGAGATCAGCTACCCGCCGACGCTCGGCGGCGAGCCTCGGGACGGTCGCATCATCTTGATTCTCACGCCCGAGGCCGAGCCCGAGCCTCGGTTCCAGGTCCGGGCCGGACACCGCGCGGCGCAGATCTTCGGGGTCGACGTTTTGGGCCTGGCGGCCGGTGACGCGACGCGGATCGATCCCGAGGTCTTCGGTTACCCGATCGAGAGTCTCGAGGACGTACCGGCCGGTGAGTACTGGGTGCAGGCCGTTCTCCACGAGTACGAGACCTTCCATCGCGCCGACGGCCACTCGGTGCTCCTGCCCATGGATCGGGGCGAGGGGCAGCGTTGGAACCGGGCGCCCGGCAATCTTCTCAGCACCCCGCGGATGGTGACGATCGACCCGGCGACGGAGGAGGTGGTGGCGATCGAGCTCGACCAGGTGATCCCGCCGATCGAGCCGCCGTCCGACACAGAGTACGTGAAGCACATCGAGATCCAGAGCGAGCTGTTGACCGACTTCTGGGGTCGGCCGATGTCTTTGGGCGCCCACGTGCTGCTGCCGCACGGCTTCGAGGAGCACCCCGAGGCGCGCTACCCGTTGATGGTCTTCCACGGGCACTTTCCGGACGACTTCGGTGGCTTCCGCACGACCCCGCCCGATCCCGACCTCGAGTGCGAGTACTCGGAGCGCTTCCACGTCGACTGCTACAACCGGATCGTCCAGCAGGAGGCCCACGACTTCTACCAGCGTTGGGTCAGCGACGATTTTCCCCGCTTTCTAGCCGTCGAGATCCAGCATGCCAACCCGTACTACGACGACTCCTACGCCGTGAACTCGCCGAATCTCGGTCCCTACGGCGACGCCATCAACCACGAGCTGATTCCGGAGATCGAACGGCGCTTTCGCGGCCTTGGAGAAGGGTGGGCGCGCTTCACCTATGGAGGCTCCACCGGAGGCTGGGAGGCGCTCGCCGTCCAGGTCTTCTACCCGGACTTCTTCAACGGCGCCTTCGCCGCCTGCCCCGATCCGATCGATTTTCGGGCATACATGACGACTGATATCTACGACGACGCCAACGCCTACTTCGCCGAGGGACCGTTCGGACGGACCGAGAGGCCCGGCCACCGCAACTATCTGGGGCACGTCGACGCCACGATCCGCGACTACAACCTGATGGAGCTGGTCCTCGGCGGGCGCAATCGCTCCGGCGATCAGTTCGACATCTGGGAGGCGGTCTACTCGCCGGTCGGAGAGGACGGCTACCCGCGGCGGCTGTGGGACAAGTACAGCGGCGAGATCGACCACGAGGTTGCCGACTACTGGCGCGAGAACTACGATCTGCGCCACATCCTCGAGCGCGACTGGGCGACTCTCGGGCCCAAGCTCGAAGGGAAGCTCCACATCTACTGCGGCGACATGGACAACTACTACTTGAACAATGCCGTCTATCTCGCCGAAAGGTTCTTGGAGTCGACCACCGACCCCTATTACGCGGGCGAGGTCGACTACGGCGATCGCGCCGAGCACTGCTGGAACGGCGACCACGAGAACGGCAACCACCTGTCGCGGCTGCGCTACAACTCGATGTACCTGCCGCGGATCCTCGAACGCCTCGAGCAGTCGGCGCCGGAGGAGGCCGACCTCACCAGCTGGCGTTATTGATCGAGGGTCGCTTACCCGGAGTGGCAGCCCTCGCAGGTGACCGGGAGGGGCCGATACCTCACCGCCCCGCCTGGACCCTCGGGGAGGTGACAGCTCACGCAAGCCGCCGGCGCGTGGGCGCCGGTAAGCGGGAACGCGGTCGTCGCATGGTCGAAGTCGAGCGTCGCCCACTTCTCGGCGGTGTGACACGAGCCGCAGCCGCCGGGGCGGTCGGAGAACTGGCCGCGGTGCGGGTCTTCGTGGCAGGTCGCGCACTCGGCATCGAGGCCGCCCAGCCGGAGCGGCAAGCGGTCCGCGGTCTCGACCACGACGTCGACTTCGGCGGCGTGGCACTTGCCGCAACTGGCCTCACGGTGGGCTCCCTTGAGAGCGAATGCGGTGGTCGAGTGGTCGAAGACGCTCTCTTTCCAACCCGCTTCGCCGTGGCAGGCGGCGCAGCCGGCGTCCACCAGACCGGCGCGGGTGAGCCAGGGATCGGTGGTGCCCTCGTGGGGGTCGGTGTGGCACTCCACACAGGCAAGGCGCTGGAAGGCGAACTTCCGGGCGACAACGATCTCGCCGTCGGTTCGGCGGCGGAAGGAGGTCTCGACGTGGCACTCGACGCAGGTGACCCCCTGGTGGAGCCCCTCGAGCGGGAAGCGACCGGTCAGGTGGTCGGCGACCGCGAAGGTCGTGGGGACGAACGATGCGACGGTGTGGCAGCTGGCGCATTCACCGCCGTCGGCACGATTGGCGAACTGGCCGAGATGTGAGTCCTCGTGGCAGCTGGCACAACGTCCGAAGTCGGAGATCCGCAGCGGCCTGCCGGGGAGATGGCAGGCGGCGCAGTCGACGCTCGTGTGGGCGCCTTCGAGGGCGAATTCGGTCTGCCCGTGGTCGAAGGCTCCCGCGCGAACCGTCTCCCAGCCCGAGGTGGCGTGGCAGCTCGCGCACTGGAGGCCGAGGCGGGCCTCGTGCGGGTCGGAGTGGCAGTCACTGCACTCTCCGAACGCCAGACCGCGGAAACGCAGCTCACCGCGACCCTCGCGATGGCAGTCGGCACAAGCGACCTGCCGGTGGCGACCGGTCAGCGGGTAGCGGGTTGCCGAGTGGTCGAAGCCGGGGGTCGTGTACCACGACGCGGTGGCGTGGCAGGAGCTGCACTGATCGCCGAGCTCGCCGCGGTGAGGGTCCCGGTGGCAGCTCGAACACTGCTGGTGAGCGATCGGTCGGAAGCGCGAGAACGTCGCGCCGTCCAGCGCGCTCTCTTCGCGATGGCAGTCGGCACAGGCGACGTTCGCATGACCGCCGGTCAGGATGAATTCGGCGGTCGAATGGTCGAAGCCGGATGCGGGTTTGAAGGCGTCGAGGGCGTGACAGCTCAGACAGTCTCGACCTTCGAACTGGCCGCGATGCTCGTCTTCGTGGCAGCTTCGGCACTCGCTCTTGAGTCCCAGGTAGGAGCGGTCGAGGTTCTTGCGGGCGGTGCGCATGGGGCCGGGCTGCCCGATGTTCGCGGCGGTATGGCACGAGCGGCACTCGACCCTGTCATGGGCACCTTCGAGCTCCCAGCCGGTCAGGCCGTGGTCGAAGGCGGCGAGGCCGGCGTCGCCCCACCACACCAACTCGTAGTCCGCTCCGTGGTGCTCGATGTGGCAGGTGTGGCAGCCCTCGTAGCCCGGCTGGGCGTGGAGACCCAGTCCGCGCGAGATGCGATCGCCGAGAATCTTGTGGCAGGAGAGGCACTTCGCGCGATCGACACCCTGGCCCTTGCTGTGACACTCGAGGCAGTTGCGGCTGCCCTCCAGCTCGGCGTGCGGACGGGACAGCGGACCGGGGGAGATCTGCGCTCCGGCCGCGGCGGCGACGAGTGCGGCGCCGGCGGCGACCGCGAGTCGACGGAGCGACCGCACCACTACCCGAAACCGTACCCGGTCATGGTGGCGACGACGATGTGTACCGCGGCGAAGAGGTACATGAGGATGGCGAACGGCTTGTGCAGCACGTGCCAGTAGTGGAAGAGCTCCTGGAGCCGTTCCCAGAGCACGATTCGACGGGCGAGCAGCGCGCGCTCCTCCAGGAGCTGACGGAACCGCCGGCGATGTCGGGGATCGAGCTCGTGGGTTAAGGCGCGCACCCGCCAGCGCAACCTGGCGCTACCGAGCGGCAGGGTTGCCAGGGTCCGGATCAAGCTGGTCCCGCGATCCACACTGCGCGCTGCCAGAGCGTCGACGCGCTCGATCACCTCCGAGCTGAGGCCGTGGTCGCTCACGAGTGCCTCGTTGAGCTCGCGGCGATAGCCGTCGACCTCGGCGAGCGACATCTCGTCACCCGAGCGGCGGCGCGGGATCTGAAGGTAGAGATAACGACCGAGGACGCCGCTGGAGGCCACGAGCACCATCGACCAGAAGCTCAGAGCGACGATGCCCGTCACCTTGAGCGAGCTGTGAAGGACGATCAGAAGCGGGCCCGATACTCCGCACCAGATGTGGAAATCGAGCCAGCCCCTGAGCTTGCCGAGCCGCGCCAGGACGCCGACCCGCTTGCGCAGCGAGTAGCTCAGCATGAGGGTCATGAGCCCCGCGCCGGTGATGCCGTAGGCGCGGCCCAGCGTCCCGCCCGGTTTGAGCGTCCAGTAGAGCTCGTGGTGGGGCCGCTCGATGATCGAGGTCGTGTAGTAGTCCCAGCCGTAAAGGGTGAGGTAGCCGAGAACCGCCAGAGAGGCGAGATACAGGAGGAGCAGCCACGGAGCGGTCCGTCGCCGTGGAGCGGCGGACGCGGCGAGGTCCGGAGTCGTGGAGTCGGCGACGAGATGAAGATCGGGCATAGGTGAAGATTCTCCCAGATCCTTCTCTAGCAAGCGACAGATGAACGCGGGATTACGTCGCTGATCCTCGCCGAAAGCCCCCCCCCCGACGTTCATGATCCTGTAAGGTTGCCTCTGCGACCGTTCGAGTCGCGCCGCCAAGCGGCGCCCCGGGACGATGCAAGCGACCAACGCGAGACAGCCGAATCGATGCTCCCGGGGTGTACTCGCCTTCGTGGTGCCGGGCTGGCTTGCCCTCGGCCTGCCGGCGACAAGCGCGGCAGCTCCGACCATCGAGAACCCTCACGGCGAGCTCTCGGTGGCTTGCAGCGATTGCCACTCGACCGATGGTTGGAAGCCGCTGCGTTCCCCGTTGCTCTTCGACCACTCTGCGATGGGCTTCGAGCCCGACCTCGGCCACCGCACCGTCGACTGCATGAGCTGCCACCGGGAGCTCAAGTTCTCGAACGTCGGCACGGCCTGCGCCGACTGCCATATCGACCCCCACCAGGGGGAGCTGGGATTCGCCTGCGACGATTGCCATGAGGCGTCGAGCTGGGACCCGAGGACCGATTTCGAGCTGTTCCACGACGCGACCCTCTTCCCCCTGACCGGAGCCCACGAGTTCGTCGACTGCGCCGCCTGTCATACCGAGAATCCTCCGTTCGAGTTTCAGCTCACCCCGACCGACTGCTTCCTCTGCCACGTCGACGACTACACGAGCGCCGAGCTCGATCACCTGGCGCTCGGTTTTCCCACGACTTGTGAGCTGTGCCACGGGACCGACGCCTTCTCGCCGGCCACCTTGGAGGGGGGAGATTTCGACCACGACTCCTTCTTCCCGCTGCGAGGGGCCCACCAGGTGCTCGGTTGCGGCGCCTGCCACACCGGAGGCTTCGGCGGCACCCCGACCGATTGCTTCGCCTGCCATGCCGACGACTACAACTCGACCACCGATCCGAACCATGTCGCGCTCGGCTTCCCGACAATGTGCGAGTCTTGTCACAGCACGACGATGTGGGAGGGGGCGGTCGAGGTCGACCACGACTCCTTCTTCCCGCTCAACGGCGTGCACGCGGTGCTCGACTGCCAGGAGTGCCACGCCGACGGCTTCGACGGCACGCCGACCGACTGTTTCGCCTGCCACGCCGCCGACTACAACGGGACGACCGATCCGAACCACGCCGCCGCCGGCTTCGGCACCCAGTGCGAGGACTGCCACACGGAGTCGAGCTGGGAAGGCGCGGCCGTCGACCACGACGCGTTCTTCCCGTTGACCGGCGCGCACGCGCCGCTCGACTGCTCGGAGTGCCACGCCGATGGGTTCGACGGCACGCCGACCGATTGCTTCGCCTGCCACGCCGCCGACTACAACGGGACCGACGATCCCGACCATCAAGCGTCCGGCTTCGGCACGATGTGCGAGGAGTGTCACGGCACCTCGACCTGGGAAGGCGCGGTCGTCGATCATGCCGCCTTCTTCCCGCTGACCGGCGCCCACGTGCCGCTCGACTGCTCAGCCTGCCACGCGGAGGGATTCGACGGCACGCCGACCGATTGCGCGTCCTGTCACCTCGACGACTACAACGCGACGACCGACCCCGATCATCAGCAGGCGGGCTTCCCGACGATGTGCGAGGACTGCCACAGCACCTCGGGTTGGGAGGGGGCCGTGCTCGATCACTCCTTCTTCCAACTGACCGGAGCGCACGCGCCGCTCGACTGCGACGCCTGCCACTCCGAGGGGTTCGACAACACCCCGACCGAGTGCGTCGGCTGCCATCTCGACGACTACAACGGCACCAACGACCCCGACCACCAGGCGGCCGGGTTTCCGACGACTTGCGAGGACTGCCACAACACCTCGGACTGGGATGATGCCGAGTTCGACCACGACGGCATGTTCTTCCCGATCTACTCGGGCAACCACGCTGGCGAGTGGGACGATTGCACCGACTGCCACGTCGACCCGGGTGATTTCGGCGTCTTCGAGTGCATCTTCTGCCACGAGCACAATCAGCAGGACACCGACGAAGATCACGACGAGGTCGACGGCTACGTCTACGAGAGCACGGCGTGTCTGAGTTGCCACCCGGACGGGGAGGAAGACTGATGCGCCGCCGCGCTTCGGGCTGGCTCCTCGCCGGTGCGCTGCTCGCGCCGGTGGCCGCGACGGCGGTGCCGATCGAGCTGCAGGTCGAGTACCGGACGGCGGACCGGGTGTACGTGGACGGCGGCTCGCGGCTAGGCCTGACGCCGGGCACGCGACTCGAAGTGGTTCGTGACGGCGAGGTCACGAGCCTGCTCGAGGTCGCTTTCGTGGCGAGCCACTCGGCCTCGTGCCGAGTGCTCGAGAGCACCGTCGAGCCGCGTCCCGGAGATCGAATCGTGTGGGAGTCTCCAAAGGCGGTCGAGCCGCAGCTGGCGACGAGTCCGCGGGCCGCCGCGGTCGAGTCGGTGAGGGCTCAGGCCCCCACTTACACTCGCGAACCTCAGGAACGGCGACTGCGCACCGACTTCAGCGGCAGCCTGTCGGTCGACTTCGAGCAGTTCACCGACGATTCCGGCTTCGAGCGCGACTACGACCGTACCGCGGCGCGGGTCAGCCTGCGCGGGCGCAACCTCGGCGGCGTCCCGCTCAATCTGCGGATCCGCTCGTCGACTCGCAGCCTCGACCGGATCGTGACCTCGGGCGGATCCTCCGTCACCGAGTCGCGCGACCGCCTCTACGAGCTGTCGCTCGCCTACGAGCCGCCCGAGGGGCGGTTCGCTCTCCGGCTCGGAAGGCTGCGGCTGGGTCGCTATGCGGGTGCCGGCACCCTCGACGGCCTCTCGCTCGAGACCCGGCTCGGTCAGGCCTTCCACCTCGGGCTCTTCGGCGGGTCGCGGTCGGACCTCTCGGACTTCGGTGTCGACTCGGACCGCACGAGCTACGGGGTGACGGCGCGTTGGACCTCGCCGACCTTCGGCTCGCGGCGCGAGATTCAGCTGTCGGGGGTGCGCGAGG
>CALZKB010000084.1 GCA_945787575.1 Thermoanaerobaculia bacterium | reverse complement strand
CACCGCGACCAGCAGCCACGGGTGGTAGAGCGCCGCGTACTTGGTGTCGAACTGCTGCCGCTGCGCCTGCACGTCGGCCAGGGAGTCGTTCGGCGGCCGCTCACCGTCGAGAACGGCAAAGCGGTAGCGCAGCGCTTCACAGTGGCCGATCACGGCTCCCTGAACGAACGTGGAAGTCTGGCCCGGGCAGGCCACCAGCGAGATCGTCTCCTCGTTGCGCAGGCTCTGCAGACCCGTCCGGTTCTCCGGCTCCGGATCGTCGTCACCGACGTAGTGAGCGTCGGCGAGCGTGTTGATGGAGTCCTCGCCTCGGGCGAGCGGATGGCGCGCGGCGCGGCGTCGTCCTCCAGACACGATGTCGTGGAGCGTCTCCGGGCCCAGACGCACGCTCTCCAGCGCGGTGGTGCGAGCCGGCTCGGCCATATCCTGCGCGACGTCGCGTACGCGCACGTGCCACGACTCTCCTTCCGGCCGCCGGTCGGATCGGCGCAGCTCGCCCTGGATGTCGCCGACCACGGTCTGGACGTACCGGCTATGCCGGGGATCCATCGACAGGTGACGGAACATCTCGGAGTCGACGATCGCGCGGTTGCGCGACGGCACCGCCGGATCGGGCTGCCTCAGCAGCCTGACCGTCAGACGAAGCTCGCGGGAACGGACGCTGAGGTGGGCACCGGCGAGGACCGCCGCCGCTTCGGCCGCCTGCTGCGCCCCGGAGAGCGCGGTGGCCAGGGTCAACGTTCCGGTGGCGCGATCGAGCTCGGCCACCTTGAGCGGGTCACCGACCGCCCCGCCGCTGTCCGGGTCGAGCAGCTCGAGCACCGAGCCCGCTTCGACGCCGGACGCCGAGGACAGGCGCACGCTCGTGGGGGTGACGATGGTGTCCAGCTCGGCCCTCGAGACGAGCCCGGTCTCCTCGTCCTCGACCGAGACGAGCAGGCGGTTTCCCCAAGAGCCGGCGTCCAGAGCCTCGACCGTCAGCAGCGGTTGTCGCTGGACGACCGCGGCGGCGGCGCGATGATTCCGCGCCAGCGGCTGGGTGAGCTCCACGGCCTGAGCATTCGGGACGACGACGGTGTCGACCTCGTGGTAGAAGATGTCGCCGGTGTTGGTCGTCACGGCGAGGCGGTCTCCTTGCGCGAAGCCGGTGGCATCCGTGACGACGAGATTCTGCGCTCCGTCCTCGGCCGTCAGCGCCAGGGTCGAGGCCGGCCGGGTGAGGTCGGGCACCGGGGGGGTCTGGCGCTGGACCTCCACCCCGGTTTCATGGCTGCCGCGCAACGGTTGTTCGAGCACCAGATTGCCGGGGTCCGGCGGGCCGAGCGCCGGGTTGGGAATCTGCTCCACGGTCAGGAACTCGGCCTCGGCGCCGGTGCCGAGCCGGACGACGTCGCCGGGCGCCAGTCCGTCGCGGCTGTCGACCGAGATGACCCGGGTACCTTCCACGGCGGCGCTCGTCAATGCCTTGACGGGCGAGCCGTCGTCGTTCAGCACCACCGCGTGGACGAACGCCTTCGGGTAGTCGGCGTAGGCGCCCAAGGTGAGCCTCAGAGTGTGCAGCTCCCCGATGCGGCGCGCCTCGCGGCGCACCGGATCGCCCGGGTCGACGACCACCAGGTCGGTTACGATGTTGAACGCACCTCCCAGCGCGTCGAGGAAGATCAATGCGTCCCCCCCGTTCGCATCGAGATCGAGCTGCTGGCTGGCGGTGGGCGCCACGGTCGAGTCGAGCAGCTCCGCCGGCGTCGCGAGCTCATGCGCCCGTGCCAAGGGGCTGTCGAGCTCGACGCGCGCCTGGTTGGGGTTGGCGGGCACCGGCGTGATGTCGATCACGAAGCGATGCTCGGCCAGTGCGGGGTCGGGACCGATCGCCACGATCTGACCTAGGGCCAGCGATGCGATCGTGCCGCCGAGCAGGACCTCGGCATCGCCGGGGTCCGCCGCGGCGTCGAGGGCCAGCACGTCGATCGCCGCGCCGGGACTGAGATGATCCACGGGCGTGGTCGCGGCGTGCGAGCGCACCAGCGAGAAGTTGAGCGCCACGTCGTTGGCGTTGCCCGGCACGGAGTCGATCTCGTGGTACTCGGCATCGCTGCCGTCACCGACGCGAACGTTGTCGCCGGAGGCCAGAACGCCCGGATCGAGCACGTACAAGCCCGGCGGACTGGCCGCGGTGCCCGTCTGCTCGCCGGCCGATCGCAGAAGGACGGTCTCGACCGACGCCACATCGCCACGGTCGTGCAGATGGAAGTCCGCTCGCACCGCACCGGCGGTATCCAGGACACGCGTGACGAAAACTCGTTTGCCGCCGTTGTTGAAATACCCTTCGACGGCACCGGGCAGGTGGCAGTGGGCACGGCCGCCGCTCGAGAATGCCTGGATCTCGAGCTTCTCGCCGAACCAGCGCCGGAACTCGCCGAAGCTGGTGATCAGGATCGGAACGTCGACCGGTCCTCTCTCGGTCACTCCAACGACGCCGGCGGTGCTGGTGCTGACGCCTTCGATGGGCTTGGAGCCGGTGTCGATCTCCTCGACGTAGACTCCCGGGGCAAGGTACTCAGGCATGACGCTCCTCCTGCGACTCAGTCGAAGACCAAGTCATTGCGGTTTACCGGCTGTTCGTAGTCGGGACTGAGGTCCAGCGGGTCGGTTTGAACCATTCCATCGTCGGCCCTGAGCCGCACTCGCGCGACTCGACTCAGCGGTGGTAGTCGGTAGAAGCCCTCACCGTCACTGGTGACGACGAACGAATGGACCTCGTGGTACTCGGGAAAAGGGTGGACGGCATCGCTGATCTCGACCGTCTGCGCGGCGCCGAGCCCGGCCAGAGCGGTCGCCAGGACGCACACGTCGTGCTCCGTGGCGTCGACCGCCAGGGAGTTCGGCGGACCCGGAGCCTGCGGCAGGACCCTTGCGACCCGCGTTCCGTCTTCGTGTGACAGTCGGCACGGGTAGCTGAGCACGACCGTCGCGGGGTGGGAAGGATCGCTCCCCGCCTCGACCGAGTCGATTCGCAGAGCTTCGCGACGCTCTGCCTGGTCGGCGTCGACCTGTACCCAGCTGCCGGATCCGAGGTTGATCGCGTCCGACAACCGAAGGCGTGTGCCACCGGCGGCCACCTTAGCCCGTAGCTCCTTGTCATCAGCCACCACCGGCGTCAGGTCGATCGAGTTCAGCACGGTGGACGCGCTACCGCGGTCGAAGTAGAGCCCCGGCGAGAGGGAGACGATGAGGGGCGGTTCCGCGACGGTGTTCGGATCGACGTTGGCCGGCGGCGGCGTCCTCCAGAGATTCAACATGGAGACGGTCGCGTTGGCGACCGGCACCGTCCCCGAGCCGCTCACCGCCACGGTCCGGCCCGCCAGGACCGTCGGGCGGCGATGCAAAGCAACCTCAATCCACGGCGCAGGCTCGAAGGAGCTCGGAAAGGCGGCCTGCTGCGGCACTTCAGCGACCAGGCGGCGCGGCAGGAAGCCCCCCACGCGGATCGTCATCTCCGGGTGGTAGCTCTGAATGTCGAGGTCCGGAAACAACCGCAGCGGAGCGCCCAGGAGTCCCACCAAGCCGTCGGCGGCCGCCCGAGCTACCATCTCGCGATGCTCGCTCCCGAGCTTGACGGGCCCTCGTGGCGCCGACTGCGTGAGCTCGTCGATCAAGCGTGCGCGCACCACCGTTTGCACTCTTTGGACCGACGGCACCGGATCGTCGGGAGAGATCCAGTAGCGCCGGTGCTCGGTGTCGACGATCTCGATCGGCATCGTTCTCTTCTCTAGGCTCCGCCTTGGGCTTCGTCTTGCTCCGAAGCCACGATCACCGAGTACTCGGGCTCGGCGATCTGGACCGGCGCGATCGAATCGGGCTCGCGCGCCGTCGCGATCTCCACGACGCTCACCTCGTAGGACACGGATAGCTGGTACGCGCGGTTGAGCGCTTCCCAGACCCGCGTGAGCTCTTCGAGATCGAGAGGCTCGAGCCGCACGTGGATCTGCGCTTCACTCCCGGCGAGGTCGTCCCGGAGATCGACTCCGCGCAGCACCGGTCGGTCGTGGAAGGCCTGCAGCACCTTCCCGAGAAGGGCGTGCTCGGTCTCCGGACTTTGCGCGGTACCGCTCGCCACCATCGGAGTCACCAGATAGTGACCGCACATCGGCAGGGCCGGGCGTCCGAGGTGGCTGGGTTGGTGCTGCGGCCTGGGGGCGTTGAGACGCTGTTCGTCGCGTACGACTCGATACAGCCAGACCGACAGGCCCTGCGTGTTGTTGTCGTCCATCTCCTTCGGCGTGTTGAGCGTCACTTCCATCGTGCCGCTCGAGAACAGCGGCGCCAGCAGCGCGTCGGAAGCGATCCTCTGGCGCAAGTAGTTCGCCAGAGTGAGGCTGGTGGCTCGTACGGCGGTGTACACGGCGCCCTCTACTCGCTCCCCAGCAAGTCGAGGATCGTGCTCTCGGCTTGCGGATTGACCTGGAAGTGCGCTCGGCCGTCGGGCCCCGCGGACTCGAGGAGCAAGCCCTCGGCGACGAGCTGCTCGACGGCCTTGCGGACTCGAGCCGATTCCTGCTCGATGCTCTGCTGCAGAATCCACCACTGGCTCAGTCCTTCCATCGTGTCTCGCGCGCCCGGGTTGTCGATCAGGTATCCCAGAACGTGCCGCTTCAACTCGGCGACGTGGGCCTCCTCCGGTCCCGACTCGTTGTTGACGAGCGACATGGACTCCTGGAGAAAGCAAGGTGCATGCCCGCCCGAAAGCACCGGAAACAGGGCCTCGCGGACTCCGCAGCGGGATGATTCGGTCCACCCTCACCTGCTGGTCGGCGGCTCGGCACCGGTGGCCACGGAGCCGGCGACCCGGACGGTTGGGTCCTAGTGAGGCACCGATTAGTCCTGGTTCGGCTACCGCCGGGCGCGGAAGCGATCGACGTCGATGCCGTGCTTGCGGATCAGCTCGAAGAAGGCGCGCCGGTTCTTCTGTGCCGCATTCGCCGCTCGCGTGATGTTGCCGTCGTAGGCGAGCAAAAGCCCTTTGACGAAGTCGTTCTCGAAGCGCGCGACGACTCGGGCCTTGGCCTCCTTGAAGGACTGTCCCTCGCTTGAGATGCCGGTATCCGGCAGATCGAGATGAGCAGCTCGGATCTCTTCGACCGGTGGCGCCAGAACGACGCAGCGCTGAACGGTGTGCTCGAGCTCTCGCACATTGCCCGGCCAGTCGTAGAGCTGCAGCCGGCGCAGCGCTTCGGACCGGAAGTTGAGGCACGGCCGGTCGTACTCGGTGGCGTACTTGCCGAGGAAATGCCTCGCCAGCAGAACGATGTCCTCTCGCCGTTCACGCAGAGGAGGCAGGGTCAGGGGAATGGTCGCGAGCCGGTAGTAGAGGTCCTCTCGGAGCCGGCCCTCCTCGACCGCCTTGGCGACGTCGCCGTTGGTCGCCGCCACGACTCTCACGTCGGCCCGCCGACTCCTTCGCGCGCCGAGCGGCCGGTACTCCTTCTCCTGCAGGAAGCGCAAGAGCTTGACTTGGGCCAGTGGCGGCAGACTGTCGATCTCGTCGAGAAACAACGTCCCGTCCTCGGCTTGTTCGACCAGCCCCTCGTGGCGGGTGGAAGCCCCGGTGAACGCTCCCTTGTCGTGCCCGAAGAACTCGTTCTCGACGAGCTCGAGCGGTATGGCACCACAGTTCACTGGGACGAAGGGACCGGACGAACGCGAGCTCAAGTAGTGAACGGCACGTGCACACAGCTCCTTGCCAGTGCCGGTCTCGCCCATGACGAGCACGGCGACGTCACACCTGGCGACTCGCCTGATCTTCTCGATCTCGGCCTTGAAGGCACGGCTCTCGCCGACCAGCTGGCGCAGCCCCACGACTTCGCGCAACCGGTGACTCATCGTGTCCATGGCCCGGCCGTGCTCCGCCACCCGCAAGATCCGGGACAGAAGGTCTTTCGAGTCCACCGGCTCGACGAGGCAATCCACCGCACCGAGCCTCACGAGCTCCGCCTCCAGTTCGGGAGAGGACTCCTCGAGCACCACCAAGGTCGGCGTGCCGGCGAAGAAATCCTTCTCGAGGAGCCTCTTCAAGCGGTCGCCTTGTCGCGCGGGCGCGGCGACCAGCACGAGGCCGGTTTCGGTCAGATCATCCGACCGATCCTCGTCGGCCTCGGGTAAAGCTCGCCGAGCGATTCGAGCGACTCGGTCACTCTCCCTCAGCGAACGCTCGAGCTGGGCGTCGAGACGGGACTCGGCCGAGGTGCCAACCAGCAACACGCTCAGCTCGCTCATAGCCACGCCCTTCTACTTCCCTCGAGACCCCCCAGCCTCAAGGCCGCGGCGACCCCTCGGATTCCTCAAACTGCAACCGGACCTTTTATTTTATCGGCGTCCTGATCTCCGTTGTTGTTACAGATTCGACTGCCGACCTCGATAGCGGCGATCGTTCGACTGGCCCAACGAGGCCGATCCCTCGATCCTCTTCGGCCTGACGTGCTCCCCGTAACTCGGCCCGGTAAGCTTCGAGCGAATCGGGCCGATGACCCACCCCCGTTTTCTACCCCAGTCCGAGCTTCAATTTCGGGCCTGACGCAGCCTCCTGGTTGAGGGCCCGAGCATACTCGCTGGGGGACATGTCCCCCAGCGAGCTATGGGGCCGATGATTGTTGTAGTCGCTCCTCCAGGCTTCGAGCTTCCTTCGAGCGTCGTTGATCGAAAAGAAGAGCTCGTCGTTCAGGCACTCGTCGCGGAGTCGCCCGTTGAATGACTCGATGAAGGCGTTCTCAATAGGTCTCCCTGGTCGAATGAACTCGAGTTGAACGCCTCGCCGGTACGCCCACGTATCCATCGCCTTCGAGAGGAACTCCGAGCCGTTATCGACCTGAATGGCCTGCGGTAGAGGGTGATCGAAGGAGGGTCGCTCGAGGGCCTGAGCGACGCGCTTGCCGGTCATCGAAGCCCCGGCTTCGAGCAGAGGACACTCGCGACTGACGTGATCGATGACGGTCAGGATGCGAAAGTACTGGCCGTTGTCGAGCCGGTCGGTCACAAAGTCCATCGACCACCGCTCGTTCGGCGCCTCCGCCGGGGGTAGCACCAAGCGGAGATGGCTCGGACGCTTACGGCGCTTCTTCGTCCGCACCGCAAGGCCCTCTTCCGTGTAGATGCGGTAGACCTTCTTCAAATTCACCGTCCAGCCCTCACGGCGAAGAAGCACCCAGAGTCGCCGGTACCCGAATCGACGCCGCGAGGCGGCCAGCTCACGGAGCCGCAGCCTCAGCACAGGATCGTCTCGCTTGGTGCCCTTGTAGCGGCAGCTTGACCTCGAGAACCAAAGCAGCCTGCACGCACGCCGCTCGCTCGTCTGAAAGGCGCTCTGTAGGTGCGCGACGAGCTCGCGCTTGCGAGCAGGCTTCAGAGTTTTCTTGAGATCACGTGCTGAAGCATGTGCTTGTCGAGACTCAGGTCCGCCATCAGCTGCTTGAGCCTCTGATTCTCATCCCGAAGCTGCCGCAGCTCGCGAAGCTCGGCCACACCCATTCCGGCGTACATGCGCCTCGAAGCGTAGAACGTCGCCGTGCTCACGCCCATCTTTCGGCACAGCTCCGCGACGCTCATCCCGGACTCCACCTGGCGCAGGGCGTAGGCGATCTGCTCGTCCGTATACCGCTTCTTCTTCATCCTGTCCTCCGGCTTCTGGAGGACCACGCTACACCCGAAATCGCTAACTTCAGGGTGGGACAGTTTTCGGGGATTGGGTCAAGGTCCGGCTAGAGAGGCCTAGAGAGGCTCCACCCTTTCGCAGAGTCGCACGAGCGGCCTCCTAGGAGTTATGGTTCGTAGAGTTCCAGCTGCTCGCCAGGCCGCCGAAACGCCTCCGTCGAGAGCTCGGGGCCGTGACGTTCCAGTCGTGAGCGCCGCGCCGCTTTCTTGAATAGGTCGCGAATCTGCTCGGCGTAGGGTCCTTGGCCGCGGGCGCGGCGGCCGAAGCGGGAGTCGTTGATGCGTCCCCGTCTCACGTCGCGGATGCGGCTCATGACCTTGGAGCGGCGGTTGGGGAAATGGTGCTCCAGCCAGCCTTCGAAGAGTGGCGCCACGGCGCCCGGAAGGCGGAGTAAGAGGTAGTTGGCGAAGCTCGCCCCGGCTGCGGCCGCGGCGTCAAGGATCGCCGGGATCTCGTGGTCATTGAGGCCGGGGATGACTGGCGCGATGTTGACGCCGCAGGGCACGCCGGCCTCGCGCAGGGCGGTGAGCGCCCGCAGGCGATCGCGCGGGTGCGAGGTACGCGGCTCCATGCGGCGGACGAGCTCCGCGTCGAGGGTCGTGATCGAGAGGGTGACGGCCGCGGCCCCATGGCCGGCGAGCTCAGCGAGCAAGTCGAGATCGCGGGTCACGAGCCGGTTCTTGGTGATGACGCCGACCGGGTTGCGGTGGTCCCGCAGCACCGCGAGGCAACCCCGGGTCAGCTCGAGCTTCTTTTCGATCGGCTGATAAGGATCCGTCACCCCCGAGAGCGCCACGATCTGTGGGGTCCAGCGCGGCAGGCCGAACTCGCGCCTCAGCAGTTCGGGGGCCTTCTCCTTGACGAGGATCTTCGTCTCGAAGTCGAGACCGGCGGAGAGGCCGAGGTACTCGTGGGTCGGGCGCGCGTAGCAGTAGATGCAGCCGTGCTCGCAGCCGCGGTAGGGATTGACGGAGTAGGTGAACGGAACGTCGGGACTGTCGTTCTTGGAGAGGATCGTGCGGCTGTCGTCGCGGAGGAACTCGGTGGCGACCTTCTCGGCCGCGGGCTCCAGGGACTCGATCTCCAGGCGCTCGAACCGTGGCCTGGGGTTGCTCGTGCTTGCCCGGCCACGAGGGGCACCGCTACTGGATCCCGGCTCGTTCACGGGATCTCCCGGCTGGGGTGGGTGTGAGGACAGCCTCTGGACACGACGGTCGCCACGGTAGCCGACTCCGTGATCACTGTCGGGTCCCTACCGTCGACTCCCGATGGTGCTATGACGCGCTCGGCGTCCCCTCGACCCGATGCACGAGGCGAGGTCTTCAAGCACACGCCCCCGCGGGCTATGACCAGTCTTCGCTGGGGAAGTCCGCGGTCGGCCCATAGGTGGGTGGCACCGGCACGTCGAGCATTCGCAGGTAGACGGTCAGCTGTCCGCGATGGTGCGCCACGTGGTGGACGAGGATCGAGCGGGCGATGGCGCCGCGCGGGCCTGCCATGAGCTCCTTGTCGCCCTTCACTCCCCTCCAGACGCGGGTCATGAAGTCGTCGTCCTTGTCCTCGAGCAGCGCGATGCCGCTGGCCAGGTTCTCGTCGAGAGCTCCCAGCAGCTCTGCCCGGTCGGCGGCGACGAACGGCTTGTAGTCCGCCATGCCGTCGCCAAAGTCGAAGACGTCCTCCATCATCGAGCCCAGCCAGGTCGGCGTCTCGGCGATGTGGCTCGCCAGGGCGCCCAGCGACATCGACTTCTCGTGCGGCTGCCAGTCGAGCTTGTCTTCCGGAACGGCGCCAAGGGCCGCCCGCGAGAACTCGCCATCCTGCTTCATGTCGGCGATCACGGATAGGGCTATGGAATCGGACATCCTTCTCTCTCCTTCGGCTGAGGGAAGTTAAGATACTCCTTATTTATGCCTACTCTAATCCCGCTGAGACGCGCTGTCAACGCCCTCGAGACCCGGCGTCTACAATCCCGACGTCCGGCCGGGGACGCCGTCCCGCCCGACCTCCGACGGCCCGTCCTGATTCGACGCCCGTCCGACGGCTACAATGTCACCATCGCGACGGCAACGCGGAAGCCGACGTGGGAGGTCGGCCGACAAAGGAGGGACTGGATGCCCAAGGCAGTGCTAGTTGCGGTGATCGTGAGCACGGTGACGCTCGGAGTGCTCCTCGAGTCGGCCAAGGCCACGGAGGAGCCGGAGCACCAGGCGCCCACGGCCGGTACCGTCGCGCTCTCCCCGGGGCTCGCAGCGCTCCTCTCCGAGGAGATGCGGGCGATCGAGGAAGGACTCGGCGTCCTCATGCCGGCCGTAGCGGCAGGAGACTGGCCGCTGGTAGCCCAGACCGCTGAGAAGATCGAGAAGAGCTACATCCTGGCCCAGCGGTTGACCGCGGAACAACTCGAGGAGCTGGAGCGTGTCCTGCCGCCGCGTTTCAGGGCTCTCGACTCGGCGTTCCACGGATCGGCCGGGAAGCTCGCCCGGGCGGCCCGCGAGCGGGACGCCGAACTGGCGGTCTTTCACTCCTACAAGCTGATGGAGGCTTGCGTCGAGTGTCATGCCGCCTTCGCGAGTACGAGGTTTCCGGGCTTTGGCGAAGAGCACCAGGGGCACGAGCACCATTAGGCGCCGCCCACTCGGCGGGCGGTTCCACGAGCCAAGCGAAGAACCGGCAAGACGACGAAGAGACCGGGAATCTAGTGGCGCTCGGCGAGATCGAGCGGGGTCTCGTGTGGGCCGACCGAGCACGGCAGCTGGAACCGGAAGAGCCCGTGGTGCTGTATAACCTGGCCTGCGTCTATTCCATGGCCGGCAAGCCGGATGAGGCAATCCGTTAACTCGAGAAGAGTCTGCCTCACGGCGCCGCGTATCTGGAATGGTCGCGGCGCGACAGCAACCTGGACCCGTTACGTGAAGACCCCAGGTTCGCGCAGCTACTCGCCGAGGTCGAGGCGGGGCGTGCGCCCTAGGAGGGTCCGGCCTCTGATTAACGAGGTCGAGGACGCGCTGGCCGTCCGCTTCCGACCGAGCTGCCACCGAGACGTGCTCAGCCCGTGGTCGATGACGAGGCCCGCTACTGGGCAGGATCCTCAGCCGGGCGCCGCAGAAGCTTGCCGGCGCGGGCGCGCTCGATGAGCGCGGCGATGGACTCGTGCCCGGCCTCGCGGGCGAGATCCACGAGGTCGCCGCTGTAGGGCTTCACCCGCGCGTCGGCGCCCTGCTCGAGGAGGAACAGGACCATCTCTTCGTAACCACCTACGGCGGCGGCCCACAGCGGTGTGTAGCCATGTTGGCGCTTGCCGGGAAGACCCTCGATGTCGGCCCCCAGCGAGAGCAAGAGCGCCGCCATCTCGGTGGACCGTGACGACGCGGTGCTGTCCAACATTCGGGTGGCGCCACCGGCTTTCTCGAGATCGGCTCCGTGCTCCGTTAGAAGCCTGAAGGTCTCCAGGTCGTCGGCGGTGCGGCTCAGGGCCGTCGATCCGCCCTGGCCCTCGATATCGACGGGAACACCGGCCTCGAGGAGCAAGCGAACGATGCCGGCGTGTCCCTGAGTGGCGGCCTTGTGGAGGGCCGTATCGCCGCTGAAATGCTCCTGCTCGGAAACCTCCCGGACCAGAGGATCGGCGCCCGCCTGGAGTAGCAGGCGCGCCAGCTCCTCGTAGCCGAGCCAGGCCGCTTCCATCAACGCCGTCTGGCCGTGCAGCCGAGGAGCCTCGGACGCCCGGTAGTCACCGCTGATCAAGACGTCCGGATCGACGCCATCGGCGAGGAGCCGCTCGACCCGCTCCAGGTTGCCATGATCGACCGCGATCGCCCACGCCCAGTCGAGGCGCCCGGCGGCGTAGACGTCCTGCCAGGGATAGAAGGTAACCCCGTGCGGATCGGGCTCCGGCAGCGTCAAAGGCGCGGCCTCGTCGACCGCTGCACTCTCCTTCGGCCCTTCACCTCCCGCGCCGCCCGAGGGTTCTCCGCAGGCCAGCGCCGTGGCAGCGAGCAGCAGAACAGGCACGAAGCGCGCGCAGCACTCGCACGACCTTGTCGAGGTGATTCCTCCGCTCGGGACTGCAGCTCCCTCCGAGTCTCGGTGCGTGCGCGCAATCCCACTGGGGCGTGCGCCGTAGGGCCGTCCCGGTGGGACTGAGAGTTCTGATCCGAAAGTAATGACGCGCTCCTCGTTGTCTGGTTGGAGAGCTAGCCTATCCGGACCGGCGGAGTCCCGGTCGCGAGGGATAGAAAGCGGCCGGCGCCGGGCGGGAGCCGGCCGCCAGAACAACTTTCGTTGATCGCGGCTACGGGTTGACCAGTTCGACCCAGGTCTTCATGGCGCTGCTCACAGCAGCGTCCACTGTCCTCCACCTCGACCGAGCAAAGTCGCGACACGCACCGAGGCCTCCTCGGCCATTCGGGGTGAGTCCGCGCTGCACCGCATCGCCCATGCGGCGACCAGCAGCTCGTAGACCCGGCACATGACGGCGTGGCCCTCCCAGGCTCCGGGCTCGGACCCGTAGCCGGCGGTGAATGCCCGGTAGTCCTCGGGTGGCACGCCGTAGCGTTCGATCCCCACCTTGAGGGTTGCGAAGTCCCAGCTCGCCGGACCTTCGCCGGCGTCTTCGAGGTCGAGCAGGACCAAACCCTGCTCGGTCACGATTGCGTTGTCCTGGTGGGGGTCGCCGTGGACGATGACTCGACCCAGCGGGTCGTCTCGGGCCGCCAATTGCCATTCCACCGCGAGTGTGTCAGCGCGACGACGCAGCTCTTCGGATTCATCGGAACCAGACCAGGGAGAGGGCCCGTCGAGGTAGTGGTGGAGGATCGGGAGTGGATCACACGACGGTAGATCGGGCGGCAGCGAGCTCCGGGTTGCGTCGTGGAGCGCCCGCACCGCCTCCCCGAGGGCTGCGAGGTCGGGGTCGGCGACCTGTTCGAGCCGCCGCCAGAGGGTCACGGGGATGAGCAAACCGTCTCCGCCACACCGGCTCTTGCCTTGCCCCTGCTCTCACGGGTCGGTCGTCATGTCGAGCAACACCCTGGTGGTCGGCGAGAAGAAACGAGAGCTCCGATGTGGGCGATGAATCAGGCGATCAAGCGCCAACACGGGCGGGCCGGCGCCTCCTGCTCGGACCGGTAAACTGAAGTCGAGTGTGGTCACAATCACAGAGGGGAACGGCAATGAAGTCCGCAATTCAGCTCTACTTTGTCCTGCTCTTGACATTTGAATCCGCGGCTGGCGCTTCCACGCTCGAAATCGCGCTCAGCAACGATGACGGCTGGGATGCTCCCGGCATTCAGGCCATGAAGACAGCGCTCGAGGGAGCGGGGCACAACGTCACGTTGGCGGGCCCGCTCGACGAGCAGAGTGGCAGTAGCGCGGCCGGGAACTTCGTCAGCGATCTGATCATTACGAAACAGTCTCCCAACGAGTACTCCGTGGCGACCACCGGGGGCACCGAAGGCGCGGAGCCGGCCACCAGCGCGTTGATCGCGATCGGCATCGCCAAGGAAGCGAACGGAGGCGTCGCCCCCGACCTTCTCGTGATGGGCATCAACACGAGCGCGAACATCGGCGCCGCAACTCAGTTCTCGGGCACAGTAGGTGGCACCATCGCGGCGATCGCAAACTACCTGAACGGATCGCTTCCGGCGATCGCGATCAGCACCGACGAACCCTGCGACACAGATCATCCGCCAGGCGGGGAGCTCGCGGCGTGTGAGGCGGCGAACGACGAGCACTTTGCCGATGTGGCGAGCTTCGTCGCAGACTTCATCGCCCACCTCGAGACCAAACCCGAGTTCCTCGCAAACGAGCCAGGATTACTGCCGCCGGGCATCGCCCTCAACATCAACTATCCGCCCGTGGCCCCTGAAGACATTCAGGGAGTCAGCGTGAACGTTCAGGGCAAGCTCTGGGTGAGAAGGGGCACTCCGCTCGCCATCGACTTCGCGTGCTTCGCCTGCTCGGTCATCCCGATCGGCGCAACCTCGCCAGGCGGGATCAGAGGTGCAGGCTTCGACCCCACTCCGGATGTTCCGGGCTCCGATGCAGCCTCCTTCAACGCCGGCTTCATCACCATCGTGCCCATCGCAGCCGACTACACGGCGGACAAGTCGATCCTCGATGGCTTCGAGAAGGTCATCAAGGAGTTCAACGACGGGGCCGGCGGCGAAGATCTCTGAGATGTGCGACCGGCTGTTCGGACGTGGCTAGTCCTTGTTGTCGATCCGGTAGTTGTTCAGCGGCCTCACCACGTTCTTCGGAGAGTACTTCCCGCTGGAAGCCCCCTCCTTGTTGCCGACGAAGGCCGACTCGGCCGCCCTCATGCGCGCGGTGACGCTTTTGTGCAGCTTCGGCCGCATGTCGGTCGTGGCCTTCATGCTCTCGGTGGCCTTGACGTGGATCTTGCGCTTGCCCAGCTTGTAGTCGAGGAAGCGATCTCTGTCGTGCAGCGGCCCGCAGGGGTCCGGAGCGATCGCGGCCACCTTGGCGTCGTCGAACTGGAGGCCGTGGGCTCTGGCGCGGTTAATGAGGTAGGTCAGGGTGACGTTGGAGAGCCCGCGCTCCCGATAGCCGCCGCCGACGTCGCTGTGCACGCCGGCAAACCAGACTTCGCTGATGCGCTCTTCGGCGTTCATGAGCGTCGGCCGGAAGGCATCTCGCTGCTCGTCGATCGACACGAGGTGGTACGCCTGCTTGATGTTCGGCGCGATGCTGAAGTTCTTGAAGAGGTTGATCTTCTGGAAGGGAACGCCCATCAGGTTGACCCCTACGCCAAACGAAGCGACCGTGTCGAAGAGGC
>CALZKB010000083.1 GCA_945787575.1 Thermoanaerobaculia bacterium | reverse complement strand
GAGGTCGCTCAGGCGGTGGCGGCATCGCGAGAGGCCTGGTCGGAGTGGTCCGAGATGCCCTGGGAGGCGAGGGCGGCGGTATTCCTCAAGGCGGCCGAGCTGTTGGCCGGCGGCTGGCGGGACACCCTCAACGCCGCCACCATGCTCAACCAGTCGAAGACCGTCTTCCAAGCGGAGATCGACGCGGCTTGCGAGCTCATCGATTTCTGGCGGTTCAACGCCCATTACATGCGGGAGATCTACGCCGGTCAGCCGAGGTCGGCGCGGGGGACCTGGAATCGAGTCGAGTATCGGGCGCTGGAGGGGTTCGTCTTTGCCGTCACCCCCTTCAACTTCACCTCGATCGCGGGCAATCTGCCTACGGCGCCGGCGCTCATGGGCAACACGGCGATCTGGAAGCCGGCCTCGACCTCGGTCCTTTCCGGCTACTACATCATGCGCCTGCTCGAGGAGGCGGGCCTGCCGCCTGGGGTGATCAACTTCGTTCCCGGCCGCGGCAGCCGGATCGGCAATCCCGCCCTGGCCTCCGAACATCTCGCCGGCATCCACTTCACGGGGTCGACCGCGGTCTTTCAGGGGATGTGGAAGCAGGTCGGCGAGAACATCGCGAGCTACCGCTGTTATCCGCGGATCGTCGGCGAGACCGGCGGCAAGGACTTTGTCTTCGCTCATCCTTCGGCCGACGTCGATGCCCTCGTCGTGGCGCTGCTTCGAGGGGCGTTCGAGTACCAGGGACAGAAGTGCTCGGCCGCTTCGCGAGCCTACATTCCGTCATCGCTCTGGGCGCGGGTGCGTGACGACCTGGTCGGTCAAGTCGAGTCGATCGCGATGGGATCGCCTCTCGACTTCGGCAACTTCATGGCGGCGGTCATCGACGAGGCCTCGTTCGACAACACCATGGGCTACGTCGAGCATGCGCGGAAGACGCCCGGCCTGGAGATCCTCACCGGTGGGAAGGGCGACAAGTCTGCCGGCTACTTTGTGAAACCGACGGTGGTGGTCTCCGAGGATCCGGGGTCGAGGCTGATGCGCGAGGAGATCTTCGCGCCAGTGCTGACCGTGCACGTATACGACGACGCGAAGCTCGACGACACCCTCGCTCTGTGCGACAGGGGGAGCGCCTACGGCTTGACCGGCGCGGTCTTCGCCCAGGATCGCGCCGCGATCGAGCGGATGTGCCGGGCTCTGCGTCACGCTGCCGGCAACTTCTACATCAACGACAAGCCGACCGGAGCGGTGGTCGGGCAGCAGCCGTTCGGTGGCTCCCGGGCGTCGGGCACCAACGACAAAGCCGGTTCCCCGGTCAACCTGCTGCGCTGGACGAGCCAACGAACGATCAAGGAGACGCTCGTTCCACCCAGGAACTACCGATATCCCCACATGGGCGGAGGCGTGACGTGAGGCGGCTCTTCGCGGCGGGCCTTGCCCTCTCCATCGGTGGCGGCGCCTTGAGCGCGGCCGGAATGACGGCACGCGATCTGGTGATGATGGACCGGGTATCGGATCCACGGCTCTCACCCGCTGGGGATCGGGTCGTCTTCGTTCGCCGCAAGACCGATCTCGGCGCCAATCGCGGACGGACGGACCTTTGGCTCAAATCGCTGGCCGGCGGGCCGTCGACTCGACTGACCACCGACAGGGCGGGCGATTGGAACCCCCGCTGGAATTCGAACGGATCGGCGGTCTACTTCCTCTCGAGCCGCACCGGCAGCTCTCAGGTTTGGCGGATCAACACCGGGGGCGGCGCTCCTCGGCAGGTGACCCAGCTGCCGTTCGACGTCGCCAATCTCGTCGTTTCGCCGTCCGGCCGCTACTTGGCGTTCACCATGGAGGTCTTTGCGGATTGCGAGAAGCTCGCCTGCACGAGTGAGCGACTGACCGCACGAGACAACGGGGCGGCAAGCGGCAGAAGCTTCGATCGGCTGCTCGTGCGCCATTGGGACAGCTGGCGAGACGGGCGGCGGTCGCACCTGTTCGTGATGGACGCGGGCGGTGGAAGCCCGATCGACGTCACTGCCGGGCTCGACGCCGACGTCCCCTCCAAGCCGTTCGGTGGACCGGAGGAGATTACTTTCACGCCGGACGAGACCGGCCTCGTCTTCGCCGCGCGCGACGCCGGTGACTCCGAGGCGTGGTCGACCGACTTCGACCTCTTCTGGACTCCCGTCGACGCTACGTCGCCACCCCAGAGCCTCACCGCGGGCAACGAGGCGTGGGACACTCACCCCGTCTTCTCTCCAGACGGCCTCACGCTCGCCTACTTGGCGATGGAGCGGCCGCGCTACGAGGCGGATCGTTTTCGGCTCGTCCTGCGGGATTGGGAGAGCGGGGAAGAGCGGGTGCTCACCCAGGATTGGGACCGCTCGGTCGCCGAGTTCGCCTTCTCGCCCGACGGCGCACGGATCTTGGTCACCGCCCAGGACACGGGCGAGGTGCCGCTGTTCGCGGTCGAGGTCGAGACGGGAACGGTCGAGAAGCTCGTCGCCGGGGGCCACGTCCGGTCGCCCGCGCCGACCGCCGACGGCATCGTCTACGGCATGGATAGCCTGACGGCGCCCGTCGATCTCTTCTGGACGGACCTGCGCGGGCGGCGACAGCGGCGGCTGACGACGACCAACGGCGGTCGCCTCAAGAACATCCAGATGGGAGAGACGGAGCAGATCGTGTTCCCCGGCTGGAACGACGAGCCGGTTCATGCCTGGGTTGTTCGCCCGGCGAGCTTCTCGCCGGAAGAGGAGTATCCGGTCGCCTTCATCATCCACGGCGGACCGCAAGGGAGCTCGGACAACGACTTTCACTACCGCTGGAACCCGCAGGTCTACGCCGGCGCCGGCTACGCGGTCGTCATGGTCGACTTCCACGGCTCCACCGGCTATGGACAGCAGTTCACCGACTCGATAAACGGCGACTGGGGCGGCAAGCCGCTCGTCGACCTGCAAGCCGGCCTCGAAGCGGCACTCGACCGCTTCCCGTGGATGGACGGCGAGCGAGTCTGCGCTCTCGGCGCGTCCTACGGCGGCTACATGATCAACTGGATCGCGGGCGCCTGGCCCGACGGGTTCCGCTGCTTGGTCAATCACGACGGTATCTTCGACAACCGGATGATGTACTACTCGACCGAGGAACTGTGGTTCCCTGAGTGGGACCACGGCGGGCCTTACTGGACCAACCCTCAAGGGTTCGAGCGTCATAACCCGGTCTCTCTCGTCGGCCGTTGGCGCACGCCGATGCTCGTCGTTCACGGTGCGCTCGACTATCGGATCCCGGAGACCCAGGCTCTGGGCGCCTTCACCGCCCTCCAGCGTCAGGGGATTCCCGGTCGCCTCCTCTACTTTCCCGACGAGAACCACTGGGTGCTGAAGCCGGCCAACAGCCTGCAGTGGCACGCCGAGGTTCTCGACTGGCTCGAGCGCTGGCTCGACGGATAGCCCTTGGCGCGTCGAGCACCAGAGTCCTCGAGCAAGCTCTTGGCCGTCTTCGACATCGACGGCACCCTCACCGATACCACCGCCCTCGATGATCGGTGCTACGTCGCGGCTCTGCACGAGCTGTTCGGGCTTCCCGGCGAGCCGGCGGCCTACGATTGGGCCACCTGCCGAGACGTCAGCGACAGCGGTGCGCTCGTCGAGGTGCTGCGTGACCGCCGAGGACAAGGGCCGACGCCGGCAGAGAGGACGGCTTTCGAGCGACGCTTCCTCTCATTGCTGCGCCTGGAGATCGAGGCCGACCCGGACGTGGCCCGCGCCATCCGCGGCGCTCGCGAGCTCCTCGCCGAGCTGGCGGCATCCCCCGACTGGATCGTGGCGTTGGCGACGGGCGGCTTCGAGGCGAGCGCGCGACTGAAGCTCGGGGCCGCTGACCTCGAGCCGCCGGGAGTGTTGGTCGCCAGCGATCGGCTGCCCTCGCGCGTCGACATCGTTCGTGATGCCATCGCCCGCGCCTCCTCCTGCGCCTTCGCGGGAATCGTAGCGATCGGCGACGGCGTCTGGGACGCGAAGACCGCCGGAGAGCTTGGCCTGCCGTTCGTCGGGGTCGGAGCTGGCGCCCATGCCGAGGAGCTCACTCGCCTGGGGGCTCGTGCGGTCGTCACCGACTTCGGCGACCCGATAGCTTCCGAGCGTCTCCTTCGTGAGACCGCGCTCGCTGCGGCCTGACGCGTCCCGCTTGCTACGCTAAGGCGTGCGGATCAGCGTCGTCATACCGACCTGCCAACGTGTGGCGAAGGTGGAGGAGGCCGTGGCCTCGGTCACCGCCCAGGTCCTTCCCCCAATCGAGATCATCGTCGTCGACGACGGTTCCACCGATGGCACTGCGGAGCGGATCGGTGAGCGCTTCGGCCCGGCGATCGAGATCCTCGAGCAGCCCAATCGGGGAGTCAGCGCCGCGCGGAATCGGGGCGTCGCCCACTGCAGCGGCGACTGGATCGCGTTCTTGGACTCCGACGATCGCTGGCTGCCCACCAAGCTCGAGCGTCAAGCCGAGGCGTGGCACCGCGAGCCGAGCTATCGGCTGATTCACTGCGACGAGATCTGGATCCGCCACGGGCGGAGGGTCAACCCTCGTCGGCGACACGCCAAGCGCGGTGGACGCATCTTCGAGCACTGCCTGCCGGCCTGCGCGATCAGCCCGTCGAGCGTACTCGTCGCTCGCGATCTGTTCGACGAGGTCGGTGGGTTCGACGAGTCGCTGCCGGCATGCGAGGACTACGATCTGTGGCTTCGGATCTGTGCGGTCGAGCCGGTTCTGTTCGTCGAGGACGCCCTGGTCGTCAAGACCGGTGGCCACGCCGACCAGCTTTCGCGGACGGTCTGGGGTCTCGACCGCTTCCGGATCAAGGCGCTCGGCGGGATGCTCGAACATCCCGCCCTCGCGCCTGAGGAGCGAGACGCGCTGCGCAGGGAGCTGGGTAGGAAGATCCGGATCTTCGCAGGTGGCGCCCGCAAGCGGGGCCGCGCGGCGGAAGCGGACCGCTACGAGGCTCAAGGGCGGGTCTGGGGGCTGTCCTGATCGTCCTGATGACCGCCTTGCGCTGCGAGGCGGATCCCCTGCGGGAGCACTTCGATCTCGCGGAGGTCGGCGGCTCTCACTGGCCACTGTTCCGTGGCCGGGATGGCGGGCTGGGCCAAGGAGAAGATCGCCGGAGGTCCAAGCGCGGCTTGGCTCAACGTCGGGATCGCCGGCCATTCCACACTCTCGGTCGGCTCGGTTCGACTGGCGGAGAGGATCGTGGAAGTGGGATCCGGTCGCGCCGAGTCTCCACCGGCGCTCGCAGGAGTAGAGATCGCGACCGACGCGCTCTACACCGTCGACGAGCCCGAGCTGCGTTACCTGTTGATGGGTCTCTACGATATGGAGGCCTCCGGCTTCCTGCGCGCGGCGTCTCGAGGAGTGGCCCGCGAGCTCGTGCAGGTGCTGAAGATCGTGTCGGACAATCCGAGCTCTCCCCCGTCGCGACTCGATCGCCGGACGATCTCGCAGCTGGTAGCCGGAGCCTTGGGCGAGATCGAGCAGACGGTCGCCGCCCTCGGAGAGCTGGCAGGCCGCGCCGAGGCTCGATCGACCGATGTGGAGCGAAGGCCACGTCGAGGGTTACACTCCACGGATCGAGCCGATCTTCGCAGCGATCGACCCTGAGCCGCCGAGAAGCCGGGTGCCGGCCGAGCGTGCCTGCACTCCTCACCGATCTGCTATAACCCACTGCCAATGAGCCGCAAGTACAAACAGAAGGGCTACCAAGATGAGGAGCGACCGGAACGCGGACACCACCCGCGGCGAGAGCGCCAGGAAGGGCCTCGCGGCAGGGGGCTTGGCGCTCCGCGCGCAACGGTCTTCCGGTGCCGGCGTTGTGGCCGGGAGATCGACCTTTCCGCGCCGGAGGCGCTCGCCGCCGGCTGCCCGAGCTGCGGCGCCGATCTCCACACCTGCACCCACTGCGCCCACTTCGACAGCGGCGCGCCACTCGAGTGCCGGCAGGAGATCCCGCAGCGAATCGCCAAGAAGGCGGCGAACAACGACTGCGAGCTCTTCGAGGTCAAGTGGACCCAGGAGTTCGCCAAGGAGACCGAGAGCCGCAGCGACGCGGCGAAGGCCTTCGACGATCTATTCGATATCTGACGACACGATCCGGGGGGAGCGCCGATGGAACGATTGACTGAGTGGGTGTCGCGAGCGAGCGACTTCGTCTGGGGACCGTTTCTGCTGATCCCTCTTCTCTTGGCGACCGGCCTGTTCTTGACGCTGCGGCTTCGAGGGCTTCAGTTCACCCAGCTGTGGCACTCCCTTTGGCTGGCGCTCGTCGTGCGCAAGGAGAGAGGCGCCGATGGAGACATCTCCCACTTCCAAGCGCTGATGACGGCGCTCGCGGCGACGGTCGGCACCGGCAACATCGTTGGAGTCGCGACGGCGATCGCCCTCGGCGGCCCCGGAGCCCTCTTCTGGATGTGGATGACCGGTCTCGTCGGCATGGCCACCAAGTACTCGGAGGCGCTGTTGTCGGTTCGATTCCGCGTGCCCGACGGGCGCGGTGGGCAGGCAGGTGGACCGATGTACTACCTGACCAACGGCATTCCGGGAATCGGACGGATCCTCGGTCTGCTGTTCGCGCTGTTCGCGGCCTTCGCTGCCTTTGGCATCGGCAATATGGTGCAGTCGAACTCGGTGGCGGATGCTCTGAACGAGTCGTTCGGCGTTTCGACCTGGGTGAGCGGTCTCGTCATGGCCGCCGCGGCGGCGGCCGTCATCCTCGGTGGAATTCGGTCGATCGGCAGATTCACCGGCGTTTTCGTGCCACTGATGATCGCCGCATACATGCTCGGCTCGGGGGCGATCCTGGTGCAGAACCTGGACGCGATCCCGGGCGCCCTCCAGCTGATCTTCGAGAGCGCCTTCTCGGGAACCGCCGCGACCGGGGGCTTCACCGGGGCGATTCTCGCTCAGGCGATCCGATTCGGCGTCGCGCGAGGGATCTTCTCGAACGAGTCCGGCCTCGGTTCCGCCGGCATCGCCGCGGCCGCGGCGAAGACTCGGGAGCCGGCTCGTCAGGCGCTCGTTTCCATGACCCAGACTTTCATCGACACGATCGTCGTCTGCTCGTTCACCGGATTGTCGTTGATCGTCACCGGTGCGTGGCAGTCGGGCCTCAACGGCGCGCCGATGACCCAGATGGCCTTTCGCGAGGGACTGGGAGGCGAGTGGGGGGTGTGGATCGTGACGATCGGCCTCACGATGTTCGCTTTCTCGACGATCCTCGGCTGGAGCTACTACGGCGAGAAGTCGATCGAGTTTCTCGTCGGATACCGCGCGGTGACGCCCTATCGCGTGATCTTCATCCTGGCGATTTTCTTCGGCGCCGTGCGGAGTCTCGACTTTGTGTGGACCCTGTCCGATGTGATGAACGGGCTGATGGCCCTTCCCAACCTGGTTGGCCTCCTGTTCTTGTCCGGCGTCGTGGCGACCGAGACTCGCGAGTACCTGAGATCGAGGTACAGACGCTAGGGTGACGGCAGGTCACCGAGGCGGCGATCGAGGGAACCCGGCCGCGGCGGGCGAAGTCGTGGGGGCTCGTATATCATCCCCGGATGACCCCTGATTCGACGAATGCACCCCCGGAGTCGGGGAGCCCCGAGGAACAAGAGCTCGAGGAGGAGGCCGCGGACGAGGCCGTATCCGAGGAGAGTCCTCCCGAGGAGGCTGCTCCCGGGGAAGCCTTGGCGGGCGGCGAAGCCCCCGGCCCGAGTCTCGAGAAGAAGCTCGAAAGGCTCGCCACCTTTTCTTTGCTGACGGTCGGCACCCTGATGAAGCTGATCGAGGCTCGCGGGCTCGAGGCGCTCGGGCCTGAAGGTCACGAAAAGCTCGCCAAGGCGCGCGACGGTGTCGTCGAGGGGATCAAGACGCTCGACGATTGGATCGAGAGTGAGGAAGGTCAGGCGTCGAATCTCGATCTGGCCGGTCTGCGCTCGCGCCTCGTCCAGATGACCCAACAGCTCGACATCTGGACCATCGACGAGGAGACACCTCCTTCCTGAGCGCTTTAGGGGCGATGGTGGAGCGAGAAGAGCTCGTCCGCGACTGGCTTTCCCGCCTCGGCGCCGGCCTGGGGTTCGACAGCGACACGACCAGCTGGCTGATGGCCGGCTCGATCTTCGTCGTCGTCGTCGTCGGCATGGTCGTGGTGCGCCACATCCTGCTGAGTCGCTTGCAGGGGGTGGTCGATCGCACGAAGAACGTCGTCGACGATCTCGTGTTCGATCTCGTGCGCCGCACGAGCTGGCCGTTCTTTGTCGTGCTGGGTATCTTCCTGGCCGCCGTCGCGCTCAAGCTCTCGCCTCGCGGCACGATGGTGGTGCGCAGCCTCTTCTCGATCGCGCTGTTCGTCCAGGGCGGGATCTGGGCGAACTACGTCCTCAGCTTCACGGTCGACGCCTATCTGCGCCGCCGTCAGGGCGAAGACACGTCGAAGCTCGCGGTCCTGGCGCTGTTCAATTTCTTCGCGAGGATCGCCGTCTGGACCCTGGTCCTTCTGCTCGCTCTCGACAACCTCGGCGTCGAGGTCGCCACTTTGATCGCCGGCCTCGGAGTCGGTGGGATCGCCATCGGGTTGGCTCTCCAGAGCGTCCTCAGGGACACCTTCGCGTCGCTGTCGATCATCCTCGACAAGCCGTTCGAGGTCGGCGATTTCATCATCGTCGACGACCTTCAGGGGACCGTAGAGCACATCGGAATCAAGACGACCCGTGTCCTGAGTCTCAACGGCGAAGAGTACGTCCTGGGAAACAACGATCTGCTCACCAGCCGGATCCGCAACTTCAAGAGGGTCCAGGAGCGACGGGTTCTGCAGGCGTTTGCGGTCGCCTATGACACTCCCACCGAAAAGCTGGAGCGCGTTCAATCGATCGTCCAAGAAGTCCTGGGATCGATCGAGGAGGCGCGTTTCGACCGCACGTACCTCAAGGCCTTCGGAGAGAATGCCCTCGAGTTCGAGATGGTCTATTACGTTGCGAGGCCCGACTTCGACCTGATGGTCGAGCGGCGGCATCAGGTGAACCTGGCTCTGCATCAGCGTTTTGGTGAGGAGGAGATCCGCTTCGGAGTGCCGCCGCGGCGGGTGCTGCTCGAAGGCGACGGCGAGGCGCTGTTAGGGTGAGGTGGCTCGAGGCCCGTGAGATGAGGAGCTTGAACCCATGAAGACAACTCGCGCTACGAGCCCCGGCCGAGGGCGTCCATCGGCTGTCGTCTGCGTCATCGCGGCGACGTTGATCGGCTGCTTCCCCGGCCGCGTCGCCGAGGCGAGGAAGCCCAAGGCGGCGCTCACCGCCGACGACCTGGTGATCGTCGACTGTCTCCTGCCGCCGCGGACCCGTCGACTCGGCCGGCGCACGACCTATCTCTCCGCCAGGCAGCCGATCAAGACCACCGCGGTCGAGTGCGGGGTCCGCGGCGGGGAGTACACGGAGCCGGATCAGGCCAACCTGGGGACGGCGCTCAAGGTCTGGCTGACGCCCGCGGAGGGGGGCGACGCCGAGGCGCAGTTCTACGTCGGTCAGATCTTCGAGAAGGGACTGGGCGTGCCGCCGGACTATCCCAGCGCCGCGCAGTGGTACCGACGCGCGGCGGAGCAGGGGTACGCCTCGGCTCAGATCAATCTCGGCTCTCTGTACGAGACTGGACGCGGCGTCGAGCGGGACGCCCAGGAGGCACTCAGGTGGTACCGCCGGGCGGCCGGCCTCGCCGAGGATCTCGTCGTGCTCCAAGGCAGTGAGTACGAGGAGCTCACCCGGGCGCAGGAGCGGCTCGAGGAGACCAGCAGGCAGGTCGAAGAGCTGCAGCGCGAGATCGAAGCGCTGAGGAGGTCGACGGAGCAGTCCGAGAGCCAGAAGCGAGAGCTACAGAGCCGCGTCGAGCAGCTCGATGCCAAGAGTCGAGAGATCGATTCGCTGCGCCAGGAGGTCGATCAGCTGCGAAGCCGCACCGGCGCGCTGACGGCGGACTCCGAGGCGCTGCCGATTCTCGCGCGTGGCGAGGTGTCATTCGGCAACTACCACGCCCTGGTCATCGGGATCTCCAACTACAGCGGGCTGTCACCGATTCCGGAGGCGCAACAGAGCGCCCGCCGGGTCGCCGAGACGCTGGAGAAGCAGTACGGATTCACGGTCGATCTGCAGCTCGACGCCTCTCGGTTGACGATCATGAGGGCGCTCAACGATCTTCGGGAGCGGCTCACGCCCGACGATAATCTGCTCGTCTTCTACGCCGGCCATGCCAAGCGTGATCCCGGCGGTACCAGAGCGTTCTGGCAGCCGGTGGACGCCGACTCCGTCAACCCGGTCAACTGGATACCGACCGAGCTCGTGAGCGAGCATCTGGACTTGATTCCGGCGCGTCACGTACTGCTGGTCGCCGACGCGGTCTTCTCGGGACTGCGCACCCGGTCCTCGGTCGCTCAGCTTCCGCGCGGGATGACCGAGGAGGAGCGTTATCACCACATCCGAGCGCTCCGGGAGAAGCGGTGCCGGCTGGTCCTCACCTCCGGCGGCCTCGACGCCGGAAGCGGCACCTTCGCGGACGACTTCGTGGACGTGCTGCGGAACAACGGCGGAGTGCTCGAGGCGTCCCTCGTCTATCGCCAGCTGGTTCGCAGTCGAGATTCCGCGCCCGAGAGCGCGGCGCCCGAGTTCGCGTCGATGAGGTGGGCGAGAAACGAGGTCGCCGACTTCTTCTTCGTCCGCAAGGGCCCCTAGCGCCGGCGAGCGCCGCGGATCTTTGCTCTCGACGCCTCGCAGGCTTTTACAGGTCGGCCGTCCGGACGCCCGGTCTCGGTTCGAGAGCCGATAGGTCACGGGGGACGAAGAAGAACTCGCCGCCGCTGTGGTCGGTTCTCGGAATCGGGGCGAGCTGCGGTCGGTGGCTGATGCCGAGTGCCGCGGATCCGGCGGCGACTGGATCGACCGCTCGCTGGAACAGCGAGCTCACCGTCAGGACGCCGTCGTTCTCGCCGAGGATCTTGAGCAGCTCTCCCGCGAAGATCGAGTGGGCGCCACCGCCGGCGTCGAGCACCGGACTGAACCCGCCGGACGTCAGCGCGAGTCGCGCCTTGTAGGCGAGGACCTCTTCGATCTCGTCGGCGGTCGTCAGAGACTCGTCGGAAGCGTCCACGCGCGCCGCGGTGCTGGTGAGCGCCCCCGAGAAGCAGGAGTCGGCGATCACCAGAACCCGCTGCGCCGTCGACTGGTCGAGGAGCGAGCTCAAGGTGTGGGTCGTCGAGATCCACTGCGAGGTATCGAGCGGGTCGGCGTCCACCGGCTGCCAGAAGCCGCTTTGATTCTTGGCGTCGATTCGGCCGTGCCCGGCGTAGAAGACGAGGAGGTTGTCTCGTGGAGTCAGTGCGCTGGCCACTTCCGACAGGCTGGTGATGATGTCGTTGCGGGTGGCGTCCTGGAGCACCCGCACCCGGAATCCGTAGCGGCGCTCGAGCAGGGTCGCCAGGTCGCGCGCGTCTCGCGCCGCGGTCTCGAGCTCGGGGAGGTAGAGGTAGTGATCGTTGCCGATTACGACCGCGTGAAAGTCACCGTAGTCGAGGGCGGCGAGGTCGGCCCGCTCTCGCTCCTCGGCTCCGCTCGCCATCCACATCGCGACCGCGATCACGGCCGCGACGACGACTGCGCCGAGCGCCACGGGTAGGCCTAGACGCCAGCCTCGAGTGGGTGGCTCGAGCGGAGGGGCGGCGGTCGGCTCGGCGGACGGCGGTCCATCGGAGAGGACTGTCGGAGGCTGCGCTCGGGGTGCATCGATCGTCGTCGGCGGTGGCGGTGGAGCCCCCTCCGCGGGAGGGGTGAGCACGGTAGGAGGCTGGGAAGGCGCGCCGCCGCCTGGAGCGCTCGGTTCGAGCACCGTGGGTGCGAGCGGTTCGCTCGTCCCCGCCGGTCCGGCCGCCGCCTGGCCCGGGGCCTGCATCCGCGTCGGGTCGGGAGCTCCCTCCGGCGCGGCGACGCCCGGGTCGATGGGGTCGAACACCGTCTTGTCGAAAGAGCCCTCCACCGCGCGCTCGGGACTCTGCTCGAGCGCCTGTTTCAACGCTTCGGCAAAGCTCTCGGCGTCGGCGTAGCGGTCCTCCGGCTTCTTCTCGATCGCTCGAGTCAAGACCGCTCGCAGCGCGGGAGAGACCGCGCCTCGTGGGTCGGTCTCGTCGAAGCTCTTTGGCGGATGGAAGAGGTGTCCGGCGATCAGTGAGGTCTGGTCGGTGCCGGTGATCGGTAGGACTCCGGTCAGCGCCTCGCAGAGGACGACGCCGAGCGAGTACAGATCGCTCCGTCCGTCCAGCTCCTGGGCGCCGCCCGCTCCCAGCTGCTCCGGCGAGGAATAGCTCACCTTGCCGATGAACATCTCGGAGCGGGTCTGCCACTGCGAGCCGTCGAGCGGCTTGGCGATACCCATGTCGATCAGCTTGACGAGGAGCTTCTTGCCTCGCGTCTCCGTCAGCATGATGTTGTCGGGCGAGATGTCGCGATGGATGATCTGGCGACGGTGAAGGTACCCGAGAGCGCTCAGCGTCTGTCGGCCGACGTCCAAGATCTCCGGCGGCTTCAGGGGACGCGCCGAACGCATCCGTTGGGCGAGGTCCATCCCTTCGATGAACTCCATGACGATGCACGCCGTCCCGTCGTCGCCGAGGACGAAGTCGTGGATCGCCGCGATGTTGCGATGGCGTAGCCGGGTAGCGACTCGAGCTTCGCGCAGGAAGCGGGCCTGCAGCTCCTGGTCGTGGCGCAGCTGAGGGCGAATCGTCTTGAGGACCCGAATCTCCTCGAGGTGGAGATGGCGCCCCTTGTAGATCTCGCCCATGCCGCCCTCGCCGAGCAGCTCGAGGATCTCGTACTTCTTGTCGATCTCCTCGATGCCGATGCGAGGTGGAGTGGGGGAGCTCATCGTCGGTGCATGCGGGGCGGCAGCACTCGCCGCCGATCGGCTCGGTGGGCTAGGAACGCGCCATCAGCAGGGAGTGAAGCAGCTTGCGCTGGTCCGAGAGATACTGGATGTCGCCGCTCGGGTCTCCACCGAAAGTCTGTTCCAGCTCTTCGCCGGTGTTGGCGTCGCTGGCGGTGACGGCGATTCTTCCGTCTTCCATGTACTCTACAAAAACCCCGATCGGGTAGTTCACCCGCGGATGAAGAAGCGGGCCGACGTTGAGCAGCCCCAGGCTGACCGCCTGTCTCGGGTCGTCGCCGAACTGCACGAAGTCGAGGGCCATCTTTCGCTGATCGGCGCGGGTCGTGTAGTAGGTCTTGTTGATGCGAGTCGGAAGCGGCATGTTCTTCTTGATGAGCGTGCTGACCTCGACCTGGCCGGTGCTCGAGTCGACGGTGCGAACACCGACGTTGTGGCCGGTGACCCCCTTGAGCTCGGGCGGCAGCTTGTACTTGACCTCTTCACCTGAAAGCTGAGCTGCTCGGAGCGCCGCTCCGTAGGCGACCGCCTTGCTCGGTTCGTGGTAAAGCACGTTCTGGCCCTCTTGATCGAACTCCTTGCGCATGGCCTCGACGACGGCGGGAACGAGCGACGATCCACCGACCAAGAGGGCTGTATTGACGTCCTTTTTGTCGAGGCCTGCCTCCTTGAGACAACGGAAGGTGACCTCCATCGTCCGCTTGAGATCGGCCCGGATCGCCTTCTCGAACCAGGTGCGCTCGATGTCGACCTCCACGGCGTCGCTGCCGAGGACGATCGTGCGCTTCACCCGCTTCGTCCCCGGCGAGCAGAGCTCGATCTTGATCGCTTCGGAAGCGCGTCGAAGCTCGAGCAGGGATCGTGCCGTCGACTGATGCTGTCGGCCGAGCGCGTTCGCGAACTGTTCGAGGACCATCTCGCCGATCCGCTCGTCGAGCTCCTTGCCTCCGAGATCCGACAGACCCGCCTTGGCCAGGACGTAAATACCGTTCTGGTCGAGGCTCAGGGTCGTCGCGTCGAACGTGCCGCCGCCGAAGTCGTAGGCGAGGAGAATCTGATCGTGGGCGTCTCGAGTCACCCCGTAGTGCAGGGCCGCCGCCACCGGCTCCTCGATGAGGTCGAGCAGCTTGAGGTCGGCCAGCATCGCGGCTGCCGCGACCGCCTTGCGCTGGGGGTCGTTGTAGTGGGCGGGGACGGTGATGACGGCTCCGTCGATCTTGCGCGAGGCTTCCGCCTCGGCATCGAACCTCAGCTTGTCGAGAACGAGGGCGGCGATGCCTTCGGCGTGCCATTCCGCCCCGCTGTCGTCATAGTAGATCGCCTCGCGGTTGCCGAAGTGCCGCTTGAAGAAACGGATGGCGGCGAGCTCGGGCTGATCCTCGACCATGTCTTCCGCCGTCGCCCCGACGAACGCGCTCCCTCCGGAAATGAGCACGACGGAGGGTGTGTGGAAGCGGTCCTCGTCCCGCGAGTCGGGGATGAGCGCGGTCGACCCGTCCGGCTGAATGCGCGACGCCAGCGAGTAGCTCGTACCGAGATCGATCCCGATCTTCATTCGGTCGTGTCGGACTTGCTCTTGTCTCGCGAGCGCAACGGCGAGCGCTTGCTCGGTGTCTTGCGGGCGTCCTTGGTGGCGGACGGCTTGCTCGGGCGGGAGGGGAGGGAGGGGCGCTTGGGCGCGTCCTTCTCGGCGCCGGCTCTGGCTTGCCGGAGCTTGGCGAACGGATCGGCGGCCTTGTCGGGCTTGGCCTGACCGGCGAGACCACCTGGCTTGGGCCTGCCGGCGGCCGCCGCTCCCGGCTTCGCGGCGGGCTTGTTCTTGAGCTCCTCGAGCTTCTTGAGGGCCGCTGCCGCCTCCGGCGGCATCGCAGCGGACGCAGGGGCCCCGGGGGCGCCTGGCGCCGCCGGTGGCCGCATCCCGGAAGCCGGCATTCCGGTGGCCGGAGCGCCGGGGGCGGCGCCCGCCTCGGCGGGCCGCATCATGGCCGAGTAAAAGGTGATCAACTGCGCGCTCATCTGCTCCAGGTCCTTCTCGGAGACCTCGGCCTTCTTGACCCCCTCGGCGATCTTGCGGTGGGAGGTCTCCAAGGTCTTGAGCTGCTTCTGGAGGATCTCCTTTTCGGCGGCCGCTTCACGGGCCACCTGTTCGGTGACCGACTTGACGGTCGCGTCGACCAGCTCGATGGCGTTGGTCTGCTGTTCCGACAGATGCTGGGCGATCGCCTGTTCCCAACCCTTCTGAACCTCACCGGTAGATCGTTTCAAGTCGTTACGCATGCCGTCGCGAGCCTTGTCGAGCTCTTTCGCGATGGTCTCCGCGCTCTGCTTGCGGGTCGAGTTCACGACACTCAACAGACCGAAGGAGAGGAGCAGAATACCCATCGGGATGGTGAACTCGCGGTAGGAACGGATGAAGGAGAGGCCGAAGGCCGAGAAGACCATGAAGAAGATCATCTGGTAGCGGCGAGCGGCCATGAAGTAGTCCATCGGTCCGCGCCGGGTGATCTGGCTCTCATAGGGGCGATTGAAACCGATCGATCGATCGACGAGGTTCGAGAGCACCCGGTCCGACATGTGCTCGAAGTGCAGCGTGACCGGCGGCGCCCCCTTGGCCTCGATAAGGCCCTCGAGGTGCGTCTCGACCTCCCGAAAAAGCTCCTTCATCTTCATCAGATCCGCACGCCCGGTCTCGCTGAGGGCGCTTGACGTCCGAGCGATCAGGCCGTCCTGAACGCTCTTCGGAATCGTCAAAACGAAGATCTTCGGAGCCTTCTCGTAGTCGAAGTCCTTGAAGGCGTCGACCGTGGCCTCGATCTCCTGGGTGAGGGTGCCGTCGTGGGCGGCCACCAGCTCGTCCAACCTGGAGGACACCCCTTTCTGGAACGTCTCGAAGCGCTTCTGGAGGTAGCCGCGGACGTCGCCGACCACCTCCGTGGGATTGGCCACGCCGCCACGTCCAGCCCCGGCCACCCGTTGCTCGAGGGCTGCCTTCTTCGACGCTATCGACCGCCCCTCGTTGTCGAGCACGGCCGAAAAGGCGCCGTGCATCGAAGCGAGAGCGCTCGAAGCCGACCAAAGACCTGCAAGGCGCCCTGCTTGCAGGAGTGGAGGGTGCTTCAGGCTCGCTTCGAGGTTCTTGCTCTGGAGGGTCTCGAGCTCGACGACCTTGCACTCCCATGCGTCTCGGCTCCCGAGGCCGGCCAAGGCCTGCGCCCACTCGCTTCCCTTGGGGGCGGCGATCAATGTCAGCGGACGCTGCTTGACCTCCTCGATGATCTCTTCCATCCACTCGGCCCCGGGGGACTCGGTGCTGCCGCGGGCGATCACGAGGACCGGCGCGATGCGATCGCCGACTTGACGGCCGGGCCCACGCCGTCCCGTGCGCACGAGAACGACGGAGGAGGAGCGACCCAGGTCGGGAGGCTGACGGTACTCCTTCTCCTCGATGATCGCCTCGGCCAGCGGCTCGCCCTCCATGCCGAGCCATTGAGCGACCATCCCCGTCCACTGGGGATGCAGGTCACCGAGAGAGAGGACCTCGATCTCGAGGGTGCCCGCCTCGACCAGCTCGCTCAGCTCGTCGGCTCTCGTCCTCAGCTTGACGAGGGCCGGCGCGCGCCCGGCGCCGTCCACTGTCTCCCTGAAGCCGCGGATCTGGTCTGCGACCGTTTCGACGGCTGTTTCCGGCGTGATGCGGGCCAAGGCCATCGGTCACCGGCCTCGGTGCGCGTCCGCCGTTGGAGACCCCTCGACTGCCATCCCCAGTGGACAGTAGCTCATCGCGCTAGTCATCGAACGCGGCAATCGCCTCCTTCTGGGTGTCGAAGGAGGGAATGATCTTGTGAATCAAAGCCATCTGGAGGATCTTGCCGATGTGATCCTCGAAGTTCGCGAGGTGAACCTGGCCCTTCTTTTCCTTAACGGCCACGTTTACGGCGACTAGCTCGCCGACGCCGGCGGAGTCCATCTTCGACACCTTGCCCAAGTCGATCACGAACCTCTTCTCCTCATCCAGCTCTTTGACGACGAACTTCATCAGGGCGAAATGCTCCTCGCTCAAGATCATCTCCCCCTTGAGACTGACGATTGTGACGCCCTTGTGCTTGCGGGTCTTCATCTCTAACGCCATAGCTCTCTCCCTATTCTCCTCTGGTTCCTCTTGACTAAGAGGTATGCCCGGTTCCTTTCCACTTGGCGGCCGGTGGGTCCGTGTACCGCCCATTCTAGAGTACTTTGTCGGTTCAGACCACGGTTTGTTACGGCTAGGGCTTCCGTCTGATAAGGGCCTGTTGAGCGATTTCGCCCTGGCTAATCTCGTCGCGCCAAAACCCTTCTTACTTTCCAGTCTTCCGTGATCGCGGCGGTGCCGCTCGAACGGATCACCGCGGTCGCTGAGACGCTCGCGGTGTCGCTTGAGACGCCTGTCGATCGTGCGGGCACTGAGGTCGAGGAGCTGCCGCGCGACCTTGGGAGGAATGTCGAGTCTCTGGCGCGCCCGGCGGAGAAGTGCGGGAAGCTCGCGCTGGAGCCGCCGCGAGGAGGGGCAGCCCGACTGGTGCCAGATGGCGACGAGAATCCGCTCGGCATCGACGCCCGATTTTTGCGGGCGTCCGCGCCGCCTTGGAAGGCGTGGTCGAGGGGGGTGCTTGAGCAGCCGGATGGCGTACTTGCGGTGAAACCCGGTCACGGAGCAGAATTCATCAAGAATGCGTGACTTGTCTCTCCGGCCCGCTTTTCGATAACGCGGGGCAATTGCCTTGAGCATCTCGAGCTGCCAGTGGTGGCGCATGGTCGCTTGCTGACGTGAATCGCGAAAGTAAGAAGGATTATGGCGGAGTGCTGCTCTCGCGATATAGCTTAAAGTAAGAAAGGTTATGACGCAAGTGCTTGACAGGCGTGGTGACGGGGTGCTTCCCTCGCAGCTATCGAGAAAGCAGTTGCATGGTGTGCGAGGACCACTCAAGACGGGAGCGACCTGTAACGAATCGGCGCCAGCCGCGCCCAAGGGCTAGACGGGAAGAAACTCGGATGCTCAGCCCACATCACTGTCGAGGAGTCTCACGATGATCGAAGTCAGCGACGAACAAAAACTGATAGCGCAATCCCTGGTTCAGAAGAAGTCCCCGATGGAGGCTTTCAAGAGCGCAGAGCTCCCGGCATCGGCGATGATCGAGGTCGGGCTGGAGATGGAGAACGTCCGGGAGGCCGGTTACACGGTGGACAATCTCAAGGAAGAGGAGTTCCCGGCGGAGAAGCTGCACGGGCTCTATCCGGCCGGGGAGTTCCTGGATAGCCAGTGGGAGCTCGAGGCGTTGAGGGAGGGCGGGTACGGATGGCCCGAGTTTCGGGAGGGCGGTTGGGAACCCACGGTGCTGCTCGAGGACGACGTCTTTACAGCGGAGGACTTCCACGGGGAGGGTGGTGAGGCGGCGGAGGGCGAAGACGCGGTGGAGATGTGGCCGGCGGTCGAGCTGAAGGATGCAGAGATCGGCGCCGACGTGCTGCGCGAAGGTGGCTACACCGCCCCCGAGCTCAAAGAGGGTGGATACAGCGCCCTCGAGCTGCGGGAAGCGGATTACACCGCGGCCGAGATGCTGGAAGCGGAGTTCAGCCCCGAGGAGATGAAGGAGGCGGAGTGGGACGCTGCCGACCTCAAGGAAGGTGGTTGGCCTGCGGAACAGTTGCGCGAAGCCTACAGCGGCGAGGAGCTGCACGAGGCTGGCTTCGTGGCGGAAGAGATGGCGGCCGCCGGCTGCACGGCCGACGATTTGAAGAAGGCAGGCTATTCCGGCGAGGAGGTGCAGAAGGAGTTCACCCTCGAGGAGAAGCGCGAGGCGGGGTACGAAGTCGAGGAGCTGGCTCCGTACCACTCGGCCAAGGAGATGGTGAAGGCCGGCTTCACGGCGAAGGAGCTTTGGGGGCACTACGACGTCGAGGAGCTGCAGGAAGCAGGCATGACCGCCAAGGAGCTCCTCGAGGAGGTCGACGAGTGCTCGGTGGAGGATCTCGCCGAGTACTACAGCGCCAAGGAGCTCAAAGACGGAGGCGCCACGGTCTCGGAGCTGGCGGATGCCAACTTCTCGGTGAGCGACCTCAAAGAAGCGGATTTCGCGCTCGAGGAGCTCAAGGCGGAGTTCGAGCTCTCGGAGCTCAAGGCGGAGTTCACGCTCGAAGAGCTCAAGGCGGAGTTCACGCTGGAGGAGCTCAAGGAGCAGTTCGAGGTCTCGGAGCTCAAGGAGGAGTTCAGCCTCGAAGAGCTCAAGGCCGAGTTCGAGGTGGCGGAGCTCAAAGAGGACTTCACGCTCGAGGAGCTCAAGGCCGAGTTCGAGCTCCCGGAGCTGAAGGCCGCGTTCACCCTCGGGGAGCTCAAGGATGAGTACACCCTCGAGGAGCTCACGGCCGAGTTCGACCTCGCGGAGCTCAAAGAGGAGTTCACGCTCGAGAAGCTCAAGGCCGAGTTCGAGCTGCCGGAGCTCACGGCAGAGTTCGCGCTCGGAGAGCTCAAGGCGGAGTTCAGTCTCGAGGAGCTCAAGGCCGAGTTCGATCTTCCGGAGCTCAAGGAGGAGTACAGCCTCGAGGAGCTCAAAGCCGAGTTCGATCTTCCGGAGCTCAAGGAGGAGTTCGAGCTCGGAGAGCTGAAGGAGGAGTTCAGTCTCGAGGAGCTGAAGGCCGAGTTCGATCTTCCGGAGCTCAAGGAGGAGTACAGTCTCGAGCAGTTGAAGGCCGAGTTCGATCTTCCGGAGCTCAAGGAGGAGTTCGATCTCT
>CALZKB010000082.1 GCA_945787575.1 Thermoanaerobaculia bacterium | reverse complement strand
TCCGACGCCATCGAGATCACCTTCACCGACGTCCTGCCGCCGGTGGTCGACGCCGTGAGCGTCGTTCCCGGCGCCCCGGACTGCATGATCAGCACGCTCACCGACGAGACGGTCTCCTGCGGCTTCACGCTGCTCCCGGCGGGCGACTCGACGGTCGTCACGATCGAGGTGACCGCCGGACCGGACGTCATCGGCACGATCGTCAACGACGTGCTGGTCGGCAGCACGGTGACGCCCGATCCCAACGGCGCCAACAACTCGACGACCGCCGTCAACACGGTCATCGCGGAGGCGGACCTGGCGCTCACCAAGAGCGACGCGCCCGACCCGGTGGCCGCCGGCGACACCCTCGTCTACACCATCGACATCGCCAACGGTGGCCCGTCGTATGCCTACGACGTCACGGTGACCGACACGATCCCCGACGGCACGACCCTCTTGTCGGCGACGCCGACTCAGGGCAGCTGCGGCGGCGATCCGACCGTCACCTGCACCCTCGACACCTTGACCGAGGTGGGCACCGCGAGCATCGACATCGAGGTGCTGGTCGACTCCGATTGGACGACCGACCTGTCGAATACGGCGAGCGTCACCACTTCGTCGGTCGACACGGACTCCGGCAACGACTCCGACACCGAGCTCACGGAGGTCATCGTGGTCGGCGACCTCGAGATCTCCAAGACGAACGACGAGCGCTACGTCCTTCCCGGCGACGCCGTCGTCTACCGGATCATCGTTCGCAACAACGGGCCGAGCGACATCGTCGAAGCGAACGTGCTCGACATCTTCCCGCCGGAGCTCATCGACGTGACCTGGTCCTGCTTCCCCGCGGTCGGTGTCCTCTGCCACCCCACTGCCGACACCCTCGCGCCGATCGACGACCTGCTGACGGATCACTTGTGTCTGTCGGCGACCTACGTCGCCAACGGCACCGTCGACCCTACGACCACCAGCACCGAGGTCGCGAACACGGCGACGGTGATCGAGCCGCCCGGCTCGACCGATCCCGATCAGGCCAACCACGAAGCGACCGACACCGACCCCATTCACGAGGCGATCTTCCTCGACGGCTTCGAGTCGGGCGACACCTCGGCATGGTCGACCACCGTGCCGATCGTGGCGGAGACGATCGAATGGCGTCTCGCTCTCGATGCCCGAGGTCTCGGCGACGCCGCGAAGCGCGGCGAGCCGTTGGCCGAGTACTTCTCGGCCGGTGAATCGGCACTCCGCGTGACGGTCGAGCGGGCAGTCGGCGGCTATCGCCTGATGGTGTCGCTGCGCGACTCTCAGGGTGGCTGGAACGTGCGGGAGGCGACTCTCGACCGCGCCGCCACTCCTCGTTTCGATCTCATCTGGTGGTCTTCGCCCGAGTCGGACGCCCGGGCCGGTGGCCTCGAGCTGTGGGTCGACGGCGCACAGCGGATCCAGTTCGCGGGTCTCGACAACTACGGTGAACGGTTGACGACTTCGAAAGTTGCTATGGAGGTAGATGATGAGTAGTCGACGATTGGACCCAAGAGCCCCGCGGTCGCCGCGCAAGGCTCTGACCGGAGCAGCCGCGGCGGCATTCTCGGCGCTCTTGCTGGCGCCCGCCTCAGCAGGCAGTCAAACGGCGGCCCCCGAGCCGGCGGGGGTCACCCAAGAGGCCGCCGCCGCGCGTGCCCGGCAGTCAACTCAACCGTCCGCCGCAGCCGTCGCGGAGGCGCGTAGCAATGCTGCCGCGTTCATCGAGGTGGTCGAAGGGATGCTCGACCAGATGATCGAGCATGCCACCACCGAGCTGCGCTCGAGAGGGTCGACCCGGCGCGCCGCCGAGTTCGAGAGCCACATCGCGATCCAGCGAGAGCGCTTCGATCGCGCCAAGATCGGCGTCGATCGGCTGCCCGACGCCGCCGTCGTCTCGATGTCCGTCTTGCTCCGGGACTCCAGGATGTCGATCCTCGAGTCGTTGTCGATGACCCATCAGGGGGCGCACTTCGACCTCGGCTTTGCCGAGGCGCTCGATGAGGGAATGACCGAGATGGTCACGGTGCCGTCGGTCGATCACTGGTTCGTGGATTCCTGCAAGGGTGACGTCCAGCTCACCTGCGCAGCGCCCGCCTGCACCGTGATCATCTTCGTTCTCGAACAGCTCGACTTCGCGATGTTCGACGATATCGAGATCACCATCTTCGGCGTCGGCATACCCCTCCCCAACCCGTTCAAGTTCATCACCGCGATCGCCGTCGAGATCGCCCAGGCAGTGTGCGACGGGGTGCAGTGCGGAGGCGAAACTGAAGACAACTTCTGCGGCCCAAGCAACGAGTCGATGTTCATACTGACCTACGCTGGGGAGGACAGGCCCGACGGTTCCGGCAAGTACTCGCCGATCTCCGGTTCGGTGACGTCGATCGGTCCGAGCTCCGAGATCATCAAGATTCCATTCGTCGAGAAGACGATCGCCGAGATCAACTGGAACACCGACGGCGAGGTGGCGGCGTCGCGCGACAGCCTGTGGGGCCTGCTCGATCTCAGCCACGACCAGGTCCGCAACCTGCTGAAGGGGTCCCTCAACGTCGATCACACCAGGCTCGACGCCAAGATCGACGCGGTCAATGACCTGCTTGCCGCGATCAACAATGGACTCCAGATCATCATCGACCGGGTCGGCGATCCCGAGGACCCGGATCCGACGGTCACGACGGTGTCGAGCCAACTCGTCAAGGCGGCGAGTTTCGACGACGTGCTCGCACTCGAGTCGAGCCTGCAGACCGAGCTCGACAAGGTCGGCGTCCCGGCCGAACCCGGATTGCCGGACCAGGACACGATGTTCGAGGTCCTCGAGAAGATTCTCGCCGAGCAGACCGAAGGCCTGCCGCTCGAGATCGTTCTCGACCGCAGCCTGCTCGAAGGCCGGCTGATCCCTACCCTCTTTCTGCCTGCCAACGCCGGCGGCCTGATCGAGGAGGTGCAAGCGCTCGTCTGGAGCGAGATCGAACGCGCCATCGAAGAGGGAACGACGGACATCACCTTCATCGAAGAGTTGGCACTGCGCGCCGACCAGGAGCTAGCCGAGTGGCGGTTCGCCGAGGCGTTCCTCTCCTATTCCAGGGCCTACCGACGCCTCCGCGTGGAACGCCCCGGAACGCCGGTTTCCAGACCGAGCTCACGATCATCCGAGGCTGAGCCCAGGCTCGTCTCTGACCAGAACGGAGGCCGCCAGTGACGCGCTCTCTCCATTTTCGTTTCCCGGGGGCCGCGAGTCTTGCGCTGGCCCTGACCCTCGTCGCCTTTCCCCTCGCGGCCCAGAGCCCCGTGTCGCCGCTCGGTGCCGAGCTCTTTTCGGCTGCCGAAGTCTCGGCTGCCCGCGCGAAGATCGTCGAATTCGAGCGCCAGCAACGCGCCGCCTTCGAGATGCTGAAGCAGGCGGCCTACCAACACCAGGCGATCGTCAAGCCCGACGACCCTGACGCCAGGGCACATCTCGACGCCATGACCCGGGTGCTCGAGCTCCGCTTCGAGCAGGCGGTCGCGATGCTCCACGACCTGCCACCCGAAGCCTATCCGGCGATCGCGGATTCGGCCCTCGGCGAGTCGACCTACTTCCTCGAGACCCTCATCCGGATGCAAGCCGCCGCCAGGGCAAGCGAAGACGGAGGCACCGACGAGGACGGCGCCACCGAGGCCGCCTGCTCGGAGAGCGACCCGCAGGCGTGCCTCGATCAGTGGTTCGTCACCAGCTGCAGCAATGATCTCAACAACACGTGCCTGCTCAATATCTGCACGGGGGTGATCTCGGCTGCCATCGCCTTTGTCGAGACCACCGACGACGACATCCACATCGTGGCCGGCGGGTTCGGCGCCAATATCCCGAGCCCGATCCGGATCATCGCGTCGATCCTGCTCAACCTGGCCAAGGTCGCCTGCCTCCAGGTGGAGTGCGGGCTCAACGCTCGGGACGCCTTCTGCGGTCCGGCCCTCGAGGAGCTGATGACGCTGACCTACGCCGAGGAGGTCACCGCGTACTGGCCGTTCGACACGACCGTCTGGCCCGCCGGTGGGACGGGTCCGGCGAATGACGAAACCAGGCGCAACACCCGCGTAGCCAAACTGCCTTTCGTCGAGAAGACGATGGCCGAGGTCAACGCCAACACCGACAGCGAGCTCGCGGCGATGGTCCTGCAACTCAAGGGAACGTCGCCGGGCGAAGACCACACGACGCTGCGTCAGACGTTGATCGGCCCCGGTGACGCCGGCCCCGATGATGCCGACAGCGACATCGATCACACCGATCTCGATATGGACCTCGACTCTGCGATCGCCCAGGCCGAGGAGGCGGCCGGCAAGGTCGAACTGATCAAGAGCCGCATCGGCGACCCCGCCAACCCGGACCCGACGGTCACGACCGTTTCGAGCCTGCTCGACAAGATCGTCGGCTTCGACAACGTGATCGCCCTGGAGTCGACGGTCATCTCGCTCGAGGAGCTGCTCGGTGTGCCGCTCGATCCACCACAAACCGATCAGGACACTCTGTTCGAGCTCGCGGAAAAGATCCTCGAGAACTTCCCGGTCACCGAGTCTCTTCGCAACGGAGCCGCGACGGGCTCCGGCCTCACCCGGCTGTTGTGGCTCGAGAGCGGCCTGCTCGACGAGGTGGAAGGCTTCCGCGTCGTGCGGCCGGAGGGCGACGGCGGTGCCGCCGAGCGGATTCAGCGGCTCGTCTGGGAGACGATCACCGTATATATGGACCTCGGGATCTACGCGGCCGAGAGCGGACGTGCGATGCTTCGGGCGACGATTGCCGACCAGATGCTCGAAGCGGGCCGCTACGACAACGCCTACGAGACGTTCTGCCGGGCCTACCAGGCGCTCATTCCGAACGGCTCCGCGGGAGGCGTGGTCGGCGCTGCCGCGGGAGGGGTCGACGAGCCGCCGGGAGCTGCCGAGACCGCCTCGAACCGGCCTCTGATGACGCAGCAAACCGAAGCCGGACTCTGAGGGGCGGGGCGCAGCGAGCGTGACACGGCAGTTGCCAGCGGGATGTCCGCAGGAGACGTGCGCCACGAGCTCCGGAGGCTCTCGCTGGGCGCGCGTCCAGCGCTCGCTCGTCTTCTTTCTCGTCGCTTCTGGCATCGGACTGCTGGCGGCATCAAGCGCGGCGTGGGCGGGCGGCCCGACGTTCACCGTGGGTGACTTCGTCTGGATCGACGACGGTCTCGGCGGCGGCACCGCGGCCGACGGCCTCCAGAACGGCGCCGAATCGGGTCCGGCCGGAGTGACCGTCAATCTCCGGGACGCGGTGACGGACGCCATCGTCGGCACCGACACGACAGCGGCCGGCGGAAGCTACCTCATCACCGGCGTGCCCGCGGGCAACTACATACTCGAGTTCATCGACCCGGCGGGGCGAGTGTTCACCCTGCAAGACGCGGGCGACGACACCCTCGACAGCGACGCCGGACCAGACGGGCGGACGTCATCGTTCATGGTTGCCGGCGTCGACGACCTCACTCGCGACGCGGGACTCCTGCCCTTTGCCACCCTCGACGGCTTCGTGTGGGACGACCTCGACGGCAACGGCCTGCAGGACGGCGGCGAGCCCGGGAACGACGCCGTGACGGTGAACGTCCGCGAGACCGCCGGCGACACGGTGATCGGCACCGGATCGACCAACGCCTCCGGCATCTATTCGATCACCGATATCCCCCCGGGCGACCATGTCGTCGAGTTCGAGGCTCCTGCCGGAATGGAGTTCACGCTCCAAGACGTCGGGGGCGACGACACGATCGACAGCGACCCCGACCCGAGCGACGGCCGCACTGCCTCGGTCACCTTCCCGCCGGGCGGCGCGGTGTCGGACGTCGATGCCGGCCTCTACACCCCGATCACCCTCGACGGCTTCGTTTGGGAGGATCTCGACGGTGACGGCTTGCAGGGCGGCGGCGAGCCGGGGATCGACGCGGTCGTCGTCAACGTTCGCGACACGGTGACCGATGCGATCGTCGCGAGCGGCACCTCGATCGCCGCCGGCACCTACATGGTGACCGGCATCTCGCCCGGCGACCGGATCGTCGAATTCGTGGCCCCGGCGGGGATGGAGTTCACGCAGCAGGACGCGGGCGACGACACTCTCGACAGCGATCCCGCGGCGGATGGGAGGGTGCCTTCGCAAGCGATGGCCTCCGGCGACACCCTCGGTGACGTCGACGCCGGCCTCTATTTCCCGATCACTCTCGACGGCTTCGTCTGGGAGGACCTGAACGGCGACGGGATTCAAGACGGCGGCGAGACGGGGATCGACGCGGTCGTCGTCAACGTCCGCGACGCGGCGACGGATGCGATCGTCGCGACCGGTACCTCGATCGCCGCCGGCACCTACACGGTGACCGGCATCTCGCCCGGTGAGCGGATCATCGAGTTCGAGCCGCCGCCCGGGATGGTCTTCACCCTGCAGGACCAAGGCGGCGACGAGACGATCGACAGCGACCCGGACAGCGCCGGACGGGTCGGCAGCCAGACGATGACCTCAGGCGACACGATCAGCGAGGTCGACGCCGGGCTCTACACCCCGATCGTCTACTCCGGCCGCGTCTGGATCGACGACAACGCCGACGGGATCCAGGACGCCGAGGAGACCCAGGACTTCTCCACCATTCAGGTCGAGCTGTTCGACACGACGCCGACCTCTCTCGGCACCACCGCCAGCGGCCCCAACGGCGTCTACCGCTTCGACGGCCTGCCGCCCGGCGAGTACTTCGTCGAGCTCACCGAGCCGAACGGCTACACCCTGTCGCCGAAGGATGCGGGCGGCGACGACTTGGTGGACAGCGATTTCGACCCGACAACGATGGAGACCGACCCGGTCCTCACCATCTCCGGCGACGAGGTCGACGACGACGCCGGCCTGATCCTCGAGGCCGGCGACATTCGAGGCCTCGTATGGCTGGACGATAACGACGGCATCCGGCAGCCGGCCGAGGAGGGCGTTCCAGCCCTCGCCGTTCGCCTGCTGGGGGCCGTGAGCGGGCTCGTCCTCGAGTCGACCTTTACCGACGCGACCGGCGGCTATCAGTTCTTGCAGGTACCGATCGGCGATTACGTGATCGAGGTCGACGGCACGGGGATCGCCTTCGCGCCGCAGGATGCGGCGGGAGACGACACCCTCGACAGCGACGTCGACCCCGCCGCCGGCGCGACCTTCGGCCGCACCGATCCGGTGACCGTGACCGCCGGCGGCGTGGCCGCCAATGTCGATGCCGGCGCCGTGTTCACTCCGGCCACCCTGTCGGGGATCGCCTGGCTGGACGATGCCGACGGCATCCGGGATCCCGCCGAGCCACCGCTGCCGGCGCTCACCATCGGCCTGCTGAAAGCGACCCAGAGTCCGGTGGCGGAGTTCTTCACCATCTCCGACGGCTCCTACCGGATCGGCAACCTGGCGCCCGCGACCTATTCGCTGCAGCTCGCGCTTCCGACCGGCTTCGCCCTGACCCTGAAGGGCCAGGGCTCCGACCCGACCCTCGACAGCGACTTCCAGCCGACCTCGTCCCGGACCGACCCGATCGCGCTGGCGACCGGAGGTAGCGAGGTCCGCGACGCCGGCTTGTTGACGGCGACGTCCCGACTCGGCGACCGGGTCTGGCTCGATGCCGACAACGACGGCATCCAGGATGGCGGTGAAGGCGGCGTGCCGGGCATCATCGTCCGCCTCTACGCCGTGGACGGCATCACCCTCCTGCGCCAGACCCAAACCGGCCCCAACGGGTTCTACCGCTTCTCTACCGTGCCGGTCGGCGATTTCATCCTCGAGATCGTCGCTCCGGCCGCCGCGACCGTCTCGCTGCAGGATCAAGGAGCTGACGACGCCCTCGACAGCGACTTCGATCCGACGACCAAGCGAACTTCGCCGATCAGCGTGGCCACCGGCGTCGACGACACGAGCATCGATGCCGGTCTGGTGTTCACGCCGGCCACCGTCGGTGACTTCGTCTGGCTGGACGTCAACGGCGACGCCCAGCAGACCGTCCCCGGCGAGGCCGGGGTCGCCGGCGTCGGGGTCGGCCTGTTCAACGTCGTTACCAGCTCGCTGGTGACCGTGCAGACCGATACGGCCGGCAGCTACGGCTTCGGCAACGTGCCACCGAGTCCGAACTACAAGGTCGACGTGACACCGCCGTTCGGCACGCTGCTCGTACCGAAGGGTCAGGGCGGCGACCCCACTCTCGACAGCGACGCGAATCCGTTCAACGGCGAGACCGATCTGCTGGACCTGGTCGGAAGCCCGACCGAGACCGACGTCGATTTCGGTCTCGACGACCGCGGCGCCTCGATCGGGGATCGGGTATGGAGAGACGCCGATCTGGATGGCACCGACGCCGGCGAAAACGGCGTGGCGGGCATCCAGGTGAACCTGCGGCTGGACGATATGGCCGGGATGCCGGGGCCGGTGGTCCGCTCCCAGCGCACCGACGACGACGGCTTCTACGAGTTCACCAATCTGCCCCCTGGCGACTACCTTGTCGAGTTCGTGAATCCGGCCGGCACCGCCTTCTCCGGCTCGCCGTGCACCGAAGATCCGGATCCGTCCATCGGCTGCACGCAGCCGGTCACCGTCGGGCGTGGCGACGTCGACACCACCCTCGATGCCGGCCTGGTCTTCACTCCGGTGAGCCTCGGCGGCCGGGCGTGGATCGATGCCGACGGCGACGGCATACAGGGCGTCTCCGAGATCGGTCTGGCCGGCCTCCAGATGCGCCTGCTCCACCAGATACGCGGACAGATCGCCACCGTGCTGACCGGGACGGACGGTGCCTACTCTTTCGACGAGCTCGTGCCGACCGACGCCGATCCGAACGATCGCTACCGGGTTCAGGCGGGGCAGCCCGGCACCTTTTTCCTCACCGCCAAGGACCAGGGTGGGGATGACACCCTCGATAGCGACGTCGACCCGACGAGCCGGGACACGGACCTGCTGGAGCTCACCGTCGACAACCTGACGACCGACGTAGGCCTGATCGGGCTCCCAGCCTCGTTCGGCGATTTCGTCTGGGACGATCTCGACGGCAACGGCGTGCAGGACTCCGACGAGCCCGGCCTGGACGGCGTGACGGTGAATCTCTACAACTTCGCCAACCGGCTGACCCAGACGCTGGTGACCGCCGATGGCGGCCTCTACCGGTTCGAAGCGCTGCTCCCCGGCAGCTACCAGATCGAAGTGGAGCCGTTTCCCGGATACGAGCTCACCGGCCAGGGGGTCGGTGCCGCGCGGGAGCTCGACAGCAACATCGATACCGGTACCCGGCGCTCGTCGCTGTTCACGATCGGAGCAGGCCAGCTCGACACCACCGTCGACGCCGGCCTCGTGGCCTCGGCAGGCACCACCGCGAGCATCGGCGACCTCGTTTGGCGGGACGACAACGGCGACGGTATCCGAGATCCCGGCGAGCCCGGCCTCGGCGGCGTGATCGTGGAGCTTTCGAGCAGCACGGTCGACACGGTCGACCCCGACGACCCCGGCGACGACATCGTCGTACCGAGCGCGCTCCTGGCGGCGACGGTCACCGACCTCAGCGGCGCCTACGGCTTCGGCGGGCTCACCGCGGGGACCTATTTCGTCCGCGTCATCCAGCCCGACGGCTTCACGATCAGCCCCCAATCGGCAGGCGCCGATCCGACGATCGACAGCGACGTCGACACCTCGACCGGCCTGAGCGCGGCGATCGTGCTGGTGCCGGGCGGCGACAATCTGGACGTCGACGCCGGCCTGGTCGGCACCGCCTCGTCGATCGGCGACTACGTCTTCGAGGACGTCGACGGCGACGGAGTGCAGAGCGCGGGCGACCTCGACGCCGACGGCGTACTCGTCGAATTGTTCTCCGCCCGCGGGAGGCTCCTGGGGTCGGCCACGACGGCCGGTGGCGGCCTCTACGACCTCGCTCCGCTGGTCGCCGGCCGCTACTTCCTGCGCATCACGCCGCCGGCCACGATGGGCTTCACCGCGCAATCGGTCGGCGCCGACCCGACGATCGACAGCGACGTCGATCCGTTCACCGGCCAGACGGCGATCTTCACTCTGGCCGCGGCGACCGATGACGACGACCTCGACGCCGGACTGATCGCGGCGCCGGTCGATCCGGCCGCGATCGACGCCCGCAGCTGGCGCGATACGAACGGCGACGGCATCCAGGACGGCGGCGAGCCGGGGCTGGCCGGTCACCGGGTGACCCTCTTCGACGCCGGTACCGACACCCCGATCACCAGCGCGATCAGCGATGACACGGGGCTCGCCTCGTTCTTCCATCTGGCGGCAGGCAACTTCTTCCTCGAGTTCGCACCGCGCAACGCGACGGTCTTCACCCTCCAGAACGTCGGCAGCGACGACACGCTCGACAGCGACGTCGGAACGTTGACCGGCCGCACGGCGGACTTCGCCGTGGCCGCCTCGGCGACCGAGGACGGCGTCGACGCCGGCTATGCCGCCAGCGTCGCCGCCTCGATCGGCGACTTCGTCTGGTTGGACGCCGACGGCGACGGTCGGCAGGGGATCGCCGAGGTCGGGGTGGCGGGAGTCGGCGTCGCGCTCTACCGCAACACCGGCGAGCTCTTGGGCTCGACCGCGACCGACGCCGAGGGTCTGTACCGCTTCGGCGGCGTATCGTCAGCCGGCTATTTCGTCGAGTTCACGGCGCCCGCCGGCATGTCCTTCACCCTCGCCGAAGTGGGCAGCGAACGCTTCGACAGCGATCCGAATCCGTTCAACGGCCGCACCCCCGACTTCACTGTCGTACCGGGTGAAGACCAGGCACGGATCGACGCCGGGCTGGTGATGACGCCGGCCGACGCCGGATCGATCGGTGATCGGGTGTGGCGGGACGAGAACGGCAACGGCGCTCAGGACGCCGGCGAAGCGGGCATCGCCGGGATCGTCGTCCGACTGCTCGACGCCGGCGACTCGATCGTCGGCTCGGTGATCTCCGGTGACGATGGCCTCTATGCCTTCAACGGCCTCGTGCCCGGCACCTACCGCCTCGAGTTCGTCCTGCCGAGCCCCAACGATCCCAACCTCGACGAGACCTTCCGCTTCGCGCCGCAGGACGCGACCGGCGACGACACCAACGACAGCGATCCCGATCCGATCACCGGCCGGACGGCGCAGATCACGCTCACCGCCAGCGAAGCGAACACCACCGTCGACGCCGGGCTCAAGGTCTCGTTCGTCGCCGCGATCGGCAACTTCGTCTGGCGCGACACCGATGGCGACGGCGTCCAGGACGGCGGCGAGCCGGGACTCGCCGGCGCCACCGTGAGGCTCTTCCTCGAGGGGGGAAGCCCGGCGGGAGTCACCTCGACCGACGCCAACGGCACGTACATGTTCGACAACCTGCCACCCGGCAGCTTCGCGGTGTCGGTCGACCTGCCGGCCACCTTCACTTTCTCACCGCCCGACCAGGGAAGCGACGACACCCTCGACAGCGACGTCGACGCGACGTCGGGCGCGGCGCCGGCAGTCGCCCTGATCCAGGGCCAGTTCGATCCGACCCGCGACGCCGGTCTGCTGGGCGGCAATCCGGCGGCGCTCGGCGGATTCGTCTGGCTCGACGACGGAACCGGAGGCGGCGGCGAAGGCAACGGCATCCAGGACGGCACCGAGGGGGGAATCGAGGACATCACGGTACGTCTCTACAGCGGCTTCGGCGTGCTGATCGACACCTTTGTCACCGGCACCGACGGGCTGTACAGCTTTAGCGATCTGGCACCGGGCGACTACTTCGCCGAGTTCGAGGCGCTGACCGGTAGCGGCCTGATCTTCACCCTGCAGGGACAGGGCGACGGAACCAACGACAGCGAGCCCGACCCGTCGACCGGCCGGACGGGGGTGGTGTCTCTGGGACCGGGCGACGACCTCGATACGGTCGACGCCGGCTTCGTCTTCGGGGTCGACCTCTCGGCCGCCATCGACGACAACGTCACGAGCCTGGTGCCCGGGGACCCGGTAGGTACGACGTACCTGATCACCATCCGCCACCTCGACGGCGGCGACGCCACCGGCGCCGACGTGCAAGTCGCCTTTCCCGCGACTCTCACCGGCGTCGCGTGGACCTGTACGCCGACCGGTGGCGCCACTTGCCCCAACGCAGCAGGCACCGGCAACATCGCCGAGCTCGTCGACCTGCCGGTCGGCAGTCTCGTCGAATTCAGCGCCTCGGGCCTGGTCGACCCGGCGGCGACCGGAAGCCTCACGGTGACGGCGATGGTCACTGCCCCGGACGGACTCACCGAGTTCGAGACCGACGACAACATGGCGATGGACACCGACACCCTGACCCCGGTCAGCGATCTCGCGATCACCAAGGACAACGGCCAGGTGCTGAGCCTGGTCGGCGAGACCGTCGATTACGTCCTGACGGTGACCAATGCAGGCCCGAGCGCGCCGCCGGGAATCTTCGTCGAAGATCTGTTCCCGCCCGAGCTCGGGTCGATCAACTGGACCTGCGCCGCGACGGGCGGCGCCAGCTGCACCGCCGCCGACTCGGGCGACGTGAGCGACTCGGTCACCCTGCCGGTCGGCGAGCAGCTGACCTACGACGTCACCGCCGTGGTCCTGCCGACCGCCGCCACCGAGCTCGTCAACACGGCGAGCGTCGCTCCGCCTACCGGGGTCATGGCGAGCGACCCGAACCCCGACAACGACAGCGCCACCGACACCGATCTCCTCGGCACCATCGCCGATCTCGAGGTGTCGATCGCGGGCCCCGGCACGGTGGCGGACGGCGGCAATCTGGTGCTCACCGTGACCGTCTCCAACGCCGGGCCTTCGGAGGCGACGGGAGTGGCGGTCACCGCCCCGGCGCCGGACGGCACCGGCCCGGCGACGGTAGGCGCTCCGTGCGCCGGCGGCCTCCCCTGCACGATCGGCACGCTCGCCGCCGGCGCCCAGGTCAGCTTCGACGTCACCTACACCCTGCCGGTGCCGTATCTCGGTCCCGATCCGATCGTCCACACCGCCGCGGTCTCCGGCAACGTGGAGGATCCCGACGCCTCCGACAACGAGGCCTCGTCGGCGACCGCCTTCGACCGGCCCGGAAGCGCCGACCTCTCGGTGGTGCTCGGCGGGCCTCCGTCCGCCGCTCTCGGATCGACTCTCACCCTCGTGGTAACGGTCTCGAATCTCGGAACCGACGACGCCGCCGCGGTCGTGCTCGACCTCCCGACTCCCGCCGGGCTGACCTTCGTCTCGGCCGCCGCGCCCTGCGCCGGAGGCTTCCCGTGCGCCCTCGGCTTCCTCAACGCGGGGGCCGACACGGCGGTCGAGGTGGTTCTCGGGATCCCCGGCGGCTATCCCGGCCCCGACCCGGTCCCGGTGGCCGCGAGCGTTTCGAGCAGCACCGCCGATCCCGACTCCGTCAACGACTCGGCCGCGCTCGACGTCTCGCTCGGAGCGGCTGCCGTGGATCTCTCCGTCGAGGTCGTCGGCCCGGCGCAAGCGCCGCTCGGCAGCGACGCCGTCTTCGTCTTGGCGGTCGCCAACGCCGGCCCGGCCACCGCCACCGGCGTCCTGCTCAGCTTCCCGACTCCGCCCGGACTCTCGTTCGTCTCCGCCGATCCGCCGTGCGCAGGAGGCTTCGTCTGTGTCCTGCCCGATCTCGCGCCCGGTGACTCGCTCGAGCTGTTGGTCACCTTCAACGTGCCCGGGGGCTACGCCGGCGACGACCCGTTCGAGGTCGCCGCGTCGGTGACCGCCAGCGAGCCGGAGACGGATGCCGCGGACAACGCCGACGATCTCTTCGTCGGCGTCGCGGCACCGGCCGCCGACGTCTCGGTCGTCAAGAGCGGCCCCGCGGCGGTCATCGCCGGCGCCGAGGTGACCTACTCGTTCGTCGTCGCCAATGTCGGGCCGGGCGACGCGACTTCGGTCATGCTCGACGACGTCGTCCCCGAGGGCCTGAGCCTGCTTTCGACGAGCGCTCCGTGCGTTACCTTCCCCTGCGATCTCGGAACGCTGGTCGCCGGCTCGGCGATCACCGTCAACGCCGAGTTCGACGTCGAGACGACCGTGCCCGGACCGGTGATCAACGAGGCGACGGTGACGACCACGGCGGCTGACCCGGACTCCGACAACGACTCGAGCACCCACGAAGCGCCGGTGGTCTTCGAAACCGATCTGTCGATCGTCAAGACGGGGCCCCCGACCGACGTCGTTCCCGGAGCTCCGATCACCTACACGCTCCACGTCGAGAACGCCGGGCCGAGCGACGCGGTGGGCGCCAACGTCACCGACGCCTTCCCGGTCGAAGTGCTGAGCGTCACTTGGAGCTGCACGTCGAGCGGCGGCGCGGCCTGCGACCCCTCCGGCGCGGGCGACATCGACGACACGGTCGGCATTCCGGTCGGCGGAACCCTCGACTACGTGGCGACCGGCACCGTGGATCCCGGAGCGGCCGGCTTCGTCGTCACCAACACCGCCACCACGACTCCGGCGCCCGGCGTCCTCGACCGCTTCACCGACGACAACAGCTCGTCGTGGACGGTCACGGTCTCGGGCGATGCCGACCTCGAGATCACCAAGGACGACGGCCTCGACACCGTCGTTCCCGGTCAGTCGGTGATCTACACGATCGTCGTCA
>CALZKB010000081.1:14917-22926 GCA_945787575.1 Thermoanaerobaculia bacterium | reverse complement strand
GTCGTCAACGATAGCTCGTATCGCTTCCTCCTCGCGCCTTGCAGCTGCACCGTAAGCCCTTGCCGCGCGACCCGCAGGACTTCTGCCACGGGCTGCTAGAAGCCCGGACGGGAAGCCGGCTCCGGTCAGGACACCGGCGCCGGCAGCGAGTGCTCGGAGATGGCCTGCAGCGCGGCGCCGACCTGATTCCAGGTGACGTCCGTGGCGTCCGTCGCGATCGCATGGGCGGCCGCGGCCACGTCGTCGAGCGACAGGACTCCTTCGACGCCCCGCTGCACGTCGACCACCGGCAAGCGCCGCACCTGGTTACGCTTCATCGTCTGTAGCGCATCCAGGATCGGGGCGCCGGCGGTGCAGGTCTTTACTTCGACGGTCATCGCCTCGACGACCTGCATCTCGGACGCTCTGCGGTCGGTGTCGGTCAGCGCGCAGCAGATGTCACGGTCGGTCAGGATGCCGGTGAGGGCTCCCCCTTGATCGACAACCGGGAGCACGCCGCAGCCAATCCTCCTCATCTTCTCGCCGGCATTGGCGAGGCTGTCCTCGGGGAGGCACGTCGACGGTTTGTGCTTCATGACGTCGCGGACTCTCATTGTGATTCCCCCTTGCTTTATGGCTCGCTCCAGGCGCGGCCGGCCCATTCCCCCTCTTCTCACTCTAGGCAGGCGCCTGGGCGTTTTCCACATGCCAAAGCGCAGGCGCTCGCCCGCCCATGAAGGTAAGATGCGTGGCTCACCAACGGGCTGGCTCGTCCTTGGGCGTTCTGACTCCGGCGACTCCGGGATGGCACTCGGCGTCGCCCGCTTCTTCACTCCCTTCGAGCTGCAACGGCCGGGTGGCAGCGGCGCTGCGCGGCAGACTGGATGAAGAGTCCTACCACCGCCGGCCGCGTCGGGCACTTCGCCATACCACCCTCTCAGGGGATTGCGACACAATGCGAGTTCCTGGTCGGCTCCGGGGGGACACGGCCGCGTCTATCTACGGAGGATGAGCACCTTGATCTTGACCAACCTCGAATCGGTACCCGGCAGGTTCATCACTCGCCACTTCGGACTCGTGCAAGGCAGCACGATTCGAGCGAAACATGTCGGACGCGACATCATGGCCAGTCTCAAGAACATTGTGGGCGGCGAGCTGGTCGGCTACACGGAGCTTCTCACCGAGGCTCGACGGGAGGCGACCGAGCGCATGCTGGCGCAGGCCGAGGAGCTCGGCGCAAACGCCGTTATCAACGTCCGCTTCTCGACCTCCTCGGTCGCGCAGGGGGCCGCGGAGCTCTACGTCTACGGAACCGCGGTTCAGGTCGAGGGCTAAGCGCCGTCATGGACGGTTTCGAGGCCTACGCGGCCCTCTTTCAGCTGCTCGTCGTCCTGCTTCTTCTCGGGCTCGGTTTCTTCGTCGGGCGGTGGCACGAGAACAGGCACTACAAGGCGATCCACCGGCGGGAGGAGGAGTACCTCAACGTGCCCGCGTTGGTGACGCGGACCGTTCCGGAGGACCGTCCGATCGCCGAAGCCTGGCTGGTGAGTGGAACGGTCGTCGTCTCGATCGACTATTTCAAGCGGATTGCGGCCGCAATCCGCAAGCTGTTCGGAGGTGAGATCCGAGCTTACTCCTCGCTTCTGGACCGAGCGCGTCGGGAGGCGCTGTTGAGGATGAAGGACGAGGGGGCGAACGCCGAAGCCTTCCACAACGTCCGGATCGAAACCTCGTCGATCTCGAGCGGCGGGAGGAAGACGATCGGAACGGTCGAGGTGCTCGCCTACGCCACGGCGGTCCGCTACCGGAAGTGAAATTCGTCCCCAAGCGACTCACGAAAACCGCCGACATCAGCCGCTCCGAGACTTCGCTCGGCGACGTCGGCCGCTCGATTCTCGGACTCGTCTTGCTCGCTGTCGTCGCCTATTGGGTGATGGGGCGGGTGGCCGATCTCGTCGCGGTCCGGATCTCCGTCGAACAAGAGAGGAAGCTCGCCGGGCTCGGCGTGGCGCTGCTCGGTGAGCCCGACGCCCGATACGACGAATCACGCCGAAAGGCCCAACAGATCGTCGATGCGCTCGTCGCCGCAGCTGACTTGAGAGCTCTCGACTACGACGTCCAGATCGTCGACAAGGACGTGTCCAACGCCTTCGCGTTGCCGGGAGGCGGAATCGGTCTCACCACCGAGCTGATCGACGGCATCGAAACGGAAGAAGAGCTGGCGATGATTCTCGGCCATGAGCTGGGGCACTTCGCGCAGAAGGATCACCTTCGCGGGCTCGGCCGCGGCTTGCTCCTCTCGACCGCGATGATCCTCGTGGGGGGAACCGATCTCGCTTCTTATGTCGGCCCGTTTATCGGCGTCGCCGAGAACCGCTATAGCCGAAGACAGGAGGAAGGGGCCGACCTCATCGGCCTGGCACTCCTGGCGGAAACCTACGGGCACGCCGGCGGTGCGACCCGATTCTTCGAGCGACTCGGCAGCGAGCGCACCGGCCCTCAGTTCGGTGGTTACCTCTCGACCCACCCGGAGCCGCGAGCACGAGCAGAGAAACTGCGAGAGACCATCGCGGAACGGAGCTACCCGGTGCGGGAAGAGCATGCCTGGAGCCCTGAGTCGGGGCCCCGGCGCTGAGACACCAAAGCTACCGCTGCTCGTCACGCGGCGAACGAGGGCGACGGACCCACCACCTGTAGACTGGCACTCACCGAATAGGAGGTTCTCATTGCGCTCGACGACTCCGCGGCTCCAGGCGATTCTCGCGACACCCCTTCTGGCAACGGCGCTGTTCCTCTCCGCCGCTCGGCCCGCGACCGCCGCCACCCAGTGCTTCAATGTCTCTTGCGGCGAATCGTGCACCCCTGGGCCGCCGGTCGAGATCTCGACCCTGATCGGGCCCGACGACTTCCCGGCGGGCGCCGACACGCCGATCGCTTTCATCGACCCCGGAGACGGAAGAGGTCGCTGGTTGGTCGCCACTCAAGAGGGCGCGATCCTAGTGTGGGACGGTCCGACCGACACGATCCTCCCCACCTTCTTCATCGACCTGCGCGACGAATCCGGCGGTCCGGTGTTGAGCGGCGGCGAGCGCGGCCTCCTGGCGATGGCCATCGATCCGGACTACCCGACGACCGGCCGTTTCTACGTCTTCTACACCCGCCGAGACCTCGGGTCGGGCACGCTGGGCGACATCGTCATCGAACGCTACGAGCGTTCGGTCGCCGACCCGGACGTGGCGGATCCCGCGTCGGCGACGACGATCCTCGTCATCGAGCACTCCTCGGCCAGCAATCACAACGGCGGCTGGCTCGCCTTCGGCCCTCACGGCTTCCTTCACGTGTCGACGGGCGATGGTGGTGGCTCTTGCGACAGCGGTCAGGGGACGAATGGCGACGGTCAGCGCCCCGACACGCTGGCCGGCAAACTGCTCCGCCTGGACGTTCACGGCGTCGACCCCAAGGCGGGACCGGCCGACGACTGCGGCGTCGAGGCCGGCGTCTACACGGTGCCTTCGACCAACCCTTTCTTCGGCCAGGAGCCGGCTTGCGACGAGGTGTGGGCGCTGGGCCTGCGCAACCCCTTCCGTTTCAGCTTCGACCGGCAGACCGGAGATATCTACATCGGCGACGTGGGGCAGAACAAGTGGGAGGAGATCAACCTCCAGACGAGCTCCACTCCCGCGCCGGTGAATTGGGGCTGGGTCTGCCGAGAGGGCTGCGAGACCGCCGGCAACGACGAATCCGGTTGCGCCACCGGGGGTTGCCCGGCCGACCCGGGAACGACCTGCCAATTCCCGCGGCCGTCCGGCGGCTACTGGGATCCGGTTTTGTGCCACTACAACGGGGGCTGGGACTCGATCATGGGCGGCTACCGCTATCGCGGAAGCCGAGTGCCCACGATCGCCGGCGACTACATCTACGGCGACGCGGCCTGCGGACAGCTCTGGAAGACCACCACCCTCGACCCGGCCGACCCGGCCGCGATCGACGCTTCGTGCTGGGCGAGCGGTTTTGGAGGGACGTTCGGCTTCTCCGAGGACAGCCAGGGGGAGCTCTACGTGGTCGTCGGTGGCGCGGGTCGTATCGACTGTATCCACAACGGCGACGGCTGCTTTTGGGCCGGAGCCTCGAACCTGATCTTCACCGACGGTTTCGAATCGGGAGACACGACCGCCTGGAGCTCCTCGGTGCCCTAGCAGCCCGCGGCAGAGCTCCTGCGGGTCGCGTTGGGAGCGCTTTCGGTCGTCTGCTCGGAGCGCTGCGCTCCCGTCCGATCGTCTCACCACGAGCTCATCGGAGTCGCCGGAAAGGTCGAAACTCCACGGTTTCGGTTCTATGATCGGATGAGCGAAGGTGCCGTTCGAGCTCTCAACGCCGTTCGAGTTCTCACGCCGTTCGAGTTCACAGCGCCGTCCGAGTCCTCGGTACCGTTCGAGCTCTCTAAGGGAGACACGTCATGAAGACTGAATTCGGCAACGGAAGCACGGGCAGGGTACGCGTCAAGGAAAGGGGCAGAGCGCTGTTGATCCGGCCGCTGCTCAACCGAGGGACGGCGTTCACTATCGAGCAGCGCTCTACGTTCAAGCTCGAGGGGCTGCTGCCGGACCTCGTGAGTGAGCTCGAGCTGCAGGTTTCCCGCGTCCACGATAGCCTGCAGCGCAAAGACGACGCGCTCGAGAAGTACATCGGCCTCGTGGCGCTCCAGGATCGCAACGAGGTTCTCTTCTACCGGTTGCTTCTCGACTACATCGAGACCTACCTGCCGATCGTCTACACTCCGACGGTCGGACTGGCCACCGAACATTACAGCGAGATCTTTCGCCGCCCGCGCGGCGTCTGGCTGACGCCGGCGCACCGCGGCCGGATCAAGGAGGTCCTCGCCAACGCGGCCAACCGGGACATTCGACTCATCGTCGCCACCGACGCCGAGCGAATCCTGGGTCTCGGCGACCAAGGAGCGGGCGGCATGGCGATCCCCATCGGCAAGCTCGCGCTCTACACCGTCGGCGCCGGAATCCACCCCTCCCTGACTCTGCCGATCTGTCTCGACGTCGGAACCGACAACGAGGAGCTGCGCGAGGGCGCCCTCTACCTCGGCTGGCGGCGGCCGCGGTTACGCGGCTCGGAGTACGACGCGATCATCGAAGAGTTCGTCGAGGCGGTAGCCGAGCTCTGCCCGAAGGCACTCCTCCAGTGGGAGGACTTCAAGAAGGTCAATGCCATGCGGATCCTCGAGCGCTATCGCTACCGGATCCTCTCGTTCAACGACGACATCCAGGGGACCGCCGCTGTGGCCCTGGCCGGGGTCTTGGCCGGGGTTCGGGCGATCGGAGTCAGCCTCGCCGATCATCGGATCGCCCTCTTGGGCGCCGGCGCCGCGGGAGTGGGGATCGCCGCCCAGCTCGGCAAGGCGCTGGTCCGTGCCGGCGTGCCGGGGGACGAGGTGAGGAGCCGCATAGCCATTCTCGACAGCAAGGGACTGCTCGTCGAGGGCCGGCGCTACCGCGAGGGTGAAGACTACAAGAAGGAGCTGTCGTGGCCGGCGGCCATCGCCGAACCGCTGGGCCTCGTCGCGGGCGAAAACAACGACCTCGAGAGCGTGGTCGCCGCCTTTCGGCCGACCATCCTGATCGGGGCCTCGGGTCAGCCCGATATGTTCACCGAGTCGTTGGTGCGCACCATGGCTCAGCATTGCGAGCGGCCGCTGATCTTCCCGTTCTCGAATCCGACGAGCAAATCCGAGGGCCGTCCAGAGCAGCTGATCGCCTGGACCGAGGGGCGCGCCTTCGTGGCGACGGGGAGTCCTTTCGATCCGGTCACGTTCGACGGCAAGACTCATCGGATCGGGCAGGGCAACAACGTCTACATCTTCCCCGGCGTCGGTCTCGGAGCGCTGGTGGCCGAGGCTCGCACGGTGACCGAGGAGATGTTCACGGTGGCTGCCGAGACGCTCGCGAGCGCGGTCACCGAGGCCGAGATCGCCGAGGGCCTCCTCTACCCTCGACTGTCCCGCCTGCGAGACGTCTCGAGGGCAATCGCCCTGGCGGTGGCCGCAGAAGCGGTCGAGCAGGGCGTGGCGCCCGCTCCGAGCGCCGACCAGTTCACCGCCTACCTCGACGAGGTGGTGTGGGAGCCGTTCTATCCGAACCTGGAACCGGCCTAGCGCCAATTGCCGGCCGAAACGGGATATCGCAACGGCGACCGGCGCTCTACTTGGTAGCGCCGTGCGTCCGACGGATTCAGGCGAAGAAAGGGGTGGAAGACGCGCTATACCCCGACTGGCTCAGGTGATGGTCCAGGTGCTTGCACATCGCCCAGCCGGTCTCCTGGCCGTCATCTCGCCGAAGAGCGGATCAAGGCTCGCGGCGGCGCTGCTCCCGGCCGCGCGCAGCGCGTCGATGGCCGCCAGCAACCGCGCATGCTGCTCGCCGAAATCGACGGCGGAGGCGATCTCGTACTGAGGATGGGTACGCGAGCCCCGAGGGTGCGGCTTGGCGCTCAGCACCATCCTCTTGATCATCCCACCCATCAGACGCACGTACCACGGGGTGCCGAGGAGCGGCTTGCCCGCGGACACCTCGAGAATCTCGGATCTACCGCTGCTTCTCGTAGGTTCCCAAGAGCTCGGCTTGCGCCAAGATGTGCCCGGCCATCGCCTGTTCTACGTCCTTCTTGGTGGGAGTGTCGAGGTCGCCCAGCGTCGTGTCCAGGGCATAGAGCTTGTGAAAGTAGCGATGCCGGCCGATCGGCGGACACGGACCACCATACCCGACACGGTGCCAGTCGTTCTCCCCCTGCCGCGTGCCTTCCGGCAAGGCGCTCGCCGGCACGTCTTCGGCGAGCGACGTCGCCGTAGCCGGGAGGTCGTAGAGCACCCAGTGCACCCAGATTGTCTTCGGTGCCTCGGGATCGGGCGCGTCGGGGTCGTCGACGATCAGAACGAAGCTCTCGGTTCCCGCCGGTGCCCCGGTCCACTCGAGAGGGGGCGAGACATCGTCACCCTCGCAAGTGTAGCGCCGAGGGACCTCCCCTCCGTGCTCGAAGGCGGTAGAAGACAGTATCAATTCCATGGCAACCGGCATCATATCGAACGACAGACTCGATCGTCATGGTTGACTCGAGTAGCCGCGCAGCCGCCCGTAGCGCTCGATCTGCGACTCGCTGAGCAGTTCGCGGGTCTCGAGGTGGGCACGAAGGTGAGCGAAGCGCAGCTCTCCATAAAGCTCCGCGATCTCGGCGGTCGCGAAACGCAGGTTGGCTTCGTCGATGTGTCGATGTGCGAAGCGCTGGTCGAGATGTCTTTCCTTGTCGACGATCTGTTCCCCGAGATCCCGTGCCCGTTCGAGCATCGCGGCGTGGATCGCCTCCACACCGCTCGTCTGCTCCACACTCAGCTCGAGCTCCGCGGCCAGCTCGAGCACGTGCTTCGGGCCGGGGTACCGATTGAGCTCCGCCGGCCTGGCCAGGCCCATGCCCGCCCCCTGCAGCAGTTCGTCGAGCTCGATACGCGAGAGGGACGAGATGCCGCTCGATTCCTGCGCGGCGTAGGGCGAGTGGTGCTCGCCATGGTTCTGATGATCTTGCTCGGCAGCGCCCACCGCAGTCAGGCAGAGCGCCCCGAGAATCCCTACAATAGACGCCTTCATAGTCCGTCCTCTCGTTGTCCAGCCAGCACGAGCGCGGCCGCGTGAGGTTCCTATCTTCCCTCGAACAGATACCCGACAGCCACCTCGGCGATGAGCAGGTTGTCTGATCGCACGAAATGGCCACGTTGCTATGATCCACGCTCGTTGAGACCTCAACCGGCTCGAGGCGAGATCCGATGCCGACTCAGTCCGAGACCAGAGAAGCGGAGCGGCGCAGGAAGACGCGGCCTGTCGCTCTCCTGCTGCCGTGGTTGATCGGCATCCTGGGGCTGGCGACCAGCATCGCCGTCTGGCGGGGGACGCTCAGTCGGGAACGGATGGCGATCGCGGCCCAGTTTCAGCTCGACGCCGGAGAGCGCGAGCTAGTGATCCAGGAGCGCTTCG
>CALZKB010000081.1:0-14843 GCA_945787575.1 Thermoanaerobaculia bacterium | reverse complement strand
TATCCAAGCCGTGAGCTTCAACAAGCTGGTCCTCGACGCCGATCGCGAGGCGCACGAGAGGGAGGCGAGAGCCGACGGCAGGCCGGACTACCGGATCACGGAGCGGGAGGCGCAGGGCAAGATGGTGCCGGCCCGGCGTCGAGATCAGTACGTAGTCGTCGAGTTCATCGAGCCCCATGAGGGCAACGAGGCGGCACTGGGGTTCGACGTGGCCTCGGAATCTCGGCGCCTCGCTGCCCTGTCGCTCGCCAGAGAGAGCAGCGAGCTGGCGATCACCGCGAGTATCACCCTCGTCCAGGAGCATCAGCAACAGTTCGGATTCCTCGGCTTCATTCCCGTCTATCGCGAGGACGGACGGTACTCGCGATCGGGGTCAGCAGCCAACTTGGAGGGATTCGTCGTCGGAGTGTTCCGCTTGGGTGCGATCGTCGAAAGGGCTCTGGCGCCCCTCGACCCGGTAGCGATCGACGTCATCATCACCGACGAGTCGGCGCCGGTGGATGAGCGCTTCCTCTACGCTTCGACCGCAGAGGGCGGGCAGAAAGCCGTTCCAGAGCCCGAGCTCGCTGCGGACACCCGCCTCCACCGCGCCAAGTCCATCGAGCTCGGCGGGAAGCAGTGGCAGATCGCCTTTGTGCCGACGAGCGCTTATCTGGACCGCCTGCAAACCCGGATACCGCTGCTCAGCCTGCTCGCCGGACTGGCGATCACGCTGTTGGCAACGGCCTATCTCGTCGTCGTCTCGGGTCACTCCGCGCGCGTGGCTCGGCTGGTTGAGGATAAGACCGGCGAGCTGCGACGCTCGAACCGGGCTCTCGAGACCGAGATCGAGCGCCGCGCGGCGATCGAGTGGGAGCTGTCCAATTATCGGGCCCAACTCGAAGACCGAGTGCGCGATCGGACTGCCGAGCTGGAGTCGACGACCATGACGCTGAGCCGGGCCATCAAGCAGCGAGAGGCCGTAGAGCGTGCCCTGGCCCAGAGCGAAGAGCGTCTCCGACTGACGCTCGGCGCCGTCGCCGACGGCGCCTGGGATTGGAACATCGAAACCGGAGAGGTCTTCTTCAGCGATAGCTGGATCGAGTCGCTGGGCTACGACAGCTACGACGTCAAGCGCCATGTGAGCTTTTGGGAGAGCATCATTCACCCGGACGACCGCGCGGCGGTCAAGGAACGGCTCGATGCCCACTTGGAGGGTCGCACTCCGCACTACGAGTGCGAGAACCGCCTGCGCAAGAAGTCGGGCGAGTACCGCTGGAATCTCGACCGCGGTCAGGTCGTCGCTCGCGACTCCGTCGGCCGGCCGCTGCGCATGGTGGGGACGGACACCGACATCTCGGCGCGCAAGGTCGCCGAGGAACAGCAGCTCACTGCCGAGCGGGAACTGCAGCAGACGCAGAAGCTCGAGAGCCTGGGAGTGTTGGCCGGAGGCATCGCGCACGATTTCAACAACCTTCTCGTGGCCGTTCTCGGCGGCACGGATCTCGCCCTCGAAGATCTCCCTGCAGACGCACCCGCCCGACGGCAGCTGGAGAAGGTCAGGACGGCTGCAACCCGAGCGGCAGACCTGATCCGTCAGATCCACGCCTATTCGGGACACGCCAGCTTCCTCCTCGAGCGGATCGATGTCCCCAACTTGATCGAGGAGATGAGCCAGCTCCTGCACTCTTCGATCTCGAAGAAGGCGCGGCTCCGTTGTGAGTTCGCGGACCCGCTTCCAGCCGTCGAGGGCGACGCCACCCAGATCAGGCAGGTGGTGATGAACCTGATCACCAATGCTTCCGACGCGCTGGGCGGCGAGAGCGGCGAGATCGTTCTGTCGACTTCTCTTCATCGCATCGATCGCGGCGACTTCGAAGGAACGCCTTTCGACCAGGACCCTGGTGACTACGTGTGTGTCGAGGTCACCGACAACGGCTGCGGCATGGGTGACGAGATCCGTGAGAGAATCTTCGAGCCGTTCTTCAGCACCAAAGCGCAGGGCCAGGGCCTCGGCCTGGCGGCAACCCTGGGAATCGTCCGCAGCCATCGCGGCTTCGTGCAGGTTCGCTCGGCGGTCGGCCTGGGAACGACGATCAGGGTGCTGTTGCCTCCCGCTGAGCGGCTCGACAAAGTCGAGACAAACGTCGGCGACGGGGCCTCAGAGCGCTGGGAAGCCTCGGGGACGGCGCTCGTCGTCGACGACGACCCGGCGGTGCGTGACATCGCGGAACGAATGCTACGTCGCATCGGCTTGGAGGTGCTGACGGCAGACGACGGCGTCGCCGGTGTCGAGACCTTCCGAGAACATGCCGACGAGATCGCCGTCACTCTGCTCGACATGACGATGCCGCTGATGGACGGCGCGGATGCGCTGCAAGAGATCCGCCGGATCCGTCCCGACGCCAAGGTGCTGCTGTCGAGCGGTTACAGCGAGCGGATCTCGGAGAGCCTGCTGGTCGGCGACGGGCGGGCGGACTTCGTTCAAAAGCCGTACAGAATGGCCGAGCTCCGAGAGAAGCTGAAGTCGGTCATCGACTCGTAGCTCTCTCCCCCCGAGCCTCGAGCGGCTCCGAGGAGCACGCGACGAGGGTCGGAGGTCGCGCGATAGGATGCCGGCCGGCGAAGTTCGAATCGAGCCCAGTAAGGCCGCAGCCTCGAGGAGTCGAACAGTTGACCAGAAAGTCTGAGGAGACGGACTCGAAGCCGAGGGCCGGTCGGCTCGGCAAGGTCGCGGCCCATCTCGGCCTCGTCGTCTTCGGATTCGCCCTCTCTTTTCTGGCGGTCGAGCTCCTGCTGCGGGCGCTGGGACTGGATAAGCCAGCCGAGCTCGGTCCGACGTTCGACCGGCCGGTCCTCATCTACCATCCGGAGGGACCGCGGATGAATCCGTGGGCGGCCGGTCACGACGATCCGCTCCGCATCGCCGTGGTCGGGGACTCGTTCACCTACGGCCAGGGGAACCACCGTTACGACGCCTACCCTGCGCGGCTGGAGAGTCTCCTCAATCTCAACGCGGGCCAGCGCCCGGCTGAAGTACGAGTGTACGCCGAGCGCGGCACGTCGACTCGCGCCCAGCAGAAGTTCCTGGACCGCATCGGGGCATGGGGCCCGGACATCCTGATCCTCGGGATCTTCCTCAACGACGCGGAGGTCCTCAAGGACGAGTCGCTGAGGCAGATGCGCACGGGCCTTCGGCCGCGGATCCCGACCGGCCGGCTGGCATGGGTCCTGCGGAGGTCCGCGACTCTCGCCTGGATCTATCAGCGAGTCGAGAACACCCGCGTCTCCCGAGCGTCGGTCGAGTACTACCGCCACATCTACGACCCGAACTACGCCGGCTTCCAGTACTTCTCGCAAGCCATCCGGACGTTCCGCGGAGTGACGAAAGCCAGGGGGATCCAGTTCCTTCCCGTGGTCTTTCCCGGCATGGCTCGCCTCGGTCCCGACTACCCGATGGACTTTGTGCACCTGCGAATCAACGCCGTGCTCGAGGCCGAGAGGGTCGAGTATCTCGACCTGCGGGACGCGTTTTCCAATACTCTGCCGATCCGGATGTCGGCTTTCCCGGTCGTCGACCCCCATCCGAGTGAGATCGCCCATCGCATCGCGGCCGACGCGATCTTCCACCGGCTGCTCGAGACGAGAATGATCGAGCCCGGTTACCGGCCGGAGCAGGTCGAGTTCAAGTCGCGGGAAGATTGGCTCGACGAGGTTCGGCTCATCAAGAGCGTGGTTCACCTCGCGCCTGAGTGACTCGGCCGCTCGGGCGGCTGCCGGCTCGGCGCAGCGAAGTCTGCGGGACGTCGGAGCCGGGCTGATACGCTGCGCGCCTTCGTAAAGACCAAGATCGAGGGTTGTCGTGTCTAACTTGCTTGCACTGCTGGTCTTGTTCGGTTTCTTGGCGCTCGCCTCCGAGCAGATCGGACGGGCGGCGAAGCGAATGCGGCTACCCGTCATCAGCGGGTTCCTGCTCGCGGGCATCCTGGCCGGGCCGTACGTCTTGGGGATGCTCACGGCCGAGCAGACGCTGCAGCTGCGCGTCATCGACGAGCTAGCCCTCGCCTTCATCGCCTTCGCGGCCGGCGCCGAGCTCCAGTACCGCGAGCTCCGCAAGCAGCTCAGGCGGATCTGGTGGATCACGCTCGGAATCGTCGCCACCTCCTACGCGCTCGTCGTGCCTGCCTTCCTGTGGACTATGGACGCAGCTCCCTTCTTGGAGGGCATGGGCAGCCGGTCACGTCTCGCGGTAGGGCTGATCGCGGGGGCGATCCTGGTCTCGCGTTCACCGTCGTCGCTGATGGCCCTCGTCTCCGAGCTTCGCGCCCGCGGCCCGTTCACCCGATTGCTCATGGGGGTCACGGTAGCGCTCGATGTCGTCGTCATCATGCTGTTCGCGGTGAGCAGTTCGGTGGCTGACGTGCTGTTGCGGGCCTCCGACTTCCGCGCCGGCCTGGTGTTGCTGGTTGCCGGCGAGCTTCTCGTCGCCGCGCTCGTGGGGATCGCCGTCGGCGCCGCCGTGCAGGTCGTCCTCCGTCTCGGCCGGTGGCTGCCGGTGCAGAGCGGCGCCGTGCTCTTCATCGGACTAGGCGTCTATGCGGCGAGCGCCTGGATTCGGGACGCGACTCTCGTTAGCGCGCCGTTCCAGGTCTTCCTCGAGCCCCTCCTGGTGTGCATGGTCGCCGGCTTCGTGGTCGGCAACTTCTCGGACTACCGCGGTGACTTCCAGAGAGTGCTGAAGGCCAGCGCACCGTTCGTCTATCTCGGATTCTTCACTCTGGCCGGCGCTTCGCTCGACCTCGGAGCGCTGCGCCACGCCTGGCGAGTCGCCCTGCTCCTGCTCGTCTTGCGCCTCGTCGCCATCGTCGTCGGCACCTATCTCGGTGGCGTCGCTTCGGGAGCACCGCCCAACGTTCGCCGCCTGACCTGGCTGGGGATGCTGACCCAGGCCGGCATCGGCCTGGGTCTCGCCAAGGAGGTCGCGGTCGACTTTCCCGAATGGGGGGGTGCCTTTGCGACGACGATGATCGCAGTCATCGTCGTCAATCAGATCTTCGGGCCACCACCCGCCAAGTGGCTGCTGAGGAGGGTCGGTGAGGCGCGTTCGGATCTCGCTGGCGGTACGCTTGGAGCGCCGCGCGCGCTGGTGTTCGGTCTCGACGGTCAATCGTGGGCACTGGCACGCCAGCTCGCCGACCACGGTTGGCGGCCGGCTATCGTCAGCCGGAGGGAGATTCCGAACGACCGTCCTTCGGACATCGAGCTGCTACGTATCGACGGACTTTCCGCGGAGGCCCTCCGCAAGATCGGCGCCGACAAGGCCCGCACCTTGATCGCGTTGATGAGCGAAGAGGCCAACATCGAGCTCTGTCGCCTCGCGCACGACGAGCTCGGCGTCTCCAACGTCGTCGCCCGGGTGGCAACCCCGGAGGGCGCGACGCTGTGCCAGCAGTATAGTGCCACCGCAATCGATCCCAAGGTCGCCTTGGTCAACGTTCTCGACCACTTCGTGCGCTCCCCGGCCCTGACCGGAATGGTCGTCGGCATGGACGTCGATCGCGATATCGTCGAGATTGAGGTTTCCAACCCCGAGCTCGAGGGCGCCGCGCTTCGCGAGCTGCAACTGCCTCTCGACGTGCTCGTGCTCTCTGTCGAACGCCGCGGCGCTTCGCTGATCTCTCACGGTTACACCCGGCTGGAGCACCGTGATCGAGTCACCGTCATGGGCACCCTCTCGAGCCTCAACCAGGTCGCGGCGCGCTTGACCGCCTGAGCTGGGGTCAACCGCCGTCGGGCCGGTCCACCCGGTCGAGAAGCACGACCTCGTCACGTTCCCAAGGGGCGTTCGCTTCCAGACTCCGGCGATAGCGGCCGAGCCGCCGTGAAGCCCACGGTGCCGGGTCGGCCGCGGCCACGACCGCCGCCTCTTGCCAGTGGACCGCCGCTCGGTGCCGTCCGGCGGCGGCGAGGGCCATCGCGAGAGTCTCGACGCCGATGACGGTCGGACCCGCGTCGACGACAGCCTCGGCGGCAGCGACCGCCTCGTCGATGTCGGCGCCGGCCGCGCCGAGACCCAACCTCAGCTCCAGCAGCTCCAGCGCGAGGTCGTTGGGAAGCGCGCTTCGCGCGCGTTCGAGCGTTTCGCGAGCGGCGGACGGGGTCCCCGCCAGAGCCTGTGTCGCCGCCAGCCAGAAGTGATTCGTCACATCCCCGGGGTCGAGCGCGAGCGCTCGCCGATAGTCGTCGATTGCCTCGGGGAGACGACCCTGGAGCCGATGGATCGTCGCCAGGCTCGCGAGCGCTTTCTCGGAGCCCGGGTTGACCGAAAGCGCCGTCGCCAGGAGCGCGTCGGCCTCCTCGAAGCGATCGCGTTCGACGAGAATAGCGGCCAACAAGTTGAGGCTCAGCTCATGCTCCCGGTGCTGATCGAGGAGCAGCTCGAGCTCCGAGATCGCGGCGTCGCTCTCTCCGATCTCCCTCAGAACGAACGCCTTCGCATAGCGGATGTGGATAAGGCCGGGATTGGCGGCCAACGCTTGGTCGAGCTCCGCCAGACTCACCCGATAGCTCTTCTCGACGAAGGCGCGCGCTCCTTTTCGAGTGTGCCCCAGGGCGCCGATTCTCAAGTCGGCGAGCTCCCGCGCCAGAGGGTCGTCCACGGCCGACCTCTCGACCAGGAGATTGGCGGCAGGCAGAGCGCCGAAGTGGCGCGCCGCGGCCTCCGGATCCCCCAGCGCCGAGTAGGCTTGCGCCAGAAGATAGTGGGTCTCCGAAGCTCTGGGGCTCCAGGCTAGGGCTTCACGAGCGTACTCGACCGTCTCCTCGGGGCGGCCGGAGGCCAACGCACACCTGGCGCGACCGGTCCAGGCGGCCCCCAGACTCGGATCGTCCGCCGTCAGCGCCGCGAACTGTTCCTCTGCCTCGGCGATCTTGCCGCGATCGAAGAGCATCTCGGCTATCAACAGCCGCGCCGGCGGGTACCCCTCGCGCAGTTCGAGAGTTCGCCGCGCCGCGAGCTCCGCGGCCCCCAGATCGCCGAGCGCCTGTTCGGACAGAGCCAGGAAGTACGACCAACGCTCGGACGTCGGCACCAGCTCTGCCGCCTGCAGGTAGCACTCCTTCGCCCGGGCGTGCTTGTAGTAGGCGTGGTAGACCATCCCCAGCCTGCCGAAGGAATCGCCAAGCCGTTCGTCGAGCGCCTTCCCTTCGGCCAGCAGCCGGGCGACTTGGGTGTGAGCCTCGCGGATCTGACGCTGGATACCAGGATCCATACCGTCGAGATCGTCTGGAAGCGCCGACAGGTGGATTCGGGGCTCGGGCGAGCCGCAGCCGACCAGCGCCGCGAGGATCAGGAGGGCGGCTCCGCCGGCGAGCTTAGTCATGGCCGGCGGATTCGAGCGGAATGATCAGATATCGGTCGCTGGGCACCCTCGCCCAACGAGCGCGACGGCGGCGCGTCGCGCGAACTTCGAGGGCCGCCTCCCCGGCATCGCTGCCGCGACCGAAGAGAACGCGCGGATCGCGCGCCGATCCGTAACTCCCGTCCGCGCGAGCCCGCCGGAGGGAGCGACGCTCTCCGCGATCGAGATAGACCTGGCTCCCCGGAACGGCCTGGCCGCCATGCTCGCCGACGAGACTCACGCCCAGCCAGTGGGCCTTGCCGTCCGTCGTGTTGCCGAGAAGGCGGGCCGGCCCGGCATTGTTGGTGACGAGGACGTCCATGTCGCCGTCGTTTTCGATGTCGCCCACCGCGACGCCGCGGCTCACTTCCGAAACCGTCAAGGCGTCAGGCCGTGGGAGCCATTCTTCGAACCTGCCGGTGCCGTCGTTCACGAAGAGCTGGTTCGGCTGGTGCAAAGGGAACGGATCTCCAGCCTCCCGGAGCTCCGGCAGGCTCTTGATGTCGCCGTTGACGCTCACCAGGTCGAGGTCGCCGTCCGAGTCGACGTCTAGAAAGGCCGTCCCGAAGCCGGTAAAGCCGACGCTGGGCTCGGCCAACCGGCTCGACACCGAGCTATCGAGAAACAGGCCGCTTCCGTCGTTGAGGTAGAGCGTATTCGTCTGCTCGCGCAGGTGAGTCATGAAGAGGTCGAGATCGCCGTCGCCATCGACGTCGCCAGCGTCGACTCCCATGCTCGCCTCGGCGATGCCCTCGATGTTGAGTGCGGCACCGCTCGCCAGACCTCCCTCGTGGAACGTCCCGTCTCCCTGGTTGAGCCACAGGTGGTTGCGCATCAGATCGTTGGCGACGTAGATGTCGTCGAGGCCATCGCCGTCGAAGTCGCCGACGACCACTCCCAGGCCGCTTCCGGAGGACCTGAAGACACCGGACTCGAGGGTTACGTCCACGAAGTTGCCGTCGCCCGAGTTGCGGAGCAGCCGGTCGTGCTCGGGCTCGTGAGTCTGTGGCCCGCAATACTCTCTCCGTCCGTCCTCGTTTCGACACGTACGTCCGCTCCCCGGCTGGTAGTCGACGTAGTTGACGATCAGGAGATCGAGCCAACCATCGTCGTCGAAATCGAGAAAGGTCGAGCTCACCGACCAACGGGGGTCATCGGTCCCGGTTTCGGCCGTGACTTCGCTGAACGAACCGTCGCCGTCGTTGCGCCACAGCTGGTTCGACCCGTGGTTCGTCACGTAGAGATCCTGATCGCCGTCGTTGTCGTAGTCGCCGGTGGCCACTCCCATGCCGTAGCCGTCCGCCGTCAATCCGCTCATCGAGGTCACGTCGATCAGCCGCGCCGCGAGGCGACCTTCTCCCACTTTGGCCAGATCGTTCCGATAGAGTCGATCGATGAGGGGCGCAGACGCCGGAGGGGGGAAGATCGCGTCCTCGATCGTCTTGCCCGCTCCGATCATATGTCCCTGAGGTATGTAGACGTCGAGATCGCCATCTCCGTCGTAGTCGAAGAGGGCACCCCCGGGGCCGACCGCTTCCGAAATGTACATCTCGCCCGACATGCCGTTGAAATGCGTAAAGCCGAGGCCTGACTCGGCGCTGATGTCGACCAGTGGATCGTTGCCGCCACCGCCCGGGTCCTCGCCGGGCGCGCACGAAAGAAGCATCCCGAGCGCGGCAACCGCGGCCAGATCTGCACGACGGCGCGTCGCCGATCGCGACGGCAAGAGTGGCGGGGCGAGCATTCTCGGTCAATCCCCCATCGGAGCTGCGGCGGCGCGAATCTCCTGTTCGACCTGCAGCCTCTCGATCAGGTCGCGGTGAAGCTCTGAACGGACCCGTTGCTCGAGAGCCTCGCGCGCCATTTGCCTGGCCTCCTCCCACGAGAGCGGGCGGGGCTCCTCGCGCTCCAGGAGCTTGAAGACCCACAGCGCACGAGGCTCCTCGATCACCGGGCTGACCCGACCCACTTCCAACTCCTCCACCGCTCGCAAAGCCGCGGGTCCCCACGCCCCCACCTGCCGGCGGGTGCGCCAGCCGATCTCACCGGCCGCGTTGGCGTGAGGATGACTCGACAACCGGCGCGCCGCCTCGCTGAACGCGAGCTCGCCGAGCTCGATTCTGGAGACCGCGGTCTCGAGAGCTCGATACTTCTCGGCCCGGCTCTGGGGCGGCGATCCGTCCCACAGCACCGCCAGGCGATACCGCGGCAAGGTCGAGAATCGATCGCGGTTGCCTTCGAAGAAGACGCGGACCTCCTGATCGTCGGGCGCTTCGAATCGCGCCGCGATCTCGCGATCGCGATAGGCCTTCATCAGGGCCGCCCTCCGGCTCCACTCGATTCGGCGGAGGACTCGAGGATCCCGATCGAGCCCTCGTCGCCGCGCCTCGCGAGCAATGAGAGATTCGCGAGCGTAGGAGTCGAGAAGGCGCTCGAGCTCTCGAGGCTCCAGCGCTCGGCCGGCGGACGAGGGCCCACCCCGCTCCAGCAGCCAGTGAACCTGCCGCCGCGTCAGATGCCCGCCCTCGAAGCGGCTCACGATGTCATTGGGAGATCCCGCAGCCTCGGCGAGCAGGTCGAGATCGTTCTCCACCGATCCGCCGCCCATCATCTCCCCGACGAGCTGCCGCCACAGCTCGTCTCCCTTCTGACGCCGCAGCGCCTCGAGAATTCGCTGGCGAGCTTCCTCGAGCGGCATCCGTCGCGCGGGAACGATCTTCTCGCAGAGAAGCAGAGCGAACCCTTGGCTCGATTCCAGGACTTCCGAAAGCCCTCCCTCGTCGAGCGCAAAGGCTGCCTCCGCCAGAGCCGGAGGAAGCGCCTCTCTCGCAAACGACCCGAGGAGTCCTCCCTGGTGGCGGGTCTGAGAATCCGACGCCCCGCGGGCAAGCTCGGCGAAGTCCTCGCCCTGAAGCACCCGCTCGCGAAAGGTCTCGACCTCTGCCCGTATCGCTTGCTTTGCCGACTCGTCGGCGCCCGCGGGCACCCTCTTGAGGAGAAGTCGCAGCCGCCGTCGCTCCGGCTTCTCGCGGTCCTCGTCGTGGTCGGCGAGGAAAGAACGGATCTCCCGCTCATCGACCGATGCCGTCTCCGTCAGGTGCGCCTTGAGCTCGGCACTCAGTATCCGCGACTCTTCGCGAGCCGCGTCGAACTGCCACTGTGGCTCCTCGTCCAGGCCGAGAGACGTCGCCAGACCGGCCGTGGCCTCGACCAGGGCCGCCATTTCGACTGCCTGCAGTCCGTATCTCGCCTCGGTCTGCTCTCCAGCCAACATCGGCCTGAACTCGCGCCAACCCTCGAACTCGGATCGGGTCAGGCTTCCACCACGATAGGTCGCCACGACCTGAGCTTCCGACGAGCCGGGAGCAGGGGTGCGACAGGAAGCGAGCGGCAGCGCTGCGAGGACGATCGCGGCGACGGCCGAGCCGGAATGCGTGAGGATCCCCATAGCAGCGAAGTATAGGTCCCTCGGGCCGCCATCGGGCAAAGAAAAAGGGGAGCGCAAGCGCTCCCCTTCAATCCCTGCAAGAGAGGTCCAACCGCAGCGCGATCTACTCGATGTCGAAAGTCTGAAGCTCTACGGGAACCCAGACGCTGCCGGTCACGCGGACCATGGCGTTGGTGCCTGCGAACGTCCCGGTGCCGCCGACAAAGCCGGTCGCATGGAAGCCCTGGCCGTTGGTCGAGGCCGTGCGGCCGCCGACGCTGTCCGCCGAGCTACCGAAGGACGACGAGACGAAGACGCCGGCCAGGAAGCCGGGAGCCACGCCCCCCACTCCGGTGACCGTCACCGTGTTGAACGTGAACGGAACGATGCCGGAGATTGCCGGGGCGAAGAGGGTCGTCGAGCCGGGGCCGAAGACGCCGACGAACGGAAAGGTCGCGTCCGCTCCGCCGATGTAGAAGGCCAACGCGTTGACGCTGCCGGTGTCCAGGGGCAGGCCGAAAGCGGTGTCGAACCGATTGCCGTACCAGCCCCCGTAGGCGCCGATGAACGTATCGGCAGCGCCCGGCGGGTCGTATTGAACGGTGCCGACGCCCTCAGGGCCGCCATCTCGAGTCGCCTTGAAATCCGCGCTGTCCTTTTCCTTGGGGTTCTCCCATTGCGCGTAGCCAGTAGCTCCGAAACTGCCCAGGACCAGAACAAGTGCTATCGTGACAAGCCTTTTCATGGACGCTCCTCCTCCGTTTGGGCCTTCGAGCGGGACCGCTCTCTGCCGGTTTTCCGGAGACTACCGAGCCCGCGACCGGGAAGTCAAGCCGAGTCGGCGCGGTGACCGGGCCTCCACGGATCTCGGCGCACGGCACTTTGCTATATTCCCGGCGTGATCTCAGCAAACTCGGAAAGGTATCGAGGAGTCTTGCCATGACCCGAAGTCGACGCCCCCTCGCCACCCTCGTCGTGCTGGGCTTCTCCACCATCTCCGTACCCCTTCTCGCGGGGACCGCGGGCCCACCGGCTTTCGTCGAGACGACCTCGGACGCGGGCGTCACGAGCCCCACCGGAGTCCTCTTCCCCGGCCCCGCCTGGGGTGACTACGACCGCGACGGCTGCCCCGACCTCTTCCTGCCGGCTCCGGAGGGTAACGAGCTCTACGAGAGCAACTGCGACGGCACGTTCGCTCTCTCCGCCTACAACGCCGTGCTGGAGATGCCCGATGGCGGGAGCCGCGGCTCGGCCTTCGCCGACTACAACAACGACGGCTGGCCCGATCTCTACGTCGCGGCGAGAGAGGCCAACTACCTATTCCGCAACGACGCAGGGACAGGATTCACCGAGGTCTCGGCGTCGGCCGGGGTCGACGACTCCCGCCCGAGCTACGGCATCGGCTGGGCCGACTACGACAACGACGGCGACCTCGACCTTTTTGCCGGCAACTACCACTTCGAGGACGGCGACGCGGGCCGCGACACGATCTACCGCAACGACGGCGACGGCACTTTCACCGACGTGAGCCACCTCTTCGAGCCGGTGAGCCAGCTTCAGGGGCCCAACCTCGCGGTCCGCTGGGTCGACTACGACAACGACGACGATCTCGATCTCTATGTCATCAACGACCGGGACTACAAGAACGTGATGTGGCGCAACGACGGCGCCGGCTGCGCCGAATGGTGCTGGACCGACGTCTCGGCGGCCACCGGAACCGACATTCCGGTCCAGGGGATGGGGATCGACGCCGGGGACTACGACCAGGACGGCGATCTCGACCTGTGGTTCTCGAGCATCGGCGAGGCGGTGCTGCTGCGCAGCGAGATCGCCCAGGGACAGGAGATGTTCACCGACGTCTCGATCGAGGCCGGGGTCACCCGCGAGGAGCCCTCCTGGTCGTCACTGTTCTGGGACTACGACAACGACGGCTGGGAGGACCTCCTGCTCGCGATCTCGCATACGACGGTCGGCAGCCGGGTGTTCAAGAACAACCGCGACGGCACGTTCACCGACGTCTCCGACGGCAGCGGCCTCGACACCGCCGCCCGGAACATGGGGATCGCGCTGTCCGACTACGACGGCGACGGCAAGGTCGAGCCGGTCTTCGGGCGGATGGCCGACGGCTACTTTCTCTTCCGCAACGAGACCGCGACCGACCACAACTGGCTGGTCGTCACCGTCGAGGGCACCGGAAGGATCAACCGCGACGCGATCGGCACCAAGCTCTACCTGACCACCACCGACGGGCGCACCCAGTACAAGGACGTCAAGAGCGGTAACGGATTCTGCTCCGGCGGCGACATCGCGGTCCATTTCGGGCTCGGCGACGCGGAGGTCGACAGCCTGACCCTGGTCTGGCCAGACGGCAGCGTCGACGTCCACGAGGACGTGCCTCACAATCAGGTGCGCCACTTCGTGTTCGGATCGCTGTTCGCGGACGGCTTCGAGAGCGGCGACAGCTCGCGCTGGTCGACGACCGTCCCCTGAGGGGCGAGCGTCGGCCGGCGCTCGCTTCTACTCGACTTCGAAGCCCACCAGCTCGACGGGAATGAAGACCGAGCCGGTGACTCTCACCATGGCGTTGAGCGACTGAAACGTGCCGGTGGCGCCATTGAAGGCCTCCGCGTGGAAGCCCTGGCCGTTGGTCGAGGCCGTGCGGGCGCCGACGCTGTCGGCTGAACTGCCGAACGCCGACGAGACGAAGACGCCGGCCAAGAAGCCCGGTGCGACGGTGGCGACGCCCGTGACAGGCACGGTGTTGAAAGTGAACGGAACGATGCCGGAGATCGCCGCGCTGAAGAGCGGGGTCGCGCCGCCGGATCCGAAGACGCCGACGAACGGGAAGGTCGCGTCCGCGCCGCCGATGTAAAAGGCCAGGGCGGTGACGTTGCCGGTGTCGAGCGGCCCACCGAAAGCGGTGTCGAACCGGTTGCCGTACCACGCACCGTAGGCGCCGAAGAACGTGTCTGCCGGCCCCGGCGGATCGTACTGAACCGTACCGACCCCCTCGGGACCGCCCCCTTGCTGCGCAGTGTGGCCCGAGCCGGCCTTCTCAGTGGGCTTCACCCACTCCGCGTGGCCGGTGGCGGCGAAACCACCGAGCAATAGAACCAGTGCGACAGTCGTAATCCTCTTCATCGACCTCTCCTCCTCTGTTGGCTGCCTCAGCCGAGGCCGCGCCTGTTCGTGTCGGTGCTTTCTTGCGTCAGTGCTTTCTTGCGGACAGCGTACGCTATCCTCGCGTCGATCCAGCGTCAAGTCAGGCAACACGCGAGCTCGAGCGGTCGATGGCAAGACAGTCGATCGGACCAGGGAGGCACGGCTCGAGCTGGGCATCCGAGGCTCGGTGACGCGGTGCGCGAGGGCGCCTCAGACCGGTTCGAAAGCGGCACTGAAATGGCGCAGCACCGCAGGCTGGTCGACGATTCGGACTCCCGAGATCGCGTCTCGCGCCGTGCACACCTCCGCGACCGTTTCCAGCACGTAGTCGATCTGGCTCTTGGTGTAGGTGCGGCGCGGCACCGCCAACCGCACGAGCTCGTGGTCGGCGTAGTGCTCCTCCCCGCTCTCCGGGTCACGCCGCCCGAACATGACCGAACCGATCTCCACCGACCGCACCCCGCCTCGTCGGTAGAGCTCGATCGCCAGCGCCTGCCCCGGGTACTGCTCCCGCGGCAGGTGCGGGAGGAACGCGCCCGCGTCGATGAAGATGGCGTGGCCGCCGGGGGGCTGCACGATCGGCACCCCCAACTTGGCGATGCCCTCACCGAGATAGCGGACCGAGGCGTGGCGATAGCGCTGGTATTCGAGATCGAGAGCCTCGTAGAGGCCAACCGCGATCGCCTCGAGATCCCTGCCTGCGAGGCCGCCGTAGGTCGGGAACCCCTCGGTCAAGATGAGCAGCTCCTCCTCGTGCCTCGCCACCTCGTGATCGTTGCTGCACAGAAAGCCACCGATGTTCGCCATGCCGTCCTTCTTGGCGCTCATCGTGCAGCCGTCGCTGTAGGAGAACATCTCACGGGCGATGTCGATCA
>CALZKB010000080.1 GCA_945787575.1 Thermoanaerobaculia bacterium | reverse complement strand
GGAGCTGATCGCTCCGATCGCGATGGAGCAGGGGGTGCGGTTCGCGATCCGTGAGGGCGGCCGCACCGTCGGCGCCGGCACCGTCACCGAGATCATCGAGTAAGTACGCCACAGCTGGAGAATCAACGGTCATGGTCAACGAGAAGATCCGTATCCGCCTCAAGGCGTACGACTACCGCGTGCTCGACACGTCGACGAACGAGATCGTGGACACCGCGCGCCGCACCGGCGCGCGAGTGGTCGGCCCGATTCCCCTGCCGACTCATATCTCGCGGTACACGGTCAACCGCGGACCGCACATCGACAAGAAGTCTCGCGAGCAGTTCGAGATCCGTACGCACAAGCGGTTGCTGGACATCTTCGAGCCGACGACCCAGACCGTGGACGCCTTGATGAAGCTCGAGCTCCCGGCGGGAGTCGACGTTGAGATCAAGGCATTCGGAAAGTAGAGGTCAGCAGGAAATGGAAGGCTTGCTAGGCAAGAAAGTCGGAATGACGCAGATCTTCATGGAGGACGGCGCCGCCGTCCCCGTGACCGTCATTCAAGCCGGACCCTGCCTGGTCGTGCAGCGCAAGGCGGCGGACAAGGACGGCTACGACGCGGTCCAGCTGGGGCTCGTCGAGGAGAGTGCTCCCAAGCACGTCAATCAGCCGACGTACGGCCATTTCAAGGCCCACGGCGTGACCCCTACTCGCCGCCTCAACGAGTTCGAGATCGACGCCGACGCCGAATTGAGCCCCGGCGACGAAGTGAAGTGCTCGCTGTTCTCGGTCGACGACTACGTCGACGTGATCGGCACGAGCAAGGGCAAGGGGTTCCAGGGCGTCATCAAGCGTCACGGCTTCGGCGGCGGCCGCGCGACCCACGGCTCGATGTTCCACCGCGCTCCCGGCTCGATCGGTCAAGCATCGGATCCATCTCGGGTCTTTCCCGGAACGAAGATGCCCGGCCAGACCGGCAACAAGCGAGTCACCGTCAAGAATCTGCGGGTCGTGAAGATCGACGAGGAGCGCAATCTGCTCTTCGTTCGCGGCGCCGTCCCCGGTCCCAAGCAGGGCTACCTGGCGATCCGCCGGGCGAAGAGAGGCTAGAGCGATGAAAGTCACGGTCAAGAGCCTCTCGAACAAGAAGGTCAAGGACATCGAGGTGCCGGAGGCGGTCTTCGGCTATCCGTTCAAGGAGCATCTCGTGCACACCGCCGTTCTGTCGCACCTGGCGGCCCGGCGTTCCGGTACCGCGAGCACCAAGGCTCGCGGCGACATCAGGGGCTCCGGCGGCAAGCTCTACCGGCAGAAGGGGACCGGCCGCTCCCGCGCGGGAAGCGCCAAGTCTCCGCTTCGGCGCTCGGGCGGGGTCGCGCACGGACCGCACCCGCGATCCTACGCCGACAAGCTGACACCGCGTGAGAAGCGCAACGCACTCAAGTCGGTGTTGGCGCGCAAGCTGCGCGACGAGAACCTCGTCGTCATCGACAGCTTCGAGCTGGAGAGTCCGAAGACGGCCGCGCTCGAGAAGCTGCTGAACGCCCTGGGGGTCGAGGGCAAGACGTTGATCGTCGACGGGCACGACAACGACCATCTGCGGCTCGCGGCGCGCAACAACCCCCGGCTCAAGACGGTCGACGCCTTGGGCGTGAACGTCTACGACGTGGTCGACCGGGCCAACCTGGTCGTCAGCGTCGGGGCACTCGATCGCCTCGTGGAGGTGCTCTCCAAATGAGGATCCAAGAGGTCATCCGTCGGCCGCTCATCACGGAGAAGGCGACCGAGCTTCGGGACGAGGTCAACATCGTGGCGTTCGAGGTCGCCCGATCCGCGAACAAAGTCGACGTCAAGAGGGCCGTCGAGGCCCAGTTCAAGGTCAAGGTGGCCGAGGTACGTATCGCCAGCATGCACGGCAAGGTTAGGCGGCAGGGCCGCTTCGTCGGCCGCCGCCCGGACTGGAAGAAAGCTTACGTTCGCCTCGCCGCCGGAGAGAAGTCGATCGAGTTCTTCGAGGGAGTGTGATGGGAATCAAGAGACGCAAGCCGACGAATCCGGCAAGTCGCTTCCAAGAGACGCTCGACTTCGTCGAGGTCACGAAGTCCACACCGCACAAGGCGCTGACCGAGGGCAAGAAGCGGGTTAGCGGCCGCAACAACAAGGGCCGCACGACCGTCCGCTTTCGCGGAGGCGGCCACAAGCGGCGCTATCGCATCGTCGATTTCCGACGAGAGAAGCACGGGGTGCCCGCGAAGGTCGCCACGATCGAATACGACCCGAATCGCTCGGCGCGGATCGCCCTGCTGCACTACGCGGACGGCGAGAAACGCTACATCCTCTGGCCGTCGGGGTTGAAGGTGGGCGACGAGGTCCTCTCCGGGGCGCAGGCGCCGGTCAACCCCGGCAACGCACTGCCGCTCTCGGCGATTCCGCTCGGTACCCTGATCCACAACATCGAGCTCAAGATCGGCAAGGGGGGCCAGATGGTGCGCGCGGCCGGTGGCGGCGCTCAGCTGATGGCCAAGGAGGGCGCCTATTGCCAGGTCAAGTTGCCCTCGGGCGAGCAGCGCCGCATCCACCTCGACTGCTACGCCACGATCGGGCGGATCGGCAACTCCGATCACTCGAACCGCTCCGACGGCAAAGCGGGCCGGACCCGCTGGCTCGGCCGCCGGCCGCACAACCGCGGGGTCACGATGAATCCCGTCGATCACCCGATGGGCGGCGGCGAAGGACGCAGCTCCGGAGGTCGGCACCCCTGCACGCCCTGGGGTGTTCCGACGAAGGGTTACAAGACGAGAAACAACAAACGTACGGACGGCATGATCGTTCGCCGCCGGAACCGGAAGTAGGTCCAGGATGTCGCGTTCACTCAAGAAGGGCTTCTTCATCGACCATCACCTCCAGGACAAAGTGGAGGCGATGAACGACAGCGGCGAGAAGCGCGTGATCAAGACCTGGTCGCGGCGCTCGACGGTCATTCCCGAGATGGTGGGCCACACCATCGCGGTTCACAACGGCATGCGCTTCGTGCCGGTTTACCTGTCGGAGAACATGGTCGGCCACAAGCTGGGTGAGTTCGCCATGACCCGGACGTTCCGGAGCCACAGCGGGAGTCGGAAAGAGAAGGGCGCGCGGCCGCGCTAGGGAAGAGGGGACGAGAGTTCATGGAAATCACTGCAAAGCTGCGTTATCACCAGGCCTCACCGCAGAAGGTGCGGTTGGTGGTCGACTTGATCCGCGGCAAGGACGTACAGGAAGCCGCGAACATCCTCGCTTTCAGCAAGAAGGGCGCGGCACGTCCCGTGTCGAAGCTCCTCAAGTCCGCGATCGCCAACGCCGAGAATCGAGACGATCAAGTCGACATCGATCGCCTATACGTCAAGGAGTGCTTCGTCGACGGCGGGCCGACGCTCAAGCGTCTGCGCCCCCAGCCGATGGGACGCGCCTTCCGGATCCTCAAGCGTCAGAGCCACATCACCCTCAAGCTCGATACCCGCAAGGCGGAAGGCAAGGAGAACTAGAGTGGGTCAGAAGACACATCCCTACGGCTTCCGTTTGGTCTACAACAAGCCCTGGCGCTCGCGCTGGTACGCCGAGCGGGACTACGCCAAGCTCCTCAAGGAAGATATCGAGCTGCGCGAGGGGCTGAAGAAGCGCCTCTCCCATGCCGGCGTGAGCGAGATCGACATCGAGCGCGCGGCCGACAAGCTGCGGGTGACGATCTACACCTCCCGTCCGGGCATCATCATCGGCCGCAAGGGAGCTGAGGTCGACAAGCTGCGCGACGACCTCCAGAAGCAGATGGGGCGTGAGGTCCACATCAACATCCAGGAGATCACGCGACCCGAGCTCGATGCTCAGCTGGTCGCCCAGAACGTGGCCCATCAGCTGACCCGGAGGATCGCTTTCCGGCGCGCCATGCGCAAGGCGATGGAGTCGGCGTTCCGGTTCGGAGCGAAGGGGGCCAAGATCATGATTGCCGGCCGCCTCGGCGGTCACGAGATCGCCCGTACCGAGTGGTACCAGGACGGCCGCCTGCCGCTGCATACGCTCAAGGCGGACATCGACTACGGCTTTACGGAAGCGCGCACGACCTACGGCGTCATCGGTGTGAAGGTGTGGATCTACAAGGGCGACCTGTTGCGGGAGAAGACCCGCCCCGCGAGCCTCTAGGAGCAGGAGAGACGACATCATGTTGATGCCGAAGAAAGTCAAGTATCGCAAGCGCCAGCGGGGTCGCCGCCGAGGCAATGCCAAGGGCGGTGACTACGTCGCGTTCGGAGATTACGGTCTCCAGGCCCTCGAGGCCGGCTGGGTGACGGCTCGGCAGATCGAGGCCGCGCGTATCGCGATCGCCCGTGGCGTGAAGCGTGGCGGCAAGATCTGGATCCGCATCTTCCCCGACAAGCCGATCACGAAGAAGCCGCTCGAGACCCGAATGGGCAAGGGCAAGGGCAACCCGGAGGAATGGGTCGCCGTCGTCAAACCGGGCCGCGTGATGTTCGAGCTCGAGGGAGTTCCCGAGGAGCTCGCGCGGGGGGCGATCGAGAAGGCGCGTTTCAAGTTCGGGATCAAGACCCGTTTCGTCTCCCGCCACGAGCGGCTGGTGGGCTGAGGTTGACCATGAAGACTTTCGAACTGACGGAATTGACGATCGAGGATCTGCAGACCAAGGAGAACGAGCTCGCGGAGCAGCTCTTCGCACTGCGCCTGCAGAAGGTCACGGGGCAGCTCGACAATCCCGCGAAGCTGGGTAACGTGCGCCGGGATCTAGCACGGGTGCTGACCGTGATGAACGAGAAGAAAGCGGCCGCCGAAGGGGTTTCCAAGTCATGACTGAGCCGATCGAGAAGAGCGGAGCGACCGCAAGCGGTGAGCGCGGTCGGCGGCAGGTGCTGGTGGGCAAGGTCGTCAGCGACAAGATGGACAAGACCATCGTCGTGGCGGTCGAGAGAGTCGTGATCCACCCGCTCTACCGCCGCCGCATGAAGAAGACTTCGAAATACCACGTCCATGACGGAAGCAACGAGTGCCGCGAGGGCGATCGGGTGCGGATCGTAGCGAGCCGGCCGCTGTCGAAGCTCAAGCGCTGGCGCGTCGGTGAGGTCTTGGAGCGAGCGGAGGCCTGACCGATGATTCAGATGGGAAGCATGCTGGACGTCGCCGACAACTCGGGTGCGCGCAAGATCGCGTGCATTCAAGTGCGCGGAGGCTCCTCGGGTCAGTACGGCGGGCTCGGTGACGTGATCACCGCCTCGGTGAAGGAGGCGACGCCGGAAGGGACCGTCAAGAAGGGCGAGGTCGTCCAAGCGGTCATCGTTCGTACCCGTCGCGCCCAGCGGCGGCGCGACGGAAGCTACATCCGCTTCGACACGAATTCCGCCGTCCTCGTCGACGAGGCCGGGGAGCCGATCGGGACCCGCGTTTTCGGTCCGGTGGCTCGCGAGCTGCGCGAAAAGCGCTTCATGAAGATCGTCTCCCTGGCGCCAGAGGTTCTCTAGGGCGCTGCGGCGAGGAGATTAGGACGATGATCAAGACGAAGATCAAGAGAAACGACGAGGTGCTCGTCATTCGCGGCAAGGACAAGGGCGCGCGCGGCAAGGTGCTGCGAGTGTTCCCGGTGGACGGCACCGCGATCGTCGAGCGCATCAACATGATCAAGAGGCACACCCGCCCCAACCCTCAGAAGAACGTGCAGGGCGGCGTGCTCGAGCGGGAGGCGCCGATTCGCCTCTCGAACCTGAAGCTCATCTGCCCCGAGACGGGCAAGCCGACGCGAGTTGGACGCAAGAGGCTCGAGGATGGGTCGGGCGCCCGCGTGGCCAAGGTGTCCGGCGCGACGCTGAGCTGAACGAGGTAGGTAATGGCAAACGCACAACAGGCAGCGACCAGCTACGCCCCGCGCCTCAAACAGCAGTACCAGGACGAGATCGTCGACAAGCTGGCCAAGGAGTTCGGGATCGAGAACGCGATGGCGGTGCCGCGCCTCGAGAAGATCGTGCTCAACATGGGCATAGGTGAGGCGACCGAGAACATCAAGATCCTCGATGAGGCGGTCGAAGAGCTCGCGCAGCTGGCGGGCCAGCGCCCGGTGATCACCCGTGCCCGAAAATCGATCGCGGCCTTCAAGCTTCGGGAAGGGACCCCGATCGGCTGCCGGGTGACGTTGCGCGGCGACCGGATGTGGGAGTTTCTCGATCGCCTGATCTCGGTCGCGCTGCCGCGAGTGCGCGACTTCCGCGGCGTGCCAGCCGGCAGTTTCGACGGTCGCGGCAACTACACCCTGGGGATCAAGGATCACTTGATCTTTCCGGACGTCGACTATCACAAGGTCAATAGCCCCAAGGGGTTGAACGTCACGTTGGTCTCGACCGCCGACAACGACGAGAAGGCCTTCTACCTGCTCCGTGAGCTCGGCATGCCGTTCCGGCTTCCGCGATCCGAGAGCTAGAAGGCGGAGAAGACGAACCATGAGCATGACTGATCCGATCTCGGACCTGTTGACGCGCATTCGCAACGCTCACCTGGCGAAGCACGACCGGCTGGACGTGCCGAGCTCGAAGCTCAAGACGGAGCTCTGCAAGGTCCTCCATCGTGAGGGCTACATCGAGGGCCATGAGGTTGTCGAGGCGAAGCCCCGCGACCTGACGCGGATCCACTTGAAGTACGCCGACGGCGAGCCGGTGATCCGCAAACTGAGGCGCGTCAGCAAGCCCGGCCGCAGGGTCTACCAGGGGAGCGACGAGATCAAGCCGGTTCTGAACGGTCTGGGCGTGGGAATCATCTCGACGTCGCAGGGGCTGTTGACCGACAGCGAGGCTCGTGAGCGCCGCATCGGCGGCGAAGTGCTCTGCGAGATCTGGTAGGGAGGTTGTTCATGTCGCGTATTGGAAAGGAACCGATCACCGTCCCCGCCGGGGTCAAAGTCGCCGTCGCGGAGGGTGTCGTCACGGTGGAAGGACCGAAGGGCAAGCTCGAGCAGAAGCTCGTGCCCGAGGTGAACGCGGTGCTCGAGGACTCGACGATCACGATCGAGCGCACCGGTGAGACACGCGATCACCGAGCACGCCACGGTCTCATGCGGGCCCTGGTGGCCAATGCGGTCGCGGGGGTGACCAGCGGCTGGTCGAAGGAGCTCGAGATCAATGGCGTCGGCTACAGGGCGGAGGCCAAGGGACGCGAGATTCACTTGGCCCTCGGGTTCTCGCATCCGGTGGTCTACACCTTGCCGGACGGCGTCGAAGCAGAGGTCGACGCCAAGGCGAATCGAATCAGAGTGACGGGAGTCGACCGTCAGCAAGTCGGTCAGGTGGCCGCGGAGATTCGCAGCCTTCGCAAGCCGGAGCCCTATAAGGGAAAGGGGATCAAGTACTCGGACGAGGTGGTTCGTCGCAAGGTCGGCAAGGCCGGCGCGACCGCCTGATTCCGTTGACCCGAAGGAACCGAATCCATGGACAAGGCCAAGACAAAGCGAATGCGCCGCGAGCGCGCGCATCAGAGGATCCGGGGCACGGTGCGGGGAACCGCCGATCGTCCTCGGCTCTGTGTGTTCAAGAGCGCCCGTTTCGTGTACGCGAATCTGATCAACGACGAGACCGGTCATACCCTCGCGTCGGCGAGCTCGCGCGAGAGCGCGATCGTCGAGAAGGCGGAGGGGAGCGCCAAGAGCAAGTCGGCCGCGCGTCTGGTCGGGGAGTCCGTCGCCGAGCGCGCTCTGGCGAACGGTGTTCAGCAAGTAGTGTTCGATCGCGGTGGCTACATCTACCACGGCAAGGTGAAAGAAGTAGCCGAGGGAGCTCGGGCCAAAGGCCTCGAGTTCTAGCGCGGTGGAGACGGAGGGAATCAAGCGTGGCTAGGGAGTTCAGACGAAGCGAGCCCGAGTTTTTCGAGCAGGTCATCGACATCAACCGCGTGACCAAGGTCGTGAAGGGGGGCAAGAACTTCTCTTTCACGGCGCTGGTCGTCATCGGCGACGGAAACGGCCGGGTCGGGTACGGCTCCGGCAAGGCGAAGGAGGTACCGGTCGCCATCCGCAAAGGTGTCGAGACCGCCAAGAAGGGAATGGTCAGGGTCCTTCGTGAGGGCACTTCGATTCCGCATGAGGTGGTCGGCGTCTTCGGGGCCAGCCGCGTGATGTTGAAGCCCGCGTCCGAAGGTACCGGCGTCATCGCCGGCGGCGCGGTCCGCGCCGTGATCGAGAGCGCCGGAATTGGTGACATCCTGACCAAGTCTCTCGGATCGAAGAATCCGCAGAACGTCGTCAAAGCGACCATGCAGGGACTGCAGAGCCTCCGCAACATGAGCGACGTCCGCCGGCTGCGCGGACTGGCGAAGGAAGAGGCCCCAGAGCCGGAAGAGAGTGAGAACAGTGGCGAAGAACAGCAAGATGATTAGGGTCCGCCAGGTACGTAGCGCCATCGGCCGCCCGGGCTCGCAGCACGAGGTCCTGCGAAGCCTGGGGCTGCGGCGCATCCGGCACGTCGTCGAGCGGGAAGACTCGCCGGCTGTCCGGGGCATGGTGGCGAAGATCCCGCACCTGGTCGAGATCGTCGAGGAGGGATCATGAAGCTACACGACCTTTCACCGGCGCCCAGCAGCAAGCGGAATCGCAAGCGCGTCGGTCGGGGCCCGGGCTCGGGAACCGGCAAGACGGCCGGCCGTGGGCACAAGGGGCAACGATCCCGTTCGGGATTCAGCCAGCGGTTCGGGTTCGAAGGGGGGCAGATGCCTCTCGTGCGTCGCGTTCCCAAGCGCGGTTTCACCAACATTTTTCGCGTCCACTACGCGGTGGTGAATCTGTCTCGTCTCGTCGATTTCGACGGCGACGTCACGCCCGAGACGCTTGCCGAAAAGGGGATCGTGCGCAGCGGGAGGCCGGTCAAGATCCTCGGTAGCGGTGAGATCGACCAAGCCTTGAAAGTTTCTGCTCACAAGTTCAGCCAGGCGGCGCGCGCGAAGATCGAAGCGGCCGGAGGCAGCTGCGAGGTCTTGGATCGGTGATCGACAGTTTCCGCAATATCTTCGCGATCCCGGACTTGCGCAAGCGGGTGTTCTTCACCTTTGCGCTGCTCGCGGTCTACCGGGTGGGGTGCATCATCCCGACCCCGGGGATCGACCCACAGGGGTTGCTCGAGTTCATGGAGTCCCAGAAGGGGACGATCCTCGGTTTCGTCAACACCTTTACGGGCGGCAGCCTGGAACGCGTCGCGGTCTTCGCGCTGGGGATCATGCCCTACATCACCTCGTCGATCATCCTGCAGCTGTTGACGGTGGTGTGGCCGTATCTCGAGAAGCTCTCGAAAGAGGGCGAGCTCGGCCGGCGCAAGATCACCCAGTACACGCGCTACGGCACGATGATCATCTCGATCATCCAGTCGACCTCGATCGCGATCTGGCTGGAGCGGGTGACGACTCCGGGTGGTGCGACCCTCGTGCTCGACCCCGGTTGGGGCTTCCGATTCATGACCGTGCTCACCCTGACTACCGGCTGTGCCTTCGTCATGTGGCTCGGTGAGCAGATCAGCGAGCGCGGCGTCGGCAACGGCATCTCGCTGATCATCTTCGCGGGCATCGTCGTCGGGCTGCCGGGTGCGATCCTGACGACGATCCAGAGCATTCAGAACGGCAGTCTCGGCTTGGTGCGCGTCCTGATACTGGTTGTCGTCATGGTCTTCGTGACCGCCTTCATCGTCTTCATGGAGCGCGGCCAGCGCCGGATCCCCGTGCAGTACGCCAAGCGCGTCGTCGGGCGGAAGATCTACGGCGGGCAGAACACCTACCTGCCGCTCAGGGTCAATACCGGCGGCGTCATCCCGGTCATCTTCGCGAGCTCGGTCGTCATCCTGCCGACGACGATCGCCGGCCTCTTTCAGGGGCAGGAGTGGCTCCAGCGGCTGTCTTTCTATTTGGGCTACGGGCAGCCAATCCACTACCTGCTGTCGGTTGTCGCGATCATCTTCTTCTCCTACTTCTACGTGTCGATCATCTTCAATCCGGCCGATACCGCGGAGAACCTGCGCAAGTATGGAGGCTTCATCCCCGGCATTCGATCGGGGCGGCGCACGTCCGAGTACATCGACCGGATCCTGACCCGTCTCACGCTCGTCGGTGCTCTCTACCTCGCGGCCGTCACCGTTCTGCCGGAGTTCTTGCTGAGCGGCTTCAAGGTCGGCGGGCTCCCCTTCTTCGGTGAAGCCCTCGAGGCGGGACTGCCCAACTGGTTCACCCAGGGCATGGGCATCAACTTCTACTTTGGCGGCACGTCGCTGCTCATCGTCGTCGGCGTTGCCATGGACTTCGTCCAGCAGGTCGAGAGCCAGCTCGTCATGCGCAACTACGACGGCCTGCTCAAGCGCGGGAGGGTTCGTGGCCGGCGAGGCTAGGCGAATCGTGCTGCTCGGCGCTCCCGGCTGCGGGAAGGGCACTCAAGCGGCCCGGATTGCGGCTGCGCTCGAGATCCCGGCGATCTCCACGGGCGACATGCTGCGGGCGGCGGTGCAAGCCGGCAGCGCGCTCGGCGAGCGGGTCGGGGGTATCTTGAACGCCGGCGAGCTCGTCGACGATGCCACCATGGCCGAGGTCGTGACCGATCGACTCGCACAGCCAGACGCCGCCGACGGCTACCTGCTCGACGGCTATCCGAGGACCCAGTCGCAAGCGGACACGCTGGCCGGCATCCTAGACGCGGCCGGCCAGGAGCTCGACCGTGTGATCCAGATCGACGTCGCCAAGGACGAGCTGGTGCGGCGTGCCCTCGGCCGCCAGCGCGCCGACGACACCGAAGAGGTCATTCGCAAGCGGCTCGAGGTCTACGAGGAGAACACCGCTCCGCTCGTCGACTACTACCGCGACCGCGGGATGCTGCGGGCGGTCGACGGCAATCAGTCGATCGAGGACGTGACTCGGTCGATCATGAAAGAGCTCGAGGCGGGCGGCTGATGGTCCTCAAGGCGGCAGGAGAGATCGACTTGATGGACGAAGCCAACGCCATCGTTCATCGCGTGCTCGAATCCGTTGGCGAGCGGGTCGCGCCGGGGGTGACGACCGGCGAGCTCGATTCCATGGCCGAGGAGATCATCCGCACCGCCGGCGGCGTGCCGGGGTTTCTCAACTATCGAGGGTTCCCGGCCACTCTGTGTACCTCGATCAACGACGTCATCGTCCACGGAATCCCCGGCAAACAGGTGCTCTAAGAGGGCGACATCATCGGGGTGGACTGCGGCGTCATCTACAAGGGTTACTACGGCGATGCCGCCCGCACCTTCGCGGTCGGCGGAGTCTCCGACGAAGCTCGCAGGCTGATCGACGTGACGCGGGATTCTCTCCACCAGGCGGTCGCTCAGGTGCAGTCTGGAGGTCGCCTCTCCGACATCGGCCATGCCGTTCAGAAGACGGTCGAGACACAAGGGTTCTCAATTGTGCGAGAATTCGTCGGTCACGGAATCGGGTCCGCTTTGCACGAGGACCCACAGGTGCCGAACTTCGGCAGGCCGGGTCGCGGGCCTCGCTTGAAGCCGGGCTTGGTGCTGGCCATCGAGCCGATGGTCAATGCCGGGCTTCCCGGCGTGAAGCTCGACGCCGACGGTTGGACCGCCCGCACGTCGGACGGTTCGCTCTCCGCCCACTTTGAGTTCTCCGTGGCGGTGACGGAACAAGGACCGCGAGTGCTAGGTCGGCCGGAGTCCGCCATCGCGGCGTAGGAAACGAAACGAGGATAGTGGTTTTGCCAAAAGAAGACGCAATCGAAGTCGAAGCGACAGTCGTCGAGCCATTGCCCAACGCGATGTTCACCGTCGAGCTCGAGAACGGTCATCGGGTGCTCGCCCACGTTTCCGGGAAGATGCGGAAGTTCTTCATCCGTATCCTGCCCGGCGACAAAGTCAGGGTGGAGCTGTCGCCCTACGATCTCGATCGCGGTCGAATCGTCTACAGGCTGAAGAGTTAGAGGAGCTTACGCCGATGAAAGTGAGAGCCTCTGTGAAGAAGATGTGTCCGAAGTGCAAGATCGTCCGGCGCCGCGGCGTTGTCAGGGTGATTTGCGAGAATCCCAAGCACAAGCAGCGTCAGGGGTAGCCAAACGATGGCACGTATTGCAGGAGTCGATCTCCCTCCGTCCAAGCAGGTCTGGATCGGATTGACCTATATCCACGGAATAGGGCGAACCCGGTCCAAGTCGATCCTCGCGGAGGCGAGCGTCGACGAGACCACCAAGGTCAAGGATCTGACCGAGGACGAGGCCCGCCGGATCCGCGAAGCGGTCCAGGATCTCGGTGCGGTCGAGGGTGATCTGCGCAAGATCGTTGCGGAGAACATCAAGCGCCTGATGGAGATCGGCAGCTATCGCGGCGTGCGGCATCGCCGGAGTCTGCCGGTCCGCGGCCAACGCACCCACACCAACGCACGCGGCCGCAAGGGCCGTCGTCGCACTGCGGTGGCCGGCAAGAAGAAGGTCACGAAGTAGGGGAAGAGATGGCGAAAGAAAAGTCAGGAAAGAAGGAGCGTCGCAAGAAGGAGAAGCGCCTGGTGCCGCACGGCATGGCGCACATCAAGGCGACTTTCAACAATACGATGATCACCATCTCCGATCCCGAGGGTAACGTCGTCGCTTGGTCGTCGGCGGGAAAGATCGGCTTCAAGGGCTCGCGCAAGGGAACTCCGTTCGCGGCCCAGGTGGCGGCTCAGAACGCGGCTCAGACGGCGCGGGATCTCGGCATGCGGACTCTCGACGTCGAGCTCAAGGGTGCGGGCGGCGGTCGTGAGTCGGCCGTCCGAGCCCTTTCCGCGAGCGGCCTCCAGGTGAAGTCGATTCGCGACGTCACACCCATTCCCCACAACGGATGCCGGCCGCCCAAGCGGCGGAGGGTATAGAGCATGGCACGCTACTCAGGACCGGTATGCCGGCTTTGCCGCCGCGAGCGGATGAAGCTCTTCTTGAAGGGCGATCGCTGCTTCAAGGAGAAGTGCGCGATCGAGCGCCGCGCCTACCCGCCGGGCCAGCACGGCCAGCGCCGCGGGCGCCGGCCTCAAGGCTACGGACCGCAACTGCGGGAGAAGCAGAAGGTCAAGCGGATGTACGGAGTGCTCGAGAGGCAGTTCCGCACCTACTTCAAGAACGCGGCTCGGTCGAAGGGCGTGACCGGCGAGACCCTTCTCGTGACCCTCGAACGGAGACTCGACAGCGTCGTCTTCAACCTGGGCTTTGCGTCGTCTCGCTCGCAGGCCCGCCAGCTGGTGCGCCATGGCCACATCCAGGTCGACGGTCGCAAGACGACGATCCCGTCGTATAAGCTCCGAGTCGGACAGGAGATCTCGGTCCGCGAGAAGAGCCGCAAGAACGACTTCATCCGAGCGAGTATCGAGTCGGCCCGTGGCCGGGGGATCCCGGTGTGGCTCGATCTCGATGTCGAGAACTTCGTCGGCAAGGTCAACAACCTACCGACTAGAGACGACGTGAAGCTGCCCATCGAGGAGCAGCTGATCGTCGAGCTCTATAGCCGTTAGACACCCCCACGGGTAGCCGACGGCGCCCCGAATCACCATAAGGAGTAACTGATGCTTTGGAAGGGTTTTCAACGTCCCCAGCGCGTGGAAGTGGATCGGGACAGCTTGTCTCCCACTTACGGGCGTTTTTCGGCCCAGCCGTTCGAGCAGGGCTTCGCCACCACGGTCGGCAACGCTCTTCGGCGATGCCTCCTCTCTTCGATCGAGGGCGCCGCGATCACCGCCGTCCAGATCGAGGGCGTGCTGCACGAGTTCTCGTCGATCCCGGGTGTCGTCCAGGACATGACCGAGCTCACCCTCAACCTCAAGCAGATTCCGATCCGGTTGCACTCCGAGGACGCCAGGGTGGTCACACTCGACCTCGAAGGGCCCGGTAAGGTGACGGCCGGCCAGCTGCTATGCGACGCGCAGGTAGAAGTCTGCGACGATGACGCGCCGATCGCAACGGTCAACGAAGAGGGACACCTCAAGCTGCAGGCGCAGGTCAAGAACGGCCGTGGCTACGTGAGTGCCGAGCAGAACTTCGACGAGAGCATGGGAATCGGCTGGATTCCGCTCGACTCGTCGCACTCTCCGGTGCGCCGCGTGAACTACAGCGTGGAGGCGGCGCGCGTCGGACGAGCCACGGACTACGAGCGCCTCGTGCTCGAGATCTGGACCAACGGTACGGTGCCGCCCGAAGAGGCGCTATCGATGGCCTCGACGTTGCTCAAGGACCACCTCACGATCTTCATGGAGTCCGAAGATGCGGTGGCCGAGCAGCCGGTGGAGGAGCCGTCGGAGCCGACGGGGCTCGAAGGTCTGCTGGCCAAGACGATCGACGAGCTCTCGCTCTCGGCGCGGTCGGCGAACTGCCTCAAGAACGCGAGAATCGAAACGTTGCGCGATCTCGTTCGCCGCACCGAGAAAGAGATGCTCGAGACCAAGAACTTCGGTCAGCGGTCGTTGGACGAGGTCCAGGGTCTGCTCGAGGAGTACGGTCTTCGGTTGGGCATGGACGTGCCGGAGAGCGGTGCCTCCGCTTAGGAGAAACGAGTCATGCGTCACATCGTTCACGGAAGGAAGCTCGGCCGAACGACGGCCCATCGGACAGCGATGTTCCGCAATCAGCTGACCTCGCTGGTGCGTCACGGAAAGATCCGAACGACCTTGGCCAAGGCGAAGGCTCTGCGGCCGATTGCCGAGAAGGTGGTCACGAAGGGGCGTCAGGACACCGTTCACGCGCGCCGCCAGGTCCGGCGATGGTTGCTCGATCGCACGGACGTGAAGAAGCTCTTCGACGAGATCTCTCCACGCTTCGCCGAGCGCCCGGGTGGTTACACCCGGATCATCAAGCTCGGTCCTCGCCGCGGCGACGCGGCCGAGATGGCGATTCTCGAGTTCGTCGAGAAGGGCGACTAGAGCGGCGGGC
>CALZKB010000079.1 GCA_945787575.1 Thermoanaerobaculia bacterium | reverse complement strand
CGGTGCGCGCTCCCGCGGCGGCCTCGGAGGCGTCTACCGACGACGGCGGACGCTTCCGCCTCGAGCTTCCAGCCGGAAGCCACGAGCTGGAGGTCAGGCGCCCAGGCTACGTGGTCGCCAGAGAGGACGAGGTCGCGGTGCCGCCCGCTGGCACCACTGAGATACTCATTCTCTTGGATCCCGCTCCGATCGTCGAGGAAGAGCTGATCGTGACGCCCAGCCGCCTGTCGCTGCTTCGTGAGGAACCGGCCGCACCGCTTGCCTTGAGCCGCGAGGACATCCTCGCCCTCCCCCACCTCGGCGGCGATTTCTTCCGATCGCTGAGCCTTCTGCCCGGCGTCATATCCAACGACGTGAGCGCGGAGTTTCATGTGCGCGGCGGCCGGCCGAACGAGACTCAGATCTTGCTCGACGGTCAGGAACTCTACGACACCTATCATCTCAAGGACTACGACGGCGCACTCAGCCTCATCCCACCGGCGACGCTCGAGAGCGTCGATCTCTCCACCGGGGGCTTTTCGGTGAAGCACGGCGATCGGATGAGCGGAGTCTTGGATATGACTACCGCCACCCCGACGGGAGCGCGAAGAACCCGGCTCGGCCTGAGCCTCCTGAGCCTGGAGGCGGGCGGCTCAGGGACGATGGCCGAGGAGCGCGGCCGATGGATGCTCCAGGGTCGTCGCGGTTCCATCGATCTCGCCAGCGAGCTTCTCGGTAACGAGGACCCGAAATACTGGGACGCCTTCGGCAAGCTCGATCTCCAGATCACGACCGGCGACACCCTTCGAGCGAACGCGCTCCACGGCGATGACGAGCTCGAGATCTCGGAGGTCGTTGACGGGGAGGTCAAGGAGATCTCCACGGACTACAGCAGTAGCTACTTGTGGCTTACCCATCAAGCGATCCTCGGCCGCAAGCTCTTCGTCGAGACCGCCGCATCGCGGAGCGTGATCCGCCGCGACCGCCGCGGTCTCGAGCTCGAAGAGGACGTGCAGTTCGATATCACCGATCTGCGCGACCTCGAGATCCTGGCCCTCAAGCAGGACTGGAACGTCAACGTAGGGACGAGCCACTACGTGAAGGGGGGCCTGAATCTGCGCGAGTTCGACATGCGGTACGACTACACCGCGTTCTTCGACTTCGACAACCCGCTGGCCGTGATCCGGAAGAACGCCGAGATCGATACCACCGCCTTCGCGCGCCGTTTCGAGGAGGACGACACCGGCTTCTATCTCTCGGATCGCTTCCGGTTCGATCGACCCCTGACCTTGGAGCTCGGCCTGCGGTGGGATCAGTACTCGCTGCCCAGCGAAGATCTGTTCAGCCCCCGGCTCAACTTCGCCTACGCCGTCGGCGAGCAGGGGGTGCTGCGGCTGGCGGTCGGCCGCTTCAATCAGAGTCAGCGCCCTTATGAGCTGCAGGTCGCCGATGGCGAGAGGAGCTTCGGCTCCGTCGAGCGCTCCGATCATTACGTCCTGGGCTACGAGCGTCTGTTCGAGCAGGTCGGCGGCGCTCGGGGAGTCGCCGTCCGGGTCGAGGCCTACCACCGAGAGGTCCACAAGCCACTGCCCCGTTACGAAAACCTCTACGAGCCGATCAACACCTTCCCGGAGGTCGAGCCGGATCGGGTTCTGGTGGCACCCGGACGCAGTCTCGCCGAAGGCCTCGAGGTCTTCGTCCGGGGGAGCCACGGCGCGAAGCTCGGCTGGTGGATCAACTACACCTACGCGACGACCGAGGACGAGATCGACGGGGTCTCGTTCCCCAGACGGTTCGATCAGCCGCACGCGCTCAACCTGGACCTCGACTATCGGATCGGTCCGAGGTGGACGGTGAATACGGCCTGGCGATTCCACACCGGCTGGCCGACCACGCCGCTGTCACTCGTGGAGGAGGTCGACGCCGAGGGCGAGGTCGTCTTCGTGCCGACCCTCGGTCGCCGTTCCAGCAAACGAGTGGCGGACTACCATCGCCTGGACTTGCGGGCCAGCCGGCGGGGGCAGTGGGGTGCCGCGGACGTCCTCTTCTTCATCGACATCCAGAACCTCTACGACCAAGCCAACGTCGCGGGCTTCGACTTCGAGATCGACGAAGAGGAGGGAACGATCCTCCCGAACACCGAGTATTGGGCTGGCATTCTCCCCTCGATCGGCATCAGGATCGAGTTCTAGCCCACCCGCCACTCCACCCTGGCCGGGGGTCCTGTGACCCCAGTTGGTTCGTTTCGGGCTGGTGGTTGTATCGCGCGTCCGACAGATTCAGGCGAAGAAAGAGGTCCTTTCCGGCTGGCCAGCCGATCCCCTACCCCCGCCGGACAGCCTCTTTCTTCGCTTCGACGGGCTCAGAAGCTCCAGCTTCTGCCGCAGGTGGATCGATCGGTCGGGGCAGATCCCTTCTCCTCTCGGCCAGATCTTGTGCAGCCAAGGGCCCTCGAAGAACGACCGGTCTGCCCTCGGCTCGAGCCCGCCGGCTTCGGGCGATCTTGGGAGAAGCTGCACCTTCCCGAACCGTCAAGGCGAAGAAGGCGTTGTTCCCAGAATGGGGTTGGGACGGGCTGGCCATTCTGGAAAAAGGGCTTCTTCGCCTAAATCGGCAGGACGCGCGCCGCAACCATCAGCCCAAAGCGAAGCAACCGGGGGTACAGGACCCCCGGCCACGGTCAGAGCAGACGGGCTCGGACTGTAGGCGCCGCCGTGAGCGGCGCCATCGGCTTCGCTACTGCGACGCCTCCGATAGGAGAAGGACCCCGTCACTCTCCACCCAATGCAGACCGCTGGCCGGGATCACGACCTCGACCGCCTCGCGTGGCGTCAGCCTTTCGATGCTGCCGCTCAAGACCACAGCCGGCGCCGATTGGGCGAGCTCCGGGTCGGCGAACTCGACGCGCCAGCCCGCCTCCCGCGAGGCCCAATCGAGAAAGTCGCCGAGCAGCGCCCCGTCGAGGTCGAAGGTCGGCGTCACCGTCTGTACCCAGTCCCACTCACCGGTCGAGGAGGCGATGGCCGAGCGTTCGATGCTCCCATCGTGGGCGAGCACCAGCTGCTCGCCGGCTTCCGCGGTCCACGTTTTGGCGTCGTTGACCCACGACACCGCACCCTCGCGAACCCGGACCCGCCCTCGAAAGGCGTCGCCGTCGGAACGCACTTCGAACTGCGTTCCCACGTCGCTGACCACGCCGAAAGGCGTCACCACGTCGACCGATCCGGAGCCACCGAGACCGGAGTCTAGATAGACGGCACCGCGCTCGAGTCGAATGCGGTGTTCCGACACGAGCTGCAACCGAGTGGCGCGATCGATTCGCAGCGAATGTCCCCCGGCGAGCCGGATCGCCGCCCGCGAGGGACCGTCTCCGGTCTCCAACCAGCTTCCGGCGCCTAGCTCGGAATCCAGAGCGAGCGGCTCGCCGCCACTCCCCACGGCGACTTCTCCGATCAGGCGATCGACATTCGCCACCGCGGTGAGGGAGCCGGACCGGGACTGGGCCTTCCAGAGCCACGCCACGCTCAAAGCGAGCAGGAGAGTCGCGGCCACGGCCCACAGCCCGAGGTGGCGAGACCCGCTCGCTTCGGGAGTCGGCCGGGGCAACGCCCGCCAGGCCTCCCTGGCGGCAGCCTTGAAGCGCTCCATGTCTTCGGCGGGAACCTCGGGCCGAGGTCCGGCGCGCTCGAGGAGACGACGAACTTCGGCGTCGGTCTCGGAATCCGGGGTTCTGTCGAGCTGACTCATGGTTTCATTCCCATTCGGACCTTCGGAAACGGTGCCGGTTGGACCGACGCCGCCATCGGCGCCGTCCGTGTTGCGTACTCTCGTCGGAACGCCTCACGCGCCCGGGTCAGCAACGACTCGGCCGCCTTGAGGCCCAGCCTCAATCGGGACGCGATCTCCCTCACACTCAAGTTCTCGAGGTACTTCCACTGCAAGGCCTGGCCGTAGTGAGCCGGTAGAGAATCGAGGGCCAAGTGCACCAACCTCGCCGTCTCGTCGCGGAGCAGTCCGGTCTCCGGACTCTCCGGACGCCGGTCCCCCAACACCTCCGGCGCCGCCTCCTCCACCCCCTGGAAGTCGACTTCGACGCCGGCACGGCGCTCTTTTCTGAAATGACCCGCGATCTCGTTGCGGCAGACCGCACAGAGCCAGGTCGAGAGTGCCGCGTCGCCGCGGAAGGTGGCCAGCTTGGCGATCACCTTGGCGAGGGTCGCTTGCACGATCTCGTTGACCAGCTCCCGCTCACCGCGCAGTCGATAGGAAGCGAAGCGATAGATCACCGGGATGTACAAGTCGGCGAACTGCTCGAAAGCCTCCTCGTCGCCGTCGATCATCCCCCGAATCAGCGCCCTTTCTGTTCGACTATCGTTCATAGGCTCACCGCACCGCGAAAGTGCGTTCTCAGTTGTTAGATGCGCCTCGAGCCCAAGTCCTTCGTCATCCGCCTAGAAGCTCGCCGGTAGGCGGCCCGCCAAGACATCCGCGATCGGCCGAGTCGTCTCCCCGCGCTCTAGGATAATGCGCAGAACGGCGGTCATCGGCGCCGCGAGCAGCATGCCCACCGGTCCCCAGAGCAGCCCCCAGAAGATCAAAGCGAGGAGGACGGCGATCGGATGGAGGTCCAGCCCCTCGCCCATCAACACCGGCTCGATGCCGTTACCGATGGTCAACTGGATGACTCCGGGAATCAATACGATCGCCGCGATCGTCCACGGACTGTCGAACTGGAGGATCGCAATCGGAATCGGCAGCAGCGTCGCGACCACCGAGCCGACCGAGGGGATGAAGTTGAGAAGGAAGGCCATGACCCCGAAGACGAGCGCCAGCTCGAGACCGAAGAGAGCGAGAATCGAGCCGACGATCGCACCCGTGGTCGCCGAGATGACGAACTTGGCGACGAGGTACTTGCGGATCTTCGCGTTGATCTCGGCGTAGACACCTTGCTGCAGCTCCGGCGGCCGACGGCTGAGCAACAGGTAGATCACGAAGACGACGACCAGCGCGCCCGTCGACACCAGATCGACGATGGTACCGATGGTCGAGCGGAGCATCGAGAGGATCGGCAGTTGCCGAATCGCCTCGATCAGCGGACGCTGGCCGAGCTCGAGCCCGAACCGGTCCAGCACCGAGAACAGTCGCGCGGCGAGGGCGGCGAGCTCTCGCTGGTAGATGTCCGCCGACTCGAGCAGCTGTCCAGTGGATTTCGTGATCAGCATGCCCAACAGAGTCAGGAGCGCTACGGTGCCGGCGAGGGCGATCAAGACCGACAGCACTCGAGGCATCCGTGCACGGAGGCGCAGAAACTCGACCAGCGGCATCACGAGGTAGGTGATGAAGAGCGCGAGCACGAACGGCACCATCACAGCCCTCGTGTAGGCGAGTGCGGCGGCAATCGCCACCGCCGCCAATACGACGAGCGAAACGGCTACGACGCGAGGCTGATCGGCTGGCTCGCTCACCGGGGCATTATGCCTCTTGCCCCGGGGCCGTAGCCATCGCCGACCCGGCGGTCGGAATCGTGCCGGTCCTCCACCTGGTCGCGCTCGCGCGGTGGCTCAAGGCTTTCGGGCCACGACCAGGATCGTGTCGAGCAGGTTGACGGGCATCCCCATCGAGTGGAGCCCTTCGGGTACCGGCTTGCGCAATCCCAGGCGACGGCTCAGCTGGTAGGCGATCAGGCCCAGTGGCACCCACTTCCACGGTCGGCTGTGCTCGACCACCTCCAGGCCTCGCCGTTCCAGAAGCTGGCTCAAGTTGCTGCGCGAAAAGAAGAACAGGTGCTGCGGGGGCGTCATCAGCCGCCAGCGCCGTCCCAGAAGTCGCGCGGGCAGCGACGACCAATCGCCGGTCGTGAGGATCAGGCTGCCGCCCGGGCGCAGCGCCGCGGCCAGCCGTTTGAGCACCTCGGCCGGATTCGCCAGGTGCTCGACGCAGTCCAACATGGCGACCGCATCCATCGTCCCGAGCCGTTGGAGGATCTCCGTCTCCACCTCTCCCTGGTGAACCGTGAGGCCGCGGGCACGGCACTCTCGCACGGCGACCTCGGACAACTCTATCCCCTGACACTCGTAGTACAGCTGCGCCTCTTCGAGGAAGAACCCGAAGGCGCAGCCGACCTCGAGCAGCCGGCCGTGTGCCGGTCCGACCCTTCGCAGTCTGGCCAAAGTTCTCCTGAACTCGTGCTTGAGGACCTGCTCGCTGATCGCGTAGTCGGCATAGCCGTCACGCCGCCCTCCCTGGTAGTAGTCCCGATCGTAGAGCTCCTCACTGGAGAAGCTCGCCTCCACCCGAGTGCTGCCGAGCCCGCACGCACGACATTCGAGGATCGAGAAGCCCCACTTCTCGTACACCTCGACGTGCTCGGTCTCGCGGCCGCAGACTTCGCAACGGGTGGTGATGATCGCCACTGGGTAGAGACCTAGTCGTCGGATGGGCCCGGGGCTTCGATCAGCGCCAGATGGCGGACGAGCTTCGTGAGGTCTCTCTCGATGCGATCGAGGCGTATGAAGAGCCGATAGAGAATGTAGAAGGCCACCCCCACGGCGATGTAGGCCATGAAGTCGATCCCGGTTGCGGTTTCGACGCCCGCACGCGTGGCGAGGGTGTCCACCAGATCCGGGGACAACATCACGATCGTGAGCACTATCCAGGGGCCGGCCCAGAAAAGCGACCTTCGCAGTGAAAGCTCCCCGCGCTTGTAGCGCACACCGAGTCTGCCCAGAAGGAACAAAGCCACGACGAGGGTTACGAACCTAGCGATCATCTCGAGCTCCTAATGTGTCAACTTCGTCCACAGGACTCGAAGTCCCAATCTCATCTTGGCCACGTTCCCCTCCCCCTTGCCCATCGAGTACGCGCTGTAGCTCACCGTAACCGGCACTTCCCGGTAACGCAGGCCGAGCTTGCCGATTCGATCGACCACTTCGGACGCGTAGGCCATTCCGTCCTCTCGGCAGTCGAGCTTTCTCATAGCGGCCCTCGAGAACCCGCGCAGTCCGTTGTGAGCATCGCTGAGCTTGACCCCGGACACGGCTCGGGTGAAGACGACGGCCACTTTGAGTAGGACCTTGCGCAAGGCCGGAATGTCCTCTCCTCGACCCAGGAACCGAGATCCCATCGTCACGTCGGCGGTACCGTTCGCGATCGGCTCGACGATCGCCGCGATCTCGTCGGGGTCGTGCTGTCCGTCGGCGTCAAAGTGAACGATCACATCGTAGCCCCCGAGAACTGCCCATTCGGAGCCGGTCGTCAGGGCCGCCCCATAACCGCGGTTCGTCCGGTGACGCAAGACTTTGGAGCCCGCCGAGCTTGCCTCCGCGAAAGTGGCATCCGTCGAGCCGTCGTCGACGACGATGGCGTCGTAGCCCCGCTCGGCCACTGCCGAAGCAACCTCGAAGATCGATCCCGCCTCGTTGAAGGCGGGAATGACCACGGCAATATCCATGATCTGGCGTCGTCCGGATGCCTGCCAAGAAACGCCAGCCAGCTTAGCAGCACCTGTCGAGCGGCCTCCAGTCACCCCCTGCCCTGCGGGCAGCCCGTTGCTCCGGTTCCCACATCTGTTAAGTTTCTCGTCTCGAGAAGATCTACGGCGAGCGCATGACCTCCACCGCCGACACCAGCCCCGATCTCTCAAGAACGGGCGCCCGACGCCTCTTGTTGATCACCGTACTGTTGGCGGCGGCCGTCTTCGTCTTTCCCATCTGGTGGGGCTTGCCGTTTGCCGAGCCCTATACGTGGGCGTTCGACGAGGTTCTGCCGCGGCAGGTCGTATCCCCGGGCTCGTGGGATGAGCTGTACCCGCCGACTCACCGGCGCCTGCTCACCCCCGTCCTCCAGGCAACGAGAGCGGCGAGCCGTCGGGGACTCTCGGAGATGCTCGGACTCGACCTGCTCAACACCCAGATGCTGGCCGCGAGATCGCTGACGGTAGTTCTCGCTTGTCTCACCCTGGTCGTCTTCTATCTCGCCGCTCGTCGCGTGCTCGACCGCAAAGCCTCTCTGCTGGCCGTCGCGAGCTTCGCCTTCGGCACCAACTATGTCTTCTATTCGAAGACCGCGAACCTGGACGTCCCCTATGTCTTCTGGTTCGCCCTCTCCGTCTATTTCTTTCTCCGATGCCTGGAGAGCCGGCGGTGGCACGACTACGTCCTATTCGCTGTCTGCGGCACCCTGGCCATAACGACCAAGTCCCAGGCGTACGCCTTGTACTTTCTCGCGCCTTTCGCGCTCGTGCTCGATCTTCGACGGAACCAGCCGATCGACGAGAGGTCGTTTTGGCGAGCTCTCTTCGACCGCCGCATTCTCGAGGCGGCGGGCGCGACCCTCGCGACGCTTTTTCTCGTGTTTGGAGAGCTCTGGGGAAGCGACGAGCTTCGGTCCCACATCGACGCGGTCACCTCTAGGTCGTACGACGCCTATCGGGCCCACGGAGCGGCGCTCTCGAGCCTCGCCCGAATCACGCTCGGCAACCTGGCATTCAGCCTCGGCCTCCCGGTGCTGATCGCAGTGACGGCGGGGCTCGTACAAGCGTTCGCCAGGCCGAGCCGAAACAAGTCTCTGCTGCAGCTCTTGCTCTTTCCAGCCTCCTATTACGTGGGGTTCATTCTGGCCACCGGCTTCAACTATGACCGGCACTATCTCCCCGTCACCTTGATCCTCGGTCTCTTTGCCGGAAAGTCGCTCGGCGCACTCGTGGACGCCACCCGCCCTCTGTTCGAGCTGCGCACGGCCGTTGCCGGTCTAGTCATCGCCTACGCCGTGCTCAGGGGTCTCTCCGTCGATCTCATGCTGTGGGGCGACGCGCGATACGAGGCGGAACGCTGGTTGACGGACAACGATCTTTACGAGAGGACCGTGGGTCTGGGATATCGACCGGTGCTGCCTCGTGGGCTCATCATCTTCCCTCACGACCGATTCGCGACCTGGACGCGCGGCGAGCACGATACGAATCCGAGGGTCTGGCACAACTGCCATGTACTGAACCAGATAGGGGTCGAATATCTGATCCCTCTCCGCCCCGAACAGCTGAACGGTCCGGGCGTCAACTACGCCGAATACCGCCGTTTTCGGAATCGAGCGCCTTTCAGCGTGGTGAGCTTCGGGGCTTACGATCCGCGAAGCTCGAATGTCGTCAAGACGGCTCTGGACACGGTCGTCTTCAAGAGAACCGACGAACAATGCGTCGACGCCGGCCTGGTAGCCAGGGGTCTGCACGAGCTGCGCTTCGAGAGGGATCCGAAGCGCCGACGGAGTCTGGCCACCGGCCTTTTCGAGTCGCCGGCCTCGAAGGCCAGACCGTTGGGCTCCAAGGACATGTACGCCGTCAGGCTGTACCCCGATGACTGGACCGCTGGACGCCAGCCGGCCGGTGTGATCATCAGGAATCGAGGCTTTCGTCCCCATCGTCCGGAGCTCGGCCTCGACTTCGGCGGCCTGCCCGTGACGGCTCCTCCGGCCGAAAGGCCGGACGGTGGATCGTCCTCGGACGGGCGCGTGGTGGACCCGACGGCCGATCGAGGCGACGGCCAACCGGAGTTTCCGGTGACGGTTTACGTCGAGAACGGCAACCGGACCCGCGAGCTCGTCTTCGAGGAGCCGACAAGCAAGATCGTCAAGCTGGCGTCCTTGAAACCCGGCGCCACGAGGCTGCTCATCGTCTGGACCGACCGGGGGTTCCGAGACCTCGAGGGGACCCTGAGAGGGGTGCGCTTGAGCTCGCCGCCCCAGCCCAAGAGCTCCAGAGGGCGGATCGGGGCGCCGTCGCCGAGCTTCGAAGATCTGTCGCGGACGCTCGAAGAGCTGGCCGCAGGCGAGGGCACGGTCGAACGCGAGGAGTTCGTCGGCGCGATCTTGAGAGGCGGCGTGCACGAGCCGGTCGAACTGGACGACGAGGGGACCATCTTGGTGGGCGGCTGGCATGACGGGTGGACCTACGGCACGCGCCCGGCCGGCATCCTCGTCCAAAACCCCCACTCCGACAGCCGTCGAGCGCAGCTCTCGGTCAGCTGCACCGTTCCCCCCGCGCAGCCGCCTGCCGCGCTCTCGGTCGAGAACGGCACCGAGGAGACCACCCACACGCTCGACTGCGAGGGCACCACCATCTGGCTCGACTGGCTGGCTCCGGGCACCCGCAGGCTCTACTTGCTGAGGTCGGATCGCCCCTCGCAGCCCGACGAGAAGGGGCGTCCGCTGGGCGTGCTGCTCGAAGAGGTGAGGCTGGTCAGGGCTGCGCCCTAGCAGCCCGGCAGAGGTCCCGTGACCCATGCGGTCTGTGACTCCTCTCACAAATCCGGAGCGACGCTTCTCACTGCGCGGACCGCCGCCGCTCGGTAGACAAGGGGGGTGAGATTGGTGCGATCTCATCTCTGCGTGGCGATCGGCGTCTGCCTGTTCGCCACGGACGCGGGCGGTCAACCCCTCACTTTCGAGACCGTCGTCGTCGACGCCGACAATCCGGACGACCCCCACTGCAAGACCCTCGGCGATATCGACGACGACGGCTTCCTCGACGCCGTCGTCGCGAGCTCCTCGGGGGGCGGGATGTTCTGGTACGAGTACCCGCTGTGGACCAAGCACGCAATTCGTCCGTCCGGCTCCTGGACGACCGACATGCAGGCGGCGGACCTCGACGCCGATGGCGACCTCGACCTAGTCATCCCCGACGCCGCCGCGCTGAAGTGGTACGAGAACCCCTTGCCTGGCGGCGATCCGCGCACCGCCGACTGGCTCGAGCACACGATCGGATCGGCAGGCGCCAACAACCACGACGTCGAGGTCGGAGATGTCGACGACGACGGAGATCTCGACGTCGTGTCCCGGCGCAAGACCGGCGGCGGCACCTTCCTCTGGCGGCAAGACAGCCCAACCTCCTGGAGCCAGGTGACGATCACCGTCGCCAGCGGCGAGGGGATCGGGCTGGGAGATCTCGACGGCGATCTCGACCTCGACGTCGCGCAGAACGGCTTCTGGAGCGAGCAGCTCACCCCGACCAGCTGGACCGACCACACGATCGATCCGAACTGGCCGAGCGACGTCGGTGTGCTGATGGCGCATATTGACGACGACGCCGATCTCGACGTCGTGCTCGCTCCGTCGGAAAGCTCCGGGCGCTTCTCCTGGTACGAGGCCTCCGACCCGGTCGACGGCCCCTGGACCGAGCACGTAATCGCCCCGACCGCATCGTTCTTCCATACGTTCAAAGCCGCCGACATGGACGACGATGGCGACCTCGATCTGGTAACGGCGGAGATGCACCAGTCCTCGAATCCCGACGAAGTGGCGGTTTGGCTCAACGAGGGCGACGGTCTCGCCTGGAGTCAGGTGATCGTCTCCGAGACCGGGTCGCACAACATTCGAGTCGGCGACGTAGGGGGCGATGGGGATCTCGACATCTTCGGAGCGAACTGGAGCGAAGGCGCCCCCAACTCGGCGGTGGTCGAACTCTGGGAGAACCAGAGCGGCCCCCTGCCGCTCGATTTCTGGCGGCGCCACATCATCGAGACCGACCTGCCGTGGAACTCCGTGTTCGTGGACGGCGGGGATCTCGACGGCGACAACCGCCCGGACCTGATCGTCGGGGGCTGGTGGTACTCCAACCCCGGGGCGCTCGACGGTAGCTGGATGCGGAGGGCGATCGGACCCCCCCTCGACAACATGGCGGCCGTTCACGACTTCGACGGCGACGGCGATCTCGACATCCTCGGCACCGACGGTCGGGTCAGCGGCGAGGATTTCAGCTGGGCGGAGAACGACGGCGCGGGCGATTTCACCATTCGCGGCATTACCCATCCGCCGCTCGGCGGCGACTTCCTGCAGGGAACGAGCGTCGACCAGGTGATCGCTGGTGGTCAGATCGAAGTGGTACTCTCCTGGCACAACGGCGCTACCGGCACCGCGATGTTCAGCGTTCCCGGCGACCCGACGACCGCCTCCTGGCCGCTAGCGACGATCAGCGCGGCCACCAACAAAGAGGCGGTTCCGACCGGTGATCTAGACGGTGACGGCGACGTCGACATCCACCTCGGAGACCGGTGGCTGAGACAGGAGTCGGGTGGAGCGTTCTCGACCCAGCCGGGCGTGACGCTTACCGGCGGCGTTCCCGACCGTGTCGTCCTCGGCGACCTCGACGGCGACACCGACCTCGACGTCGTCATCGGGGTGGAGTTCGGCACCCGTCTCGTCTGGGGCGAGAGCCGCTCGAATGGCTCGATCTGGGTCGAGCACGAGATCGCTACCGACTTCGACTACTTCAGCGTCGACATCGCGGACATCGACGGCGACGGCGATCTCGACGTCGTCGGCGGTGCCCATCAGGGCAGTGGCGAGGTGTCGATCTACGCGAACGACGGCAGCGGCGCGCTGTGGGTCACTCACGTCGTCGACCCGGGCGACAGCTCGCAGATCGATCACCACGACGGCACCCAGCTCGTCGACATGGACCGGGACGGCGACCTCGACGTCATCTCGGTCGGCTGGACCCAGCGCAGCCTCGTGATCTACGAGAACCTCGCGATCGACGGCGGCGGCGACGACGGAGAGGCGCCGCAGATCCGCTCGGTGCTGGCTGCCGGCGACCCCACTCGGGTGCTCGTCGAATTCGACGAACCGGTCGAGGCGGCGTCGGCCGAGGACATCCTCAACTACTCGCTCTCGGACGGCGTGACCGTCGCCGCCGCCGAACTGTTGGCGAACGACCAGGTCGTCGACTTGAGCACGTCGCCGCTGACTGCTGAAGTGACCTACACCCTCTCCGTCAACGTCGTGGAGGACCTCGCCGGCAACGTCATCCTTCCCGGCTCTCAGCGGGAGTTCGAGTACTCGACTCTCACACCTCCCGCCGGCCTGCTCGCGTACTGGCCGTTCGAGGAGGAGATCGGGACGGTCACCACCGATGCTTCGGGCAACGGGAACCACGGCGTCCTCGTCAACGGTCCTGTCTGGGCCGGAGGAGGCCTGAGCTTCGACGGCCTCGACGACCATGTCGATGCCGGAGCGTTCGACGTCGACTCGGGCGGGATCACCCTCGCCGCCTGGATTCGCGCCGCCGATCTCGCCAACTGCAGCTCCCGCGACTGCCGAATCCTCTCGAAAGCGACCGGCACCGCGGAGCAAGATCACTACTTCATGCTGAGTACCATCGCCAGTGGAGCGGAGACCCGGCTGCGTTTTCGGCTCAAGGCCGGCGGCAACACGACCACCCTGATCGCCACCAGTGGTGATCTGACCGAAGACGAGTGGATCCACGCGGCGGCAGTCTACGATGGCACGGAAATGCGCCTGTACAAGGACGGAGTCGTGGTCGGCGGTAGCGCGAAGAGCGGCACCCTCGACCTTGATCCGACAGTTGCGGTCTGGGTTGGCGGCAACCCTCCCAACCCGACCGCGAAGCCGTGGGACGGACTGCTGGACGAGGTCCGGATCTACGATCGAGCACTCACCCAGGCCGAGATCCAGGCACTGCCGCCGCAAGGGAGCAGCACGATCTTCAGCGACGACTTCGAGACCGGCGATACTTCCGCTTGGTCGACGACCGTCCCCTGAGCTCCCACTCCACGTCGACTCTTCGAAGGTGACCGGCTCTTCCTTCCCGCGGCGAGAGCGATCGGTCGCCAACGCGGGAAAAGAGTGTGACATCATGTTTGATTGGAGGACGGCCGCTTCCTGGTGCGCTGGCTCCTCCACCCGAACGACAGAAAGGAAGGACGACATCGCTGCAAAGATCTTCGTGGGAAACCTCAACTTCGACACCTCACCTAGCGACCTCGAAGCCCTCTTCTCACAGGTAGGACCGATTGTAGAGATCTTCCTTCCTTCCGATCGTGCGACCGGTCGGCCACGCGGCTTCGCCTTCGTCGAGTACCACGACGACGAGGCCGCCACCGAAGCGATCGAAAAGTTCGACGGCCACGAGCTGGCCGGACGCGCCCTGCGGGTCAATGCCGCGGAGGCTCGCGCTCCGCGCCCTCGCCCTTCGTTCGAAGGCGGACCGCCTCCTGGTGGCGGCGGCAACTACGCCAAGCCCTCCAGGCCCAAGGGCAGCCGCCGCAACGCCCGCGGCAAGAAGCGCAGCTACTAGAGCCGGCCTCAGGCCCGCCTGAAGCTGTGCAGCAGGTGGATGTAGTTGGCGCGCTCGTAGATGCTCGGATCCGGGCAGCGCGCCACGTTCATCGAGCCGCGCAGCTGGTCCAGGGAGTCGTAGTCGTGCTCCTCGAGCCAGTCGACGATGCCCTGCCGAATGTCGGCCAGTGCCGCCGGTCCTTGAACCATGAGCGCCGAGACGACCTGCACCGTGTCGGCACCGCACATCAGCGCCTTGATCGCGTCCTCGGGCGTATGGATGCCACCGGTGACCGCCAGCGACAGGCCGTCGAGCTTGCCCGACAGAATCGCCAGCCAGCGGAGTCGCAACGGCAGCTCGTTGGGCGTCGAGAGCCTCAGCTGGCGCTCGACTTCGAGCTCCTCGATGTCCAGATCGGCCTGAAAGAACCGGTTGAAGATCACCAGGCCGTCAGCGCCCTCGTCGCGAATCGCCGCCGCGAGGTTGAGAAAAGCGGCGTAGAACGGCGAAAGCTTGATCGCGATCGGGATGCGAAGCTGCGAGCGCAGGCGGTGGACCATCTGCAGAAGCCTCTCCTCGATCTGGGCGCCGCTGATATCCGGGTCGGTCTCGATGTCGAAGACGTTGAGCTCGAGGGCGTCTGCCCCTGCCTCGGCGATCAGCTGGGCGTACTGCAGCCAGTAGCCTCCGTCGACGCCGTTGAGCGAAGCGATGATCGGCAGGTCGACGGCTTCTCGAATGCTCAGCAGCTGGTCGAGGTATTCGTCAGGGCCGAGAGCGAACTCGCTTGCCGCCGGTACGTAGGTGTGGGCTTCGGCGAAAGCGTCCTCGATCCCTTCGAAGTGACTCACGGTCGCCAGCTGCTCGGCCTCGAGCTGTTCCTCGAAGAGCGAGCGCATGACGATCGCCGCCGCTCCGGGGCAGCTCGAGCCCCAGATAGCGAGTTGTCAGATCCATCATCGGTCTCCTAGGACACTACGGTTCTTGCTCGGAGGCAGCGGCCTCGGATTCGGTGCCGACCACGATTCCGGCAAGCTGCTGATAGATCGAGAACCGCTCTTCGGTCTGACGTTGACGCTCGGCCGACAGCCGCCGGTAGCGAGCCGGGTCCATCTTCTCGACCATCCGGTAGCGCGCCTCCCTCTCGAGAACCTCCTTGACCTTGATCCGCGGGGGTGCGCTGTCGAGGACGAGAGGTGGTTGCCCGGCGGGACCGCGACGCGGATCGAAGCGGTAGAGCGGCCAAATGCCGCTGGTGACCAGTCGCTTCTGCTGATCGACGTTCTGCGACAGGTCGTAGCCGTGCGCGATACACGGACTGTAGGCGATGACCAGTGAGGGTCCTTCGTAGGCCTCGGCCTCGAGCAGGGTCTGCACCGTCTGGTTCATCTTGGCGCCGAAAGCGATCTGCGCGACGTAGACGTGGCCGTAGCTCATCATCTCCATCCCCAGATCCTTCTTGGCGGTCTCCTTGCCGGCGGCGGCGAACTTGGCCGCTGCACCGAGTGGCGTCGCCTTCGACTGCTGCCCGCCGGTGTTGGAGTAGACCTCGGTGTCGAGCACCAGGAGGTTGACGTTGCGTCGCGTCGAGAGCACGTGATCGAGCCCGCCGTAACCGATGTCGTAGGCCCAGCCGTCACCGCCGACCAACCAGACGCTCTTCGGCACGAGGTAGTCGACCACCGCTTCGAGGCTGCGGGCGTCCGGATGATCGATCTTGACGAGCAGTTCACGGATCTGCGTCACGTGCGAGCGCTGGGTTGCGATCTCGGCGTCGGACCGCGGCTCGAGATCGAGGGTCTTGCCCACCAACGTCGTGTCGATCGGCCCGCTCAGGCGTCGGAGGAGGTTACGCGCCTGGCGCTCGTGGCTGTCGATCGCCAGCCGCATGCCGAAACCGAACTCCGCGTTGTCCTCGAACAGCGAGTTCGACCAGGCGGGGCCGCGACCGTCGGTATTCGTCGTGTACGGAGTCGTCGGCAAGTTGCCTCCGTAGATCGACGAACAGCCGGTCGCGTTGGCGATCAGTAGCCGGTCGCCAAAGAGCTGGGTCAAGAGCTTGATGTAGGGAGTTTCGCCGCAGCCGGCGCACGCCCCCGAGTACTCGAAGAGCGGCTGGAAGAACTGTGAGCCCTTGGCGTCCACCCGGGTGATCCGTTCGCGGTCCACCTCAGGCAGGTCGAGGAAGAAGGCGTAGCTCTCGCACTCCTGCTCGCGCAGCGGCGCCAGCGGCTCCATGTTGATCGCCTTGTGCCTGGGGTTGGCCTTGTCTTTGGCCGGGCAGACCTCGACGCACAGGCGGCAGCCGGTGCAGTCTTCGGCCGCGACCTGCAAGGTGTACTCGAGACCCCGTAGATCGGGGGCCCGGTACGCGGTGGACCGAAAGCCCTCCGGTGCTCCCGCCAGTGCTTCCTCGTCGTAGACCTTGGCGCGGATCGCGGCGTGAGGGCAGACGAGAGTGCACTGATTGCACTGGATGCAGACCTCGGTGTCCCAGATCGGGATCTCGGCGGCGATGGCACGCTTCTCCCACTGCGCCGTGCCGGTAGCGAACGTCCCGTCGGGCGGAAAGGCACTGACCGGCAGCAGGTCGCCCTTTTGCGCCATCAGAACCGCCGTCACCCGCTGCACGAAGTCGGGCGCCTCGGCGGCGACGATCGGCGGTCGCCCGCGGGTAGCGGTCACCTCGGAGGGCAGCGCCACCTTGTGGAGGTTCGCCAGCGCCTGATCGACCGCCCGGTGGTTCTGCTCGACGAGGGTCGGACCCCGTTTGCCGTAGGATTTCTCGATCGCCTCTTTGATGGCGGCGATCGCCTCCTCCTCC
>CALZKB010000078.1 GCA_945787575.1 Thermoanaerobaculia bacterium | reverse complement strand
TCAATTCAGCATCCCCCACGAATCGCTTCACACCGTGGGTGAGGTCCTCGGTTGGTTCGACAAGCACGGTCTCGACTACCTTGCCGTGGGGAGTTTTCTAGTGCCCTCTCCGCAGCCCGTCGAGCGCGACCTGCGCTGGTTGGAAGGCGCGCAGGTCGAACAGTAGCGAGGAAAGGGAGGAACATGGCAACTCAAGCATCACAGGCCGATATCCAAAGCAGAGTCGTCGCGATGTACGAATCGCATCCTTTTCCGGCTTACACGGACAAGTTCCGCAAGGCCGCGGAAGAGATGTATCTAAAGATGCGGCTCCTGGGAATCCCCGAGGCGGAATACACGGGTGCGAACATCCTCGATTGCGGTTGCGGCACGGGCGAGTTCACTTGTTGGTACGCGTCGCAAGGGACTCAGCTGACCGCCATCGATCTGTCGCGACCCTCCATCGAGCAGGCCAGGTCCTACGCGGCGGAGTACGAGCTCTCGGACAGGATCGACTTTCGACAGATGTCCGTCCTCGAGATGGATCTGCCAGACAGTACTTACGATCTCGTCTACTCCTACGGGGTCCTCCATCACACCCCCGATCCCGTGCGAGGCTTCGACCACATGGTGCGCGTGTGCAAGCCAGGGGGCGTTGTCATCGTCAGCGTCTACAGCCTGTACAGCCGGTTCCTTCACCGCATTCGGCAGCGGCTCATCAATCGCATCGCAGGCGACGACGTCGAGAAGCGCTACCGCTGGGGCAAGCGTCTTTTTCCGCTTACGGCCCGTAAGTTGAAGCTGCGCGCCCACGACGACAGCGACGCCGTCCTCTACGATCAATTCAGCATCCCCCACGAATCGCTTCACACCGTGGGTGAGGTCCTCGGTTGGTTCGACAAGCACGGTCTCGACTACACGGGCGCCTTCGGCCCGCTGCGCCTGAAGGACTACTTGTATGCCGCCTGCCTCCCGGAGTATGAACAGATCGAGACGACTTTCGAAGGCTCCGTGCTCGCCCGCGTCGCGAGCCGATGCCTGAAGTCTCTATCGCGCCTTTTCGGTTTTCGGCCCGACAAGGCCCATCGCTTCGAGAGGCCTTCGGCCCTCTCGCGATTCGTAGTGCAAATAGGCTGGTTCTTCCTGGGGTTACGCTTCAGCTGCTTCAGCATCGCGGGCCGGAAACCGTCGGAATCAGGGTGAAGTGGCTGCCGCCCAAAGCCAGTGAGAAGTCGGCCTCCGACTCGACGGATGACACCAGAGCGGGAGGGGACTTGCAGGGCGGAGAGCGAGCTGGCGTGGCGGGCGGACGAGCCCGTGGCAGGGGATCGGCGCTTTTTCGCCTCGCCGCAAGCCTGATCCTCCTTGCGTTTCTCCTGAGGAGGATCGCCTTCTCGGAGATCACGGGCGCCTTGGAGCGGGCAGTCGGAAACTGGCCGTTTCTGGTTGTCGCCTTCACGCTGCCGTTGCTCGGCATCGTGATCACCGCTCTGCGATGGCGGTTGTTGATGAAGGCGCAGGGCATCCGAATTCCCGTGCGCAGAGTCACCGCCGCCGTGCTGGTGGGGATCTGCTTCAACCAGATCCTGCCTTCGACCATCGGCGGAGACATCGCCAGGAGTATCTGGCTCAAGAGGCCGGGCCAGTCCGCGTTGGGGAGTCTGGCTGTCGTGACCCTCGATCGCGCGGTCGGAGTCTTCTCGCTGTCACTGCTGGCGCTCGCTTGCGCCCTCCTCAGTCCGACGATTCGCAGCTTGCTGCCCACCGTCTGGCTCGTCCCGGTGGTCATCGCCGGAGCGGGCTGGTGCGGCTGGCTGGTGGCGTTCCGCCTCGCCCGCAGGTTGAGTCGGTGGATCGAATCGAAACCGTGGCTCCGTCGTTACCGGAGCAAGGCCGATCTCGTCGCTTCGACCTTGGGCGCGTATCGGGGGCGCGGCACTCTGCTGCTGGGGGCGATCGCTCTCTCGCTCCTACTGCAGCTCGCGATCGTGCTTCAGTTCATGGCGCTTGCGGCGGCCTTGGACGCACGAGTGGTGATGTGGGAGTTCGCGCTGATCGTACCCGTCGTCACCCTGGTCACGCTCGTGCCAGTGACGATCAACGGTCTGGGGCTTCGCGAGGGCGCCTTCGCATTGCTGGGTGCCCCGATCGCTCTGCAAGCCGGCGACGCCGTCGCGCTGGGCTGGATGTGGCTCGCGGGTACGCTTCCCTACGGCATCGCCGGCTGGATACTCTACGCGCGCGGGCCCTCGGCTACGGACGAGGAGCCCGCGGCAAGCGTGACGGATCATCAGCCAGCTCAGCTGGCCGGGGAGTCGAGAGAGAAGTCCTCGCTGTCGCTAGGTAGCGAAGCCTAGACGAACGTGAGGTCAAGTGGAGCTCGGATCCCGAGCGGATGAGGAGAATATGTCGGAAGAAGAAAGACACGCTGAACTGGCAGCTGCTCGATTTGACGACTGGGCTGACTCCTACGGCGAGGATCGGATCTCTCCGTGGCTGCAGTTCTACCAAGCCAAGTCCATCTCCAAGCTCGACCTGAAGGCCGGGGGAGCCTTCTTGGACGTGGGATGCGGAACGGGTTGGGCCGTCCGTGAGGTGGCGCCACGGTGCCGGATCTCTTGCGGGATCGATATCTCACCCAAGATGATCGAGAAAGCCCGCAGCCAGGCTCCGGAGCTCGAGAACCTCGAATTCCGAGTCGCCAACGCCGAGTCGATACCTTACCCGGACGACCACTTCGACGCGGTCCTGTGCACCTGTTCCTTCCACCACTACCAAAACCCGATCGCCGCGCTTAGTGAGATCAAGCGCGTGCTGAAGCCGGGCGGCAGATTCGTTCTGTTGGATTCAGCCCGTGACGTCTCGTTCGCCATCTGGCTTCAAGACCGGGGCCGGAGGTATCTGGAGAGGAGCCACGTACGGTACTACACCAGACGCGAGGTCCGAGACCTCTTGGCGACCGTCGGATTCGAGCCTACGGAGGACATCGCCGGCATCAAGCGGTTCATGGACCATCGCAAGGTCTTCACCGGCTTGATGCTCGCTTCGTGCCGTAAGTAGTGCCGCCGCTGCCCTCTCGCCAGCGAGCTCACACTTCGCCAACAGTTCCCACTTGCCGACTGGAGCGGGATGTGGCTGGCTGAAGCTGGTTGGCCGTTCCCTTCTGCTTCGTGGTGGAAGCCTCTGCCGGCGCGGCAGACGGTCAACTCTGAGCGTCTCATGAGCGGCGTTTGTAGCAATCCCAGTACCTGGCGACCATGGTCTCGAGGGAGAACGAGGACTCGACTCGTTTCCGTCCGGCCGCGCCCAGGGAGACTCTGCGCCGATCGTCACGGAGAAGTGGGTGCAAGGTGGCGGCCAGGGATCGCGGATCGCGAGCGGGGGTCAGCAGACCCGTCTGCCCCTCAGCCACCACTTCGGCGTTGCCTCCGACTCGGCTCGCGACCACCGGCAGGCAGGCCGCCATCGCTTCCAGAATAGTCACCGAGATGCCTTCGGTGACGGAGGAGTTTGCGTAGATGTCCAGTGCTGGAAGGAGAGCGCGAGCGTCATTCCGGTGACCGGTGAAGGTCACCGAGGAGTGCAGGTCGCACTCGCCGACGACCTGCTCGAGCCTGCCGCGCTCGGGGCCATCGCCGATGATGACGAGTCGGGTCATCGGATTGGAGCCGGCGATCTCGCGGAAGGCACGGACCAGCGTCCCGAGGTCCTTCACCGGGTCCAGGCGGGCGATGGTGCCGACGACGATCTCCTCGCCCTCGAGCCGAAGTTGGCGGCGGGCCGCGACTCGTTCTTCAGGAGTCGGACGGGTGCCGAGAGCAATCCCGTTGTGGATCACGCCGACGCGGTGATCAGGGAAGCCCGATTGGATCATGTGGAGGCGGAGGTCGTGGGACACGGCGAAGAAGCTACCGGGTAGTCGCCCGAGCACGAGGTTGGCAGCGCGGCGTTTCAGACTCGGTGGCGCATCGGAGAGACGGCCATGCTCGGTGTAGACGAGTCGCAGTCCGGGCCTCCTGAGCTTGCCGAGCATGCCGTAGACGAACGGCGAGTAGTGGTGGCAATGAACGACGTTGGCGCGGAATCGCCTTGCGAGGGAGGCGACCTTCCCACCCAAGGATGGGTGGAAGCCCGGTCGGCGATCGAGGGCACTGACCTGGATGCCGAGGTCGGTCAGCTGAGTGGCCCAAGCACCGGCGTCGTCCAGACAGCAGACCGCGACCTCCGCGTGCTCGCGAAGAGCGCGGGTCAGCTCGATCACCAGTTTCTCCGTGCCGCCCACGCCCAAACTCAGAACGACCTGCAGAATGCGGCGGTCATGGAGGCCGAGGGTCACAGTTTCAGCGCCAGCCAATAGAAGAGCAATGAAAGCACCGCGACGAGACTGAAGCTGATGGCCAGCCGTAGGACGCGTCTCTTCACCCTGGCCTTCTGCGGGACGAAGACAGTAGGCTCTCCGAAGTCGACCGAGTCGATGGCGACGGTTCGAGCAGGCGGGAGTGGGTGGCGGTCGTACCAAGCCTGGCTGTAGCCGAGGTTGAGCAGCAGGACGACAGGCCGGCAAGAAGTCCGCGTCTCCATCTGCGTAAGCTGCCGAATCGAATCATCGAAGAAGAAGCGCGCGCGTTCCAGGAATCGGTCCCGCTCGGAGCCCGACGAATGCCTGGCGGCGATCTTGAACACTTCACTCTTGCGCATGTCCTGCGCCGCCCATGTTTCAGTCGGGAACTCCAAGATCTCGGGTTTTTCGAGATAGGGATATTCGCGCGTGACCGCCCAGCGGGCGTAGTGAAGAAGGGAAGCTCGAGCGTAAGCCCACATACGGTCGAGTTCCCCAAGCTGCTCCTTGTGGTCGAGGTACTTTCCCAGGCTGACCAAGAAGACAGTGTAGAACCAGCGGTGCTCCGCATCGAGCAGGTTGCGAGCCTCCAAGTCGTCTTCGGGATGGACGCAGCGCTGAATGAGCTGCTCCGCCTTGTCGAGGAACCGGCGGTCGGAGGAGAGCTGGTGGGCATCGAGGAGAGCGTTGATGGCATTGCCGGGAGTTCGTCCCGGGCCGTGGTAGGCATCGAAGCCCGACTCCGACGCGTAGCCGGTCTCCGCGTGACTGAGGAGGCGAAACCGGGAGAGCCTTCCGTCGTCGCTGTCGATGACGTATTGACCGAGCCCCAGGACCGCTTCGCGGGCCATCGGATTGCCGGTCAGGAAGTAGTGGAGTAGAAGGCCCGAGGTATAGAGGTGCCCGGGCGACGGCCCGCCGCCCGAGATCCCTGGGAGGCGCGGCGCGCCGCGGTGGGTGGCGGTATGAGCGTCGGCGTAGTGGCTCGTGTGCCAGAACAGCCCGCCGTTGTAGGCGGCCTTGTCCTCGTCGGTGTGGTAGATGTCGATGTCGACGACGTGCTGCGCGAGAGCGCTCGCGAGCTCGTGCCAGCGACGGTCACCGCTGCGCAGGAACTGGATCGCGAAGCCTGCGATCGCGTCGTACTGGTTGTTGTAGTGCGAGATCAAGGGCGCCTCACCCTCGTGGAAGAGAGCCTCATGGTCGGCGTACAGGTCGCCGAAGTTGCGCCAGCCGTAGTCGTCGATCCGCTCGCGCTTCAGCGCAAAGGTGTCATCGCCTTCGATCGCCTCATCGACGAGGCGAAGATAGTCCCGGTTGGGATCCTCGATGCGAGGTACCATGAACGGCACGGCACCGCTGTCGGCGTACCACGCGGGCTCCGCACGGACGAGCAGGGGAGCGCGGCACCAGTCGAGCGGCAGGTCGGTGACACAGTCGCGATCGAAGGCGAGGTGGAAGACGTGAGTCTTCTGCTCGCCGCCCTGCAGCTCGTGGGGGGTTTCGTACTGGCGCGGGAACAATCGCAGGGCCAACAGGTTAGAGGAGGCTTCGACGGCCATCGGGAAGTTCTGCCAGAAGTGGCGCACGCAGATGCCGAGGCTGGCACCGGGTTCTTCGAGGGTCACCACGGGCATCGCCCGAAGCCCTTTGCTTTCGTTGTCGCCACAGCTGAGCAGATAGCCTCGAAAGCGACTGGCGACCCTCAGGTTCCGGTCCAAGTGGTTGGTGCTCTGCCAGTTGGAGCCGCCGCTCGAATCCTGGTAGAGCGCAATCGGATCCTCGTAGGCAGCAAGCGGCATCCTGAGCTCGGGCGAGCAGGAAACCTCCGCGGTGTCGGACGCAGTCGACGGCGCCAGCGTCAGCACAGCATCCTCGATGTAGACAGAGCCCGCCGATCCCAGTGCCCATAGGCCGGCTGGATGCCCCGCCCGACGGGGGTTGTGGAGGGTGAGGTGGACCTCGACCGTCGCGGAATCGCGGAAGAAATGGAGACGGGCGACCAGACGGAGCCGGGGCCTCGAGCCGCCGGGTGACAGAAGCCCTCGTGCCCGCACCACCAGGCGCACGGGTCCTTCCTCCTCGACGACGACGCGATCGATGCGGGGTTGGAGAACCCGGCCGCGATCGTCCGTGAGACGGAAGCCGCTACGCCGGCAATCGAGCACCGAGTGTCCGCGCACTCGCACCTCGACGAAGGGAAACGCGTCGCCGGGTCGGACTCTGAAGTCGCCGCGGCCGGTGCGGACGACCAAGTCGCCGGCGGCGGTCGTTTCGGAACGGAGAGGGGCTGGAGATAGGACGGTTTGGCGTTCGTTCGTGACCACACTGTAGCTCGCGGTATCATCCGAAGCACTGGCGAGCCAATCCAGCAGAATCCAACGAGCCGAGCCGTCCGGCCAGATGTCGAGAGCTCTCGCTTGCAGCGGTTGCGGGATACCGCGCGTATCCAACAACTGCAGGCTCCGAGGGTCTCGCACCGCCCCTTGCGGCCAGGGCACGCCACAACGAACCGGCTCGTGACGACGCTCCCCGATGCCGCTGTCAGGAGGGGACAAGCAGCTCAGGACGACTCGGGTGCTCTCGCGGTCTTCCGTGCAGCTGGTGGCAGCCATCGGTCGCTCTATCTCTCGGGTCAGAGCTGGGATGCTAGCAGCCGACTGCGCAGCGCGACCATACTCGGAAACCGCGAGATAGACTGCCTAGCAAGGAGAGCGATCGAATGTCCGAGACCAGGGGTCGCCGCCTTGCGTGAAGGCCACAAGATGGCGCCGCCTCCAGAAGGCAAACCGAACCTGGTGGTCTTCTCGGACGATTGGGGGCGTCACCCGTCTAGCTGTCAGCACCTGGTGAAAGCGCTGTTGGCCGAGTACCAGGTGTGCTGGGTGAACTCGATCGGCACCCGCCGCCCCGGCCTCGATGCCTACTCCGTGGCGCGAGGGGGCGAGAAGCTGTGGGCCTGGCTGACGGCCCGCGGATCTGCTGCGGGAGCCGACGGTGGGAATCCGGTGGTCTCGGCACCGGTCATGTGGCCTAGCTTCCGCACCTCCCTCGGCAGGCGTTTCAACCGCTGGGCGCTCGGGCGGGCCGTGGATGCGGCGGTGGACAGCGCCAAGAACGGAGTCTGTGTCACGACACTGCCGATCGTCGCCGACCTCGTCGGACGGCTGCCCGTCGAACGCTGGGTCTACTACTGCGTCGATGACCTCGCGCAGTGGCCGGGGTTGGACCGCACGTCGCTCGAGCGACTCGAGCGCGAGCTGGTGTCGAGAGTCGATGAGATCGTGGCCGTCAGTGAGCACCTCGTGGAACGCATGGCCGGGTTCGGCCGAACGGCCTCTTTACTGACCCACGGAGTGGACCTGAATCACTGGACCGACGATCTTCAGTCCGCGCCAAGCCTCGAGCTCGAGCCCGTATCGGATCCGCTCGTCGTCTTCTGGGGCGTCGTTGATCAGCGGCTCAACGTCGAGATGCTCCGACGGCTCAGTGAGCGGCTGGACGGGGGCACCATCGCACTCCTGGGCCCGCCCAACAACCCCGATGGTGCGCTGGATGCCCTTCCGGGCGTGCGGCGAGTGGGGCCGGTGCCTTACGATGACCTGCCCGCCTGGGCGCGTCGCGCCTCGGTGCTGATCATGCCCTACGACGACATGCCGGCGACTCGTGCCATTCAGCCGTTGAAGCTGAAGGAGTACCTCGCGACCGGCAATCCGGTTGTGTGCAGTCGCTTGCCGGCCGTCACCGAATGGGAAGACGCCTGCGACGTGGTGGATTCGGCGGACGAGTTCGCCGATCGGGTGGTCGAGCGCTCAGAGTCGGGAGTGACGGCGTCGCAGCGGTCGGGCCGAGAACGCCTGGCGAACGAGAGCTGGGAGGCCAAGGCGCGGACCTTTGGACGAGTTCTCGGCGGGCGCCCCGCCTGAAATGGCGTCCTCGTCTCCCCTGATCTTCCACGCGCGTGTCGTCACCGGCACGGGCGGCGGGCCGGACAAGACGATCCTCAATTCGCCGCGCTTCCTCGACAGAGAGGGCTACCGCTCGGTGTGCGTCTTCATGCGAGATCCCTCCGATCCGCTGTTCGCCGAGCTCGAGGACCGCGCACGACGGTGGCAGGCACCTGTCTTGGCTATCGACGATCACGGTGCGTTGGACTGGAGTGTAGTCCGCCGCCTTCAAATCGCCTGCGACCGTCACCAGCCGGCGGTGTGGCACGGCCATGACTACAAGAGCAATCTCTTCGGCTTGCGCATGCGGCGAACGGGCATGCGGCGGGTGACGACGGTCCACGGCTGGGTCAAGCGCACTTGGAAGACCCCTCTGTACTATTGGATCGATCGTTGGAGCATTCGCCGGTACGACGAGGTGATCTGCGTCTCCGTGGATCTCTACGAGCGTTGTCTCGGGCTGGGGGTGCCGGAGGATCGCTGCTGGCACCTCGCGAACGCCGTGGACACGGAGGAGTTCGCCAGAGACTCGACGCCAGACGAGGCGAAGAGGCGCCTCGGGGCGCTTCCCGATCGTCCGTTGATCGGAATGGTCGGCCGTCTCTCTCGGGAGAAGCGGTGCGATCTGGCGATCCGCGCCCTCGACCGGCTCCGCCGGCAAGGCGTGGATGCCGAGCTGTGGCTCGCGGGTGACGGCGACGAGCGCCCCTCGCTGGAGCGGTTGGTCGCGGATCTCGGTCTCGCCGAGAGAGTGCGATTCAAGGGCTATGTGGCAGACCCGCGTCCACTTCTTCAGGCGGTCGATCTCCTGGTGATGAGCAGCCTCCGCGAAGGTCTCCCGAACTCTCTTCTCGAGGCGATGGCTCTCGAGGTACCGGTCGTCGCCACCAGCGTCGCGGGGATACCCGGGTTGATCGTCGATGGGGAGAACGGACTCCTGGTGGAAGCGGCGTCGGCCGAAGCGTTGAGTCGGGGGATCGCCCGGGTTCTTGCAAACCCCGAGCTCGCGGCCCATTTCGGCCGCGCAGCGCGCCGCACGATCGTCGAGTCCTTCAGTTTCGCCCACCGGATGAAAAGGGTGTCTCAGATCTACGACAAGACCCTGGGGGCAGGTGCGGTGTAGGTTTCCGGAGAGTTCGTAACGCAAGCGAGTGTCCGGCCGGACGCCCCAACGTCCAGCCACCGCTAGCGAGGCGTGATGGCGGTCGGCGAGACGCTCGACGACGGCGTCGTTCAATTGGACAGGTAGCCGCGGATCCTCGAGCCCAGCCGGGTCGCGATCGGCACCGGCAGCTTGCGCCACAGAGCCACCAGGCGCGAGTGACGGCGAGGATCGACGAACACTTCCTCCAGCCGCTCGCCTTGTGGCGAGTACGTCTGCCAGTGCAGCGGTACCGCCTTCGCTCCCCACTGCTGTTTGAAGCGAAAGGTGCCGGTGTCCTCGGTCGACCGGCCGAAGTCGAACAGGCTGGCACCCTCCACGACCGCGTCCTCCAGCGCCTGCCAGTACAACGAGTAATTGGAGCGAACCTGGCGAGACGAGCGTAGCGAGGAAGCCCAGGGTACGGCGACCGTGTGGCGGAACTTGAAAGCGATAGCTCCCGCGACCGCACCGCCGTCTCGGCCGCTTGTCAGATAGAGCCGGACTTGGTCGCCGAACTGAGCGAAGATCTCGGCGAGGAAGCGATAGGAGTGGACTGGAGACCCCAGATCACGCATGTTGCGAGCGAAGACCTCGTAGAACCTGGGCAACTCGCTCGCGGCGACCCTGGAGGTGGTCAGCTCTTCTTTCCGGGACTTGCGGACGTGGTTCCTGACCTTGCTGCTGATCGCTGACCACAGTTCTTCACTCGATTCCGGTAGCGCGAGCACCAGTCGAAATCTCCGGGTAGAGCTCTCGGCATACTGGGCGCCGACTTGGAGTCGAAGGGGTGTACGGACCTCGACGGCCCCCCGTCTTGCGTCCACCTCCTCGAGAGCGCGACTCCACAACGCTTGCGTGGCCTGTGCAGATGAGGACAGAACCCCACCCTCGTCGAGAAACGGCATGGACACCAGACGCTCCTGACCGCGGAGGCCACGCATGAGCACGGCCGGCAAGACCGCCGAGATTTCGCCTTCGGTCTTGGCGACAAGGTAGACGCAGCGCTTTCGGTACGCCGACTCGACCACCCGGCGCCACTGAAAGAGATGGGCCACGGTGCCTTCGGGATGGCGCTCGACGAAGCGGTTCCACGCCGAGCCGTCGCTGTCGGCAGCAGTCTCGATCGTCAGGGGTCGAGACCTCTCATGTCGGGCTTCCGGCAAGGACCTGCTAGCCGCCTCCCCGCCCAAGGCGCGTCTTCTCGAGTGGCGCCCAGGAAAGGCCGAAGCCACCCTGGAGAACCAGCGAGTCCGCTCCTGCATCATCGCCGAGCTGCCGCGTGTAGCGCGGTGAGAGTCGAAGGTGAACCCGGCGAAACAACCGCAGCGACAACGTCAACCCCAGGGCGGCATTGTCGATGGTCGCGAGCTGTTCATCAGAGGGTTCCCTACGGGAGTAGCGGCTGTCGACCGTCCAGTCCCAGCGCCGGCCCACCGAGCTGCCCAAGGAGAAGTAGACTGAGCTGTCCGTCGACGTTCCCTCGATGATCCCGCCCGCAGTCGCGGATCGCACGGCGCCCAGGGAGAGGCTCAGCTTGCGCAGCTGTCTGGTCAGTATCAGAAAGCCCTGGCCCCCGGTCCGCGACTTGCCCGGCACTCCGCCAGGACTCGAGGCTTCATCGACCTCGGTTTCGAAGACACCGAGACCGACAGCGAGGTTAGTCCGCTTTCCCACGACATGATCCAGGATCAAGCTCAGCTCGCGCAGCTCTTCGTCATCCCCCCGATCCAGCTCAAACCTGCCATAGCCGATTCGGACCCCGAAATTGGTCGTGCGCGAGACAACCCTCAATAGATCGACTGAACCCCGCAACGTGTTCCGATCGCCGATGGGGTCGGTTGCGCCCGGATCGAAGTTCTCGATGTCCTTGAAGCTCGAAGCGGAGTAGCCGGTGCTGAAGCCCCAGAGGAATCTGCCGCTCAGGCGGTCGCGATATGAGAGGTCGAAGGACGCGCGTTCCCTTTCCGTGCGGCGGCCGATGAAGATGTCGTCGTCGGGTTGGGATGGGTCGCCTTGATCCTGAGTTCGAGAAAAGGCGGTCGAGAGGATCAGTTCCGAGATCGGCGTGGGCTGGGTGGCGAGGTTGAAGACCAGCCGATGACCGGTGTTGTCGAGCTCGGAGAAGTCCTCATACTTGTCGAAGTTCGGGCTGTAGGTGAACGACAACGTGCCCTTCCGAAGTTGGCGGACGACAGGGAGCTGGAGTCCCAGGCGGAACCCGGAGTCGGCGGTACCGTCTTCGCCGACGAGCTGAACGTTGTCTATGTAGATGTAGCCCAGGCTGATCACCGGGTTGAAAGTCGTCCGTTGCGCGCTCAGCGGTGGTACCGCGAAGAGCGTGACTGCGAGCAATGCGGACGTCCAGCACCCAGGCTTGAGGCCGATCATCTCTCTCCTCCTGCGGTCGTCGTCGAGTTCCAATATACCGGATCGATCTGGCGGGGATCGGTTGGCCGGTTCTGTTCTTGGATGTCGTGTGGCATCGTCGTTGGCCGGAGCTTCATCTCAGTGCTTCCTTCCGTATCCCGATCCGGAACCGATCCGGGATCAGCCGCCACGGTAGCCGCCACAGGTTGCGGAACGGAGAATCCGGCAAGAGCAAGGTTCTCCATGTGACATCGAAGTTGCGCTCGGTCATCAGAGCGCCAAAGGCCTTGCCCTGGAAGGCGTAGCGCTCGAGCAATCGCCAAGCCAGCGGCAGGTTCGGGGACCGGAGCGGTCGCTGCATCGCCCGGAGAGTGCCAAGGACTTCCGAATCGAGCTCGAGCAGTTCGTGCCGGTCGAGGAAGGACAGAAGCAGATACACGTAGGCGGCGGTAGCGGCTGACCCCTCGAGCCATCCGAGGATCTTGTCCCAATCGAGGCTCGGACTCTGTCCGAGAAGGAACAACAGATCGAGCATCGGCACCAGGGCGTGGGTGATCTCGAGTTCGAAGCCCCAGTGAGTTGCCAAGAACACGACCTGAAGCTCTGCGCTCAACCGGCGAACCGGGTACCCGCGAAAGCTCGAGGCTCTGAGTTCGCCAGCGATACTCGTGGGAGCGAAGACCGGGTCCCTCCCGGGTGAGCTCCGGGGCGGGAGGAGGGCCACGTGGACCTCCACCCAGTCCTCGGTGGCAGCTCGAAAGAACGGACAGGTGTGGTGGTGCGCAGAGTAGAAGGAGGGGGGATAGGGAGACTTCCGCTCGTAGCCCAGCCGTATCAGAGTCGCCTCGAACTGCGCCACCGCCTCGCGGTCGACCAGAAGATCGATATCACCCATCGGTCGCAGATGGGGCTCGGGGTAGTACTGATCGCAGATGGAAATGCCCTTGAGGAGTCCGACGAGCGGGCCTCGCAGGCTGCAAGCCTCGAGAATCTCCGTTGCCGCGTCGAGCGTCTCTCCGGAAAGAACCCGGGCCGTAAGGTCGGCGCCATGAACGGCAGCAAAGTGCTCGCTTGCGGTGCGGTTCGGATCGTCGCGAGTGCTGCGAGACAACAGCGGACCGAGGCCGGTTTTGATCGCCCAGTCGGTCTCGTGCGAGCTGAAGGTATCGAGCGCCAGATCGGCTCGACCGGTCGCAGCAGCCCTCAGTAGCGTCAACAGGCGGAGGTCAGCTGTCTTCTGTCTCATGGTACTTCGGATGCCCTTCGGCATGCGATCGTGGTCGAATCTGTCGCGTACAGCTTGAACAGGTAACTCGGCAGCGAGGGCTTGGGCGAGGAGACTACGTACAGCGAGCCGCGTTTGTCGACGGCGATGCCTCGGAGGTTGCGGTGGCGCTGGGCGAATCTTGCCAGAAGGGTGGCTTGGCCCTCGAGGTCGATACGAAAGATGCTCCCTCTGGAGCTATCCGCGACGAAGAGGCAGGCATCCCAGGCCGCGATCGAGTCTGGCACCAGGTCGCCGCCGGCGAAGGTAACAGCAGTCCCATCGGGGCCGATCCGGAAGACTCGCTTGCGAGCGTCGTCGGTCACGTAGAGGTTGCCCATGTCGTCGAAGGCCAGGTCCCTTGGCGCGACCAGCCCGTGCAAAGAAGAAGCGTAGTGAGAAAGACTCGAGCCGTCTTCGCGGAACACTGCACTCGAGTTCCCGTCGGCGATAAAGAGTAAGCCGTTCGGGCCAAGCGCCAGGCCCCGAGCGCCGCGCAGGCCATCTCGCCGAGTGAAAAGAGTCTTGGCCGGCGAACCTGGTCGCAGCGCAATGACCGCGAACCGGTCGTCGTCTGATAGGAAGATGGTGCCGTCCCCAGCGACGACTAGATCAGTCGATTCGCTCAGCTCGTGCGCTGGAACGGTGAGCACTGTACTGCTCTTGTCACTGTCGAAAGCGATCACCGTGCTCCCGTCGTTGTTCGTCACGTAGACGAGCTCGTCGTCGACCGCGACTCCGCGGGCGCCGCGTAGACCTTCCGCGGGCCCTGCAAAGACTTCGATGCCGAGACCCTCGCCATCGACGAGGATGCCCTCCGGAGTTACTCGATGGAGTAGGGCCAATCCCGCGAGCCCAACGGCAAAGAGAGTCGCAACGACAATCAGGCCGATCGGAGCGCGGCGAGATGGCGACTCGGCTACTTTGATCTCGAGCAGCCGGTTCCTTACCGTTGGTTCTTGCTGGTCGAGAAACGCGACCGAAACGGCGACCAGGAAGAGGGCGGCCGCGAGGAACTCGAGTACTTCTTCGATCGCGCTCGAGAGAAGACCGAAGTCAGTCCAAGTTCCGAGCCCCTCGAAAAGGAACCCGCAACTGTCGAAGAAGGCCGCGGCCGCGAAGAGCAACGTCCCGCTGAGGAGAACGGCAGCGAAGTATCGGGACGATCGCCGAAATACATGCTTGAACAAGAGGTAGGTGACGAACGCGAGGACCATTGCCGTGATGGCGTAGACACTCGTCATCAGGTCGACGCGCTGTATCCATCCGACGGAACTCCAATGCCGCCGGAGAGAGCCTCCGATCGACTCGTGGATCATCAGTATCTCGTCGAGTGCTGCGAAGCCGAACGCGAAAGCCAAACCAAGCCAGAAGAGGCGCCGCCTCGCTCGTTTGGCCGGCTCTTCGCTTCCCCGCCGGCGGTAGTTGAGCCAGGCCACGACGGCCGCGAATGAGAGGACCATCGCGGTCAGAAAGGTGAGGGGACTCCCTTCCTTGATGAGGCTCTCGAGACTGAGCAGGAGCATCGTCCCGACGGCGAACAAGGCGACGCGGATGCCCTTGAGAAGCAGGAGACGTCGATACTCCGACGGCGCCGTGGCGTGAACGAGGAGAGTAGCCACCATAATCAAGCCCGACAGATGGACCAACAGGTGGCCGCGGACCAGGTTCTCGGCCGAGAACAGGCCTCGAGCTTCGAGAAACGAAGCCAGCGGACGGGTGAGCGCGAGATTGACGACCGCCAGCGGGACGAGCGACAGGGGCAGCAGCGCCAGGTGTCTCACCGCGGAATCATACTTGGTGCTCGGAGCACTCCTCGCGATCGGCGAGCTGCTCCGTGGCTTGCCGACGGTCCGGCTTGCCCGAATCCGTCTTCGGCAACGAGTCGACGACGACTACCCGAGATACTCCGCGACGCCCGGCAGGGGTCCGAGCTCGGTCTCGACTTCCGTCGGAAAGAAGGTGTAACCGGAGCAGTTGATGAGGTCGTCCCTGCGTCCGTGGTAGGTCAAGAACCCTTCGCCGTCGACGGCGCCGTAGTCACCGGTCGCCAGCCAGCCGTCGACGAGGGTTCGGGCCGTGAGCTCGGGCTCGCCCCAGTAGGCTTGGGCCATCTGCGGACCTCGGACGAGGATCTGTCCGACCTGTCCCGGCCCGAGGCGCCGACCCGTTTCGTCGGCGATGGCGATGTCGACTCCCGGCCGCGGCCGTCCGACCGAGCTCAGCTTGTGGGTGTGCGTTCGCGCGTCGAGCACCGTCGCCCGCGAGCACTCGGTCAGTCCGTAGTGGACGTAGATGTCCGTCCCGGGCAGCAGAGCCAGCAGGCTCGCCAGCTCGTCGGCAGTGATCGCCGCGCTGCCGATCTCCAGGTTGCGAATCGTCGCGAGGCCAGCGCGAGCTCGCGAGGCGTCGGCGTTGAGCAGGTAGCGAGCGAGGTGGGGAGGGGTGTAGAAGCCGGTCGCCGCCAGCTGGTGGGTCGCTTCGAGGAGATGCGCGACGGTGAGCGGTCCCTCGAACAGGCAGATCTCGCCACCGGCGGCCAGGGTCGCCGTCGCCCGCTGCCAGGCGCCGGAATGGGCCAAGGGAGCAAAGATCAGCTCTCGGTGAGCGGCAGTGAAGCCGAACAGGTTCGAGAGCGAGCGAGCGCTCCAGATCACCGCCTCGTGGGTCAGGACGACGCCCTTGGGGCGACCGGTCGAGCCGGAGGAAAAGAGGATCACCGCCGGTGGCGCGAGCCCGGCGGTTTGACGTCTACCAGAAACAACCGCGCGACCCTGCTCTAACGTGCCGGTCACCGCGCCGGAGCCAGGGTCGAGCGCGAGCCGAAGAGCGCTCGCGGCCGTGGATTCCGACTCCGATCGATCGGTTGTCAGACTGAGGCGTGGAGTGGTCGCCTCGTCGATCCACGACGCTCGCACGGCGCTCGACTGGGGGTCGACCGGCACGGCGATCGCACCCTCGGCGGCGACGGCCAGGGCGGCCGCGATCAGTGCCGGCGAGTTGGGTATCCGCAACGAGACCCGGTCGCCGGCGACCACGCCGGAAGTCACCAGATGAGCGCGGATCTCCCGCACCGCCCGATCGAGCGCTCCGTAGGAGAGACGGTCCTCGGCGGTGCGGACTGCGGGGCGATTGGCCGTTCCGGGGAGTTTGGCCGCCAGAAGTTCGCGGTAGAGATTCGTCGAGCTCTTCCCCTTCGTGTCGAGTGGCATGGAGAGCAGCTTCGGTGACGAGCGATCTCGAGGATAACCCAGTGTCGAGGCGAGGGGCGGACGGTCCTGCCGGCCGGCGCGGCGGCGATGCGGCTACGATTGGCGATCCGATGTCGAATCCGAGCCCAGGGCGTTCGCTGCGCGGCACCGTCGAGCCGGCGCTCGTGGCGCTCTTGCTGTTGTCGGGTTTCTGTGGGATCTCCTACGAGATTTTGTACTCGAGATGGCTGGGCAACCTGCTAGGCAGTCAGTTCGTGGTCAACGCCTCGGTGCTGCTCACCTTCCTGCTCGGGATCGGCCTTGGAACGCTCTGGGCTCATCGGTTGGCGCGCTGGTTGTGGGCCATCGAGGCAGGCATCGGGGCCTACGCGATCCTCATGGCCGTCTCCTACGAGGCGATCGACCAGCTGCTCTACAACCGGCTTCCGATGCTGGGTACCAGCGCCTTCGCCTGCGCGGTGGCGTCGATCGCCCTCCTGGCGATCCCCGCCTTTCTCATCGGCTGCAGCTTGCCGATCTTCGCCGGCCTGCTGAAGACGACTCGCGTGCTACAGGTCTTCCCACTGGCCTACGGTGTGTACAACGTCGGCGCGGCGCTGACCGCGCTGGCGATGGAGTTCGTCCTTCTGCGGGCGGTCGGCTTGAGCCGCGCCGCGTGGATCCTCGCCACCCTCAACGGTCTCGTCGCCCTCGGCGTCGTCGGGCTGTCGGTGGCCGGTCGCGTCCGACCCTTCGTCAGCAGCGTCCGGCTCCGCTTTCCGAACCGGGTGGTAGCGGCCCTGGTTACGGCGAGCGTGGCGTCGGCGGTATTCCAGCTGCTGATGATCAAGGTCGCCGAGTTCATCTTCGGCCCCTACAACGAGACCTTCGCCCTGGTCCTGGCGACGGTGCTGATCGGCCTCACCACCGGCTCCTACCTCGTCGCCCGTTTCGGCCTGACCTTCGACGGAGCGATTCGGCTGGCGCTCGGCTTCGGGGCGACGATCCCCGCGCTCCTTCGTCGGCACGAGGACGTCGCTCGCGAGTCGGGCCAGCTTCTCTTCTACTCGTCGGTGGCCAACGCCGGCGGTTTCTTCGTGATGGCTTTCGTGCTGCACCGATTGCTCGACTACGGTGCCATCCTCTGCCTGGTGTCGGCCCTGGCGTTTCTCGCCCTGCTCATCCACGGGGCGGCGAGTCGCGCCGGCAAGGTGGGAGCGGCAGGCCTCCTGGGCGCGGCGGTCGCCGCCTCGATCTGGATCTGGGACGAGCCCCTGCTCTATGTCGGTCACACCAACTTCCACGCTTCGTGGAAGCTGGAGCGAGAGAGAGGGCGCCGGGTCTTCGCCGAACGCTTCAAGGGTCCGCAGGACGTCTTCGCCATCGTCTGGAAGGAGGAGACTCCGTACTTCTTCATCAACGGGTACATCAGCATCCCCCTCGACTCCACCCCCGAGAAGCTCGTCGGCGCGCTTTCCGCGGTGCTCGCCCCGCGCACCGATCGAGCTCTCGTGCTCGGCGTCGGGAGCGGCAACACCGCGGGCACCGTCGGTCTCTTGTTCGACGAAGTGGACGCCGTCGAGATCAACAAGGTGGTGCTCGACAACCTCGAGCTGATGGCCGAGTACAACTTCGACCTGCCGAAGATGGCCAACGTCGAGCTCGTTCACGACGACGGCATTCACTTCGTCAAGACCTCTGACGTCGAATACTCCCTGATTCTCAACACGGTGACCACGCCGCTCTACTTCAGCTCGTCGAAGCTCTACACCGAGGACTTCTTCGAGATCGTGGCGCGGCGGTTGGCTCCCAACGGCGTCTACGTCACCTGGGTGGACAGCCGTATCGGCGACGTCGGCGTCGACATCATCCTCGAGACGCTGGCGCAGACCTTCGACGACTGCTGGCTGAGCTTCATGAGCGGGGAGTACTACCTGCTCGCCTGCGCCCGGGAAGAGATCGTGCCGGGCGGACTCGGTGCGGTGGCGGGGAACCGAACCCTCGCCGTCTACTTGGCGGAGGAGCACGAGCTGCCGGCGCGGCTGATTCCCCATCACGTGATCTCGACGACGGCTCTGGAGCTGCGGCCGACCGGCGCCGTCCCGGTGAATCGCCTCGACTACCCGATCCTCGAGTTCGAGATGGCACGTCTCTCCGACAACGATCTCGCCGGCTTCTCCCAGCGGCTGGAGGCGGCGATCGACCTGCGGGAGGTTCGCCGCCGGCTGCAGCCGATCATGGACTGGCTTCCGAGCGACTTCGCCGTGTACAAGGATCTGCGCCTGTCCCGCGATCTTCGTTTGACCGAGTTGCTGCACGGGGCGGTGGTCGAGCAGTTCCCGCTGGAGCTGGACTACGAGGAAGCAGCGCTGCGACTGGCCGGCGAGATCGGTTCCGGCAGAGCGTTCTACAGGTACGGCAAGCGCCTGCTCGGGCGGGATCTCGCCGCGGGAGCCGCAACCGCGTTCGAGGAGGCCCTCGCCCTCGACGCCGGAGTTTCGGATGTCCGCTATTACCTCGCTCGGGCGTTGTTCGACGCGGGCCGTTGGGAGTCGGCACTCTCCCGGTTCACCGAGCAGTGGGAGCTCGACCAGAACCCGCGCGTGCCGCTCGCCGCTGCTCGCACCCTGGTCGAGCTCGACCGAACCTCGGAGGCGCTCGATTGGCTGGGACGGGCCGATCCGGCGGGGGAGGACGCGGCCGAGGTCGCTCATTACAGGGGCTTCGCGCTGGAGCGAACGGGGGAGGTGGCCGCCGCCGTGATGTCCTACCGAGAGGCGTTGTCGATCGACCCGAGTCACGAACTGGCGCTCGACGCTCTTCGACGCCTGCGCCGCTGACTCTTGTCAACGGGCCAGTCGCGCGTCCCACGGATTCAGGCGAAGAAAGGGGTTCTTTCCGGCTGGCCAGCCCATCCCCTACCCCAGCCGGACAGAACCCCTTTCTTCGCTTTGGCGGGCTGGAAAGCTGCAGCTTCTCCCAGCCTCGCTCGGAGGGCGACCGCAGGAGCCGGGGAACGCTGGCTACGCCGGGATGCCCAGGGCGATCAAGGCGAGTCGTACACAATCTCCCAGCTCGAAATGCACCGGGCCGACGCGGAACATGCGGATGATCATGAAGGCGCCGAAGGTGAGGAGCATGCTCGCGACGTCGGTGGCCGTTCGCCAGCCGCCGGTCCAGGGGCGGCGGGCTCGACGCCCGCGAAGCTGCATGAAGACGGCGACCGCGCCGATTGCGGTTCCGAACAGGACGAAGAATGGAATCGTCCTGAGCTGCGAGAGGAGCTCCGCAACCGTCGCGCCTTCGTACAGGAACCCCTCGACCATGTGACCGTAGACGAAATTGCCGAAGCCGGCGGCGGCCATGGTGGCGACAAAGGTCCGAACCAGCGGTCGCTTCTTGAAGAAACGGAAGAACACGGGGTAGTAGAACGCGTGCAGAAGGAACTCGCGGTAGTAGAAGGTGTAGCGTCGCCAGAGTGCCACCAGGTTGGTGGACAAGAAGGGCGCCTGGAAGTACGGCTCGAGGTCGTAGCCGAAGAGTCGCCAGAGACCGACCTTGAGGTGGGCCACTCCGGTCCAGAGAAGGTAGAAGCTGAAGAACTCCAGCGTCAGCCCGGACCAGGCCGAGAGGAAGCCGAGCGGCTCGCCGGCGGCGAGGACTGTCAGCATGTCGAAGAACGAGTCGTAGACGGTCGCCCCCAGCTTGCGGAAAACCGAAGCGATGAGAAGCAGGATCTGCGGGCGGAGGAAGAAGGCGAGCACCGAAAGGGCGATCAGCTTGAGCCCGGAGAGGACGATGCGGTTCTTGTCGCGAGCGAGGAAGGAGTTGTGGACGTAGGAGTAGCCCTTGCCGATCGAGACGATCCAGTTGAAGTTGACGAGGAACGCGGGATTGAAGAAGGTCGCGAAGTACTCCCACGGCGAGAGGTCGCGAGGGACCCGGTCGTTGCACAAGTCGACGTAGTAGAAGATCAGCCGCTCCCACTGCCAGAAGAACAAGACCAAGCCCAGCGGCAGGAAGAGGATGGAGTCGGTGGCGGCATTCCAGGCGACCCCGAGGAAGAGGTAGATGACGCTCGAATGGGCCACGCAGGCTTGCAGGACGGGTCTCGCCGAGGTCCGAAGCAGGCGGCGGTAGAGCTGGGAGTAGATCAAGTAGACCGCGGGCGCTCCGACCGCCGAGGCGAGGATCAGCTGCCCGGGCTTCGCCCACTCGGTCCCCGGAGTGAGGAAGAAGAGTGCGGCGCTCGCCGCGACTGTGGTGGAGAGCGGAACCGTGACGGCTCGCCGCGTCGTCGGATGGAACGTCAGGAAGGCGATGCCGTGGGTGCCGAGCAAGGCGGCCAACGCCCGCGGTCCGAACGCCCAACCGATGCCGAGCAGCGCCAGGAGCACCAGGGGAATCTTCTTGATCCTCGGTGGGAGGTAGTAGGCGAAGAGGAATCCGACGGCCGCGAGCCCCAGCACGAGCAGACGCTGGGGCTGATCGGCGAGCGGGACTGCTCTCGGGTCGATCCACACTTGCTCGGCAAAGTGGCCCTCCGGGAAGCTCCACTTCAGCCAGGAATGGTTCCCGAGCCAGGCGATTCCCGGTAGCGGCAACCGGACCATCCAGTCGGACCACAGATAGGCGACTCCCGACAAGGTCGCGAGCACCAGAAGGACGACTCGGTAGTCGTGCCGGTCGTTCTCCCTTCGCTCGGCGTCGCTGACCGGTCTTCCGCCGAACGGCAGAGCTGGGTGGCTCATCGCCATCGTCGCACTTGGTGCCGAGCGCCGATTGGCGAAAGGCCGCTTACCTCGACTCGCGGAGCTTGCGCTTTGCCAGATCGGCGATCGCGCTCGGCGTTTCGAAAGCCGCTCCCTCGAGGTCGCGAGCTTCGAAGCTCAAACCGAACTCCTTCTCCAGGAACATCACCACTTCGAGATAGGAGAGCGAGTCGTCGAGCACGGAGTTCGGAAGACTCGTGTTCGGCGCGAGCGGGCGTGGCGCTTCCGGGAAAGTGCGCTCGAGAAAGTCGATCAGGCCAGGGAGGACCTCCGGGTCTTCGGCCGGTTTGGACATTGGGCGCAACGGCTCGGTCGGTGCGATCTCGGAAAGCTCGACTGGACTGGACCTCGACGACTCCACTACCGCCAAGAGTCCTTCAACTATAATTGAATCGGACCTTGACCGGCGCCGTCGGGTGGGGTCCGGAGAAGCTGTAGGCGACGGATCGAAGAGAAGTCGCGTCCGAACGGAGGAGTCAAGTGGCCGAACTGCCCAGGCGAAGACAGGACGTCAGCTGTCGCGAGTTGGAGGGGGAAATCGTCATCCTGGACAGGGCTGCCAAGAAGGTTCATCAACTCAACGCGTCGGCGAGTTTCATCTGGAAGCGTTGCAATGGCGCGCGCACTGCGGGAGATGTTGCGCGCGACCTAGAGAAGGAGTACGGAATCGATCGGGCCGTGGCGTTGCGTGATGTGGGTGAGGCCATCAAGCAGCTTGCTTCTCTTGGTCTTCTCGAAGAATCGGGCGAGGGGGCTACCGCCCCATAGTCGAGTGTGATACAGTCCACAGCTACTGGACGGAGGTGATCGACGGATGAACAACCAGGACAAGCGACCAACGCGACGCAAGGTGCTCAAGGGCGCTCTATACGCCGCGCCCGCGATCCTCACGTTGGTGGCTTCGCCGTCCTTCGCGAAGAAGGGCTGCCCAGGCAAGAAGAGTTCTCCTAGCAAATGGGACGACGACTGGGACTGAGTTCTTCTCCCAGCGCGCTCGGTTGAGCCTCACGAGGGTGTGGCGCCACCGAGAGGCGGTCCGCATGAGCACCTGTTAGGCCCGCAGGGATCCCACCTCGAGCACTTGGCGGTTTAGTCCCGTTGCACGATGCCAAGGGTTACGCTCTCCGTCCTGGATCAGCGAGTCGGGCTGACCTTTGACGACCCGGAGGTCGGAGGGCTCTTAGAGGTCGCCTACGGCCACCTGGCGAGCAGCGACGAACCAGGAGAGCTTCGCTTCGAGATCGAATCGCTCCGGAAGAATCCTGGCGACGAAATCACGAGACTCGTTCGTTGGACTGGCGGCCAGGGCTTTCGAGCCGACGACTCGGGCGAGTTCCTGGTCGAGCTCGAGGCGGCGGTGACCATCGCCCTGCAAAAGCGGCGGCAGGATCTCTACTTCCTCCATGCGGCCGTGCTCGAAAGAAACGGGGTTGCGATCGCGCTCGCCGGGCGACCGGGAGCCGGCAAATCGACGACGTGCTGGGCTCTTCTCCATCGGGGGTTCCGCTATCTCAGCGACGAGCTCGGCCCGGTCGATGTGGAGTCGGGGTTCGTTCATTCGTACGCGCGGAGCCTCGTCTTGAAGAGAGATCCCCCTGCTCCGTTCGATGTGCCCGCCGGCGCTCTGCGAACGTCGAGGACGATCACCATCCCGGTCGACCGGCTACCCTCACCTGCTGCGGACGCTCCTCTTCCCCTGGCGGCGGTCGTTCTTCTGGACTACCAAGGGGTCGGCCATGAGGTCTCCTTGGAGCGGGTCAGCCCGGCCTGCGCGGGCGCGCACCTCTACACCCATGCTCTGAACGCGCTGGCCCACCCGGCCGAGGGACTCGATGCAGCCATTCAAATCGCTCGAAGAACACCCTGCTACGAGCTCGTGTCGTCGGACTTGGAGCAAAGCTGTAGCCTGATCGATGCTGTCTGCGCATAGCTTGTGATCCAAATGAGACTGAAACGTCAGGCACTTTGACTTAATCTTGGGGGCCAACTGCGGACCTCGGCATTAATGCCCAAGGAGGAGTACACCGATGAGTTCCGAACGATCCTGGTTGCTTGCGGCATCTTGCCTCGTCGGTTACTGCCTGATCGGCGGCGGTGACGCCGCTCTGGCTCAGACCAGTCCCGCGCAGATCCAACCGTACGTCCTTGGCGTGTCCGACGTGGTCAGCATAGCGGTGTGGAAGAACGAGGACCTGGCAATCGAGATTCCGGTGCGTCCCGACGGGAAGGTCTCGGTACCCCTGGTGGGCGAAATCGATGCCGCCGGCAAAACGCCTGCCGAGATTCAGCTGGAGCTGACTGAGAGATTCGCACAGTTCGTCACCGCGCCCGGAGTATCTGTCGTCGTCACCGAGATCAAATCGCGGAAAGTCTACGTAATGGGTGAAGTCGGCAATTCAGGCGCCTACGACCTCTTTCAGCCGCTGCGACTCATGCAGATCTTGGCGCTGGCTGGGGGTCTGACTGAATACGCCAAGAAAGACGAGGTCGTCATTCTGCGCGGGCATAACCGCCTGGTCGCCAGCATTAAAGCGGTCTCCAGCGGTCGGCGACTCGAGGACAACATTCTCCTCGAGCCAGGCGACACCGTCGTCGTTCCCTGAGCCGCAGCAATCGCCGCAAGCGGCCAAGGACAGGGTCCAGTCGGCTCGGGAGCCTCGCCGGTAGGCAGTTCGCGACTCGGGCAGTGGTTTCCTCTCCGACTCGAAGTTGCGATTCGCTCTTGGGGCGCAGACCGCCATTGTGTGGCTTTTTCCACAAAGCGGTTTCGGTGTGATATATTCCACAGTCCACTCCGGTTCAAAGCGAGTGGTCGCGGGTGGGGGCCGAGCGATTCAGCGGTGATATGGCGTTTCTTGGCCTCCGGAAGATTGAAGGAGAACGCTCAATGAAACCCCCTACCGTACAAGAGCTCATCCCGATTCTGTGGAGGAGGAAGCTCTGGGTGCTCGTCCCGGTGTTTCTTGGGCTGGTGGGGGGGTACACGGCGACACAGGTGATCCCGCCGACCTACCGGTCCTCTGCGCAGATCCTCATCGAGCCCCCCAAAGTGGCCGACGGCCTTGTCCAGACCATCACCTCGCTCACTCAAGCGCAGCGCAGCGATGCCGTGCGCAAGCACATCAGAGCGCGCGACAGGATCGAACGGCTGGTAACCGATCTCGAGCTTTACCCAGAGCTGTCCCGGCGAGGTGAGTTCGCTCTGGCCGTGCAGAAGGCTCGCAACGCACTCGTGGTCAGGGTGGGCAGTGACCGGGCCGTCAGGATTGAGTTCACGGGCGCAGATCCAGAAAAGGTGGCGACCGCCGTCAACCTGGTGGCCGATGAGTACGTGGCGACGAACTCCGCGTTGCGTGACGTGGAGTCCGAGGGGACGATCGACTTCATGCAGTCGCAGCTCGAGAAGTCGAAGAGCGACCTGGAGGCTCACGAAGCCTTGATCACTCGATTCAAAGCAGAGAACCTGATGCGCCTGCCTGAGCAGCGGGAGTCCCATTCGCGAGCGCTCGAGAGTCTGGAGACCAAACGAGCTTCCAACGACGACGCCATCGCCAGTGCCGAGAGGCGGCTGATCCTGCTGCGACAGGGGATCCGGCCTGTGCAGGACCAGACCGTATCGCCGGAGGCTGAGCTCCTGGAGCAGCGTCGTCAGGACCTGAGGGCCTTGCGCCGCGACTTCACCGAGCAGCATCCAGATGTGATCCGTCTCAAGAAGGAAGTCGCCGCGCTCGAGGAGGAGGTGGCCGGAGCACCAGCGACACCGGCGCCCGTTCCCGACACCACGGTAGACCCGCTCCTGGCCGCGGAACTGGCGCAGATTGAATTCGTGCTCGAGGATCTGAGGGTCGAAAGGCAGCAGATTCAGACGGACATCTTCCGCTACCGGAGCTATCTCGAGCAGATTCCCGCCGTGGAGCAGCAGCTCCTAATCCTCAATCGCGAGCACGACAACCTGAGGGGCTTCTTCGGCCAGAACCTGAAGCGGCGCACCGAGATCGGCGTCGCCGAGGATCTCGAGAAAGGCGATCTGCGGGCGACTATGTCGGTCTTTGAGAGAGCGGTCCCGGCGGGAGCTCCGTACTCACCGAACAAGCCGTTTCTCATGATGGCCGGTCTCGGTCTGGGGGGGATTCTGGGCCTCGGGCTTGCACTCTTGAGAGAGCACGCAAGCGGATCCTTCGAGGGACCGGAGGAACTGAAACGGGCTTTTCCGGGTGTGAGGGTGCTCAATCCGATTCCTCGCATCAGAGCTTCCGAGCCGAGTAGCGGGTCGGCTGGAGAAGAACAGAGGAGGTCGGCATGAGCCGCTTCGATCCAAGAGGCCAATCTGACCGTTCGCAAAGACCGGGGATCGGCAAGAGAGAGCCTCGCTATGTCTCAGTCGTCCCCGGAGCCTTGGCCGTCACGCAGCTACCGGCGTACTCGTTCGAAGTGGAGCAGTATCGGAATCTCTCGTTGCAGATTGACGAGAGATTCGATACTGGCAGCAACGACTTGCAGGTCTTGGCCATTGCTGGCCCTGACCCGAGCTCCGGAAAGACCCTGACCAGTCTGAATATCGCTCTGATACTGGCGCGCAGGACCGAACGCAAGGTCCTCCTGGTCGAGGGAGATCTTTGGAAGCCTTCTTTCGGGTCGATCTTTCAGCTCCACAAAGGGACGTTGGGGTTGACGGACCTGTTGCAGAATGAGGATCTCGAGCTAGAAGAAGCGCTCCTCTCGGTTTGGGGGACGGAGCTAAGCGTGCTCCCGGGCGGCGAAAAGCAGGGTGAGGGGGAGAGCGCCCTGACGGCTAACCGAGTATGCCCACCACTGCGCCGGTGCAACAGGTCGCCAGGGTCCCGGCCAGGATGCTCTTCAGACCCAGGGTGACGATCTCGTCACGGCGCTCGGGAACCAGGGTGGTGAGCCCCCCGATCATGATCCCGAGACTGCCGAAATTCGCGAAACCACACAGCGCGTACACCATGATCAGTTGACTGCGCGGACTAAGCGCCGCCGCCGGCAGTTGGGCGAATTCTATATACGCGATGAATTCGTTCAGCACCGTCTTGAT
>CALZKB010000077.1 GCA_945787575.1 Thermoanaerobaculia bacterium | reverse complement strand
CACCGATGCTACGGCATCGCCTGCGGCCCGGCGCCTGGCATCACACTCGAAAGCGCTCGCAACGCGACCCACAGGACTTCTGCCACGGGCTGCTAGGGTGGACCCCAAAGATCCTTTTCGGCCTTCGGCTCGGCCTTGTGTCGTGGCCGGCTCTCGATCTCTTTGACCTCCGCGAGGCGCTCGGCGAGGACCTCGTTCTGGATCCGGCCGAGGTCTCCGATCCCGGCTAACGCGAGGTCTAGAAGAAGATCGAACTGGGAGCGCGGGAAGCTGCCCCGCTCGCCGGTGACCTGCACCTCGATCAGCTCGCCGTCGGCGGTCGCGACGACGTTCATGTCGACGTCGGCGGCTTGATCCTCGATCGCCTCGAGGTCGAGGAGGGGATCTCCGCCGACGACCCCCACCGAGGTGGCTGCGATCTGGCCGAGCGGCCATCGTTCGAGGTCGCCGGTGAGCAGAGCCTTGGCCATCGCCGAGGCGGCAGCGACGTAAGCGCCGGTGATCGAAGCCGTGCGGGTACCGCCGTCGGCCTGCAGCACGTCGCAGTCGAGGGTCAGAGTCCTCTCCGGCATGGCCGTGAGATCGAAGACGGCTCTCAGACTTCTCCCGATGAGTCGTTGGATCTCGGCACTCCGACCGCTCTGGCGCCCGCGCTTGACCTCGCGCTGGGAGCGGCTGCTGGTGGCGCGCGGCAGCATGGCGTATTCGCCCGTCACCCACCCCTTCCCACTGTCGATGAGAAAAGGCGGCACCCGACGCTCGAGGGACGCTGCGACGAGGACCCGCGTGTCGCCCATCTCGATGAGCGCCGAGCCCTCGGCGAACTTCAGTGGATCGAGCTCGATCGAGACCTGGCGGAGGGCGTCGGGGGCGCGGCCGTGAGGCCGGGAGGGAAGGTCGCTCATCGGCCGATCATAAGACGTCGACCCACTCGGTGGTCAGATCGTCGCAATCGAGGATGGTCTCCGCGAGATGTCGGAACCGGTTGTTGACGTCGGTCAGGCAGAAGTGGAACTCGGGGTTGTCGCCGGAGGAGAGAAGATCGAGCCTCGCGAGCTCGGCTGCGACCTTGGCGGCGACGGTCTCGGCCGAGTCGATCATCGTGACTTCTTCACCGACGACCTGGCGGAGCGTCGTCTTCAAGAGCGGATAGTGGGTGCAGCCGAGCACCAGGGTGTCGATTCCCTTGGCGAGGAGCGGTTCGAGGTAACGGCGGGCGATCTCGGCCGTCACCGGATCGTCGTGCCACCCCTCCTCGACGAGCGGCACGAGGAGCGGGCAGGCGGTGGAAGACACTTCGACTTCGGAATCGAGGGCGTGGATCGCGCGGGCGTAGGCATCCGAGCCGATGGTGGATGCGGTGGCGATCACTCCGATCTTGCCGCGGGTCGAACGAACCGCTTCCGCGGCGCCCGGTTCGATGACCCCGAAGAACGGCATCGGGCTCTCCAGATCAGAGAGCGCAAGGGCCGACGCAGTGTTGCAGGCGATCACCGCGGCCTTCACGCCGCGCTTGCGCAAAAACTCGAGGTTGCGCCGGGTGTAACGACGGACGGTCGTCGCCGACTTGCTGCCGTAGGGCAGCCGCGCCGTGTCGCCGAGGTAGAGGATCGACTCCTTCGGCAGCCGTCGTTCGAGGGCGGCGACGACGGTCAGCCCGCCGACCCCGGAGTCGAAGACCCCGATCGGATTGGCGGAAGGAGCCACTAGCCCGAGCTCACGAGGCGACGGTTGGGACCGAGCGGCCGGGTGGTGTCGAGGTTGCCGGCGAAGGTCGTGCGCTGCTCGCCGTTCCACAGAAGCGCGACCCCCCGCACTCCCGGGACGTTGCCGCAAACGGAGTTGATGACACTGTAGGCGGCGAGGATCTCGCGCTGAGAGCCCGAAACAGGTGGCACCGGATGCTCGGTCGACATCAGATCGAGGTAGAGCGTGCCGTCCGACGCCAAGAACACACTTCCGACCGTGGTCGAGGCCGGCAGCGGAGCGAAGAGCCCCTCGGTATCGGGGCCGGCGATCAAGCTCGCGACGAGCCGCTCGGTGAGCTCGACGCTACCACCGCTCGCATCGAGCGCCCGCAGCTCTTCATGAAGCCGGCCGTCGGCACCCGGGAAGTAGAGCCTCACGGCGCCGTCCACTGGTTCTTTCGGCTCGCCGATCGACTCGGGTCGAGGTGCGCTGAAGCGACCGGTCCGGTAGAGCCAAGCGACCGTCGCCAGCATACCGATCAGCACGAACACCGCCACGAAGAAGATGCCATGATGGCGAGTCACTCGGGGACCTCGCCGCCCTCGAGCTCCGGTCGATTACCCGCCGGGCGGTAACGCACGAACGCGCGAGCGATGGCGTCGGCGAGCTCGTTCTGGTAGGCGGGATCCCGCAGCAGGCGCACCTCCTCGGGGTTGGAGAGGAACCCGAACTCGACGAGCACCGCCGGCATGGCGGCGCCGTTCAAGACGACGAAAGGTGCTTGTTTCACTCCGCGATCGTGCAAATCGAGAGCCTCGTTGAGCTCTTCCTGGATGAGGGTCGCGAGATGTTGGCTCCGAGCGAGGTGCTGGCTCTGCGCCATGTCCCAGAGGATGAGCTCGAGGTCGCTCAAAGGGTTGGCGCGTGGGTTCGAGCCGATGTTGGCTGCGTCCGCCGCCAGTTGAGCGCGCTCGTCGCTGGCCTCGAGACTCAAGAAATACGTCTCGGCGCCGTGAGCGGAACTGCCGAACGAGGCGTTCAGGTGAAGCGAGATAAACAGCTCGGCCTTGAGTTGGTTAGCGATCGCGGCCCGGGTCTCGAGTGGCAGGTCGGCGTCCTCGTCCCGGGTGAGGACGACCCGCATCGGCAGCCGCGCCTGGAGCTTCGTTCGGAGGATCCGCGCGAGCCGCAAGGCTATCTCCTTCTCGAGGAGGCCGTCGGCACTCTGCGCGCCGAGGTCACTGCCTCCGTGGCCCGGATCGATGACGATCGTCGGGATGCGGGCGCGGCGCGGCGGCGGTGGAAGACCCGGTGCCGCGGCCTTCGGTGCAGCGCCCGGGAAGATGTCGAAGACGAGCCGATAGGGATCGGTGAGCTCGTAGCTCTCGGCGGCGGCGCCGCTCGCCAAGGCGAGGGTAATCTCCTGGGCTCCGAACCGAATGTCACGAAGGTAGCCCTCGTCGAGTCGAGGCAGGGTCGGTGGTGGGGTGATCCGATCGCCGAGAATGTGCACGATGGCGCGCCCAGGGAACGTGCTGTCTACGCGGTGGCGTGGGCGCCGGGGGAACTGAAGAACCAGCGTGCTTACCCCCTTGAGATGGACGACGTCGACGGTCACCGGCAAGCTCTCGGCCCCGGCCCGGGTGACCACCAACCGCCGCTCGCCGGGCGACCAGATGAAACGCAGACCGCCGACTTCGGAGTAGATCGCCTCGAGGAGCTCGAGCGGGACGTGAAGCCCCAGGGGTCCGCCGACCGGTTCCTGCGGCAGCTCGAGAATCTCCTGACCGACGGTGATCGCGGAGCTCCCGGGGCCGAAAAGAAACTCGGTGCCGTCGAGCTCGACCGCGTGGCTCTGGCCGAGCGGTCCGACACGTAGCGTGCCGCCGAGCTGTTCGACCGCCGTTCGAATCGAGAAGAGAGGCCCGCGAGCCATCATCGCGACCGAGATCGGCGTCTGCCGACCGTTGCCGTCGAGCACCGCCGTCGTCGTGTAGAGGGCGACCCGTTCCTGCGGCTTCTCGGTGGCGGCGCGAACCGCCTCCGGGACCGGGCCGGCCATCATCGCGAGAGCGGTAACGAGCAACGAGAGCCGGCGCTTCACCCGGCGGAGGATACCACCGCGAGCCCCGACCGTCCGGGCCGTCAACCCCTACAGCTCCTGAGGGTTAGCCGTCCGGCGAGGGTTGCACGCCCCTGCCCGATTTGCTACGTTGCGCAACCTCTGGCGCGTTCGTCTAGGGGTCTAGGACGCCGGCCTCTCACGCCGGTAACACGGGTTCGAATCCCGTACGCGCTACCATTTCTAAACCCCACCAGTACAACAATTTAGACGCGGTCATTCGCGTGGCATCTGCTGCTAAGCAGAGCGCTGTGGGTAATCCGTGGGTAACTTCGGTCCTCAGACGCGCTGTCGCTGGGCACGGCGCTCGCCGGACCGCCATCTACTGGATGACCGGCAACACGCTCCATGTCGATGGCGGCGAGGACATCGTAGGATGAGTTCATGACGGAAGACGGACTGCCCTGCCTGGACCTGCTGGAGGCCACTCCTGGAATTCTCCGCGGCCTGATGACGGAGCTGACCGAAGAGGACGCCCGGTGGAAGCCGTCGCCGGGCCGCTTCTCCGTCGCCGAAGTGCTGGCCCACCTGTCACACTCCGAAGGCCACTGCTACCGCATGCGCCTCGATCGTTTCATGGCGGAGACCCGTCCCGAGTTCGAGGCCGACGACGCGCAGATGCATCTCGACCTCTATCGCGATGCCGACCCCGAGGAAGCCTTCGATCACTTCGAGGAGCAGCGCGAGAACAACATGGAGTTCCTCCGCAGCCTACCTGCCGGCGCGGGCGATCGCCGCGCCCTGCATAAGGAGTACGGCGAGATCACCCTGTCACAAATGCTGCATGAATGGGCGCTCCACGACCTCGGCCACATCCGCCAGATCGCCGAACTGGCCCGCGCCCGCAAGTACCAGGCCGGCGCCGGCCCGATGGCCGCCTCCTACAATCTGAAACCCTGATCTCGCCCTTCGATTCCTTCTCGAGCTGGCGGCCCTGGGTGCAGTCGGCTTCTATGGTTGGAAGCTGACCGACGGCTCTTGGCGAATCGTGACCGCCATCGGTCTGCCCCTGATCGTCGCCATTCTGTGGGGAACTTTCGCCGTGCCTGACGCGGGAGTGCTGCGTCTCGCGTTGGAATTGGCGATCTTCAGTTTCGCCACATGGGCGCTCTACTCGACCAGGGCTGTGTCGTGGTGTCTCGTTCTGGGAAGTCTGGTTGCACTTCATCACGAGCTTTCCTATGACCGGATCGCGTGGCTGGTGGGGTCTCAGTAGGCTTCTGTCTCCGACTGTCACGGGATAGTCAGACGTCCCCGGCGGCGGTTCCAAAGACGAGGTGTCGGGGTCAGGCCGAGTGTTCCTCTGGGTCCTGGTCCTCTTCCTCGTCGGCCTCAGTGGGGGAGAGATCGTCGCTCAGACACGTGGCCCTGCAGCTGATTGAGGGAGGTGCTGGTCGTAGCCGTGAGTGCAGAGTCCAGCGCTAGGGCACCAGCACTGCGCGGAAGCGCACGTCGTTGCTGAGCACCTTGGCGAGTGCTTCGCCGGCCTGCGCGAGTGGGAACTTCTCGATCCTTGGCCGCACGCCAGTCAGCACGCTGAACTGCATCGTGGCCTCGGAATCGATCGCGCTGCCACTCGGCCAGCCGGCGACGGTTCTGCCACTCAGCAGGTCGAAGGCCGGTATCTCGAGCGGGTCGGGCGCGGCGCCTACGACGATCAGCTTGCCGCGTGCCTTGAGACCGCCAAACGTCGCGCTGATCGCTTTGGCGTTGGGCGCGGTGGCCAGGACGACGTCGGCGCCGCCGATGGCCTGCAGCGCCTCGGCCGCATCGTTGGCGGCGGTGTCGATGTAGCGGTGAGCGCCGAGTTCCTTGGCGAGCAGTTCTTTGCCCGGGCCGCGCGACAGCGCGACCGTGTGAAAGCCCATCTGTCTCGCGTACTGCACGCCGAGATGGCCGAGGCCTCCGACGCCGAGCACGGCGACGGTGTCGCCGGACCGGGCGCCGCTGTGGCGCAGTGAGTTGTAGGTGGTCACGCCCGCGCAAAGGAGCGGACCCGCGTCTTCGGCTGGCAAGCCCTCGGGGATACGCGCCGCCGACTCCCACGGCACGGTGACGTAGTCGGCCCATCCGCCGTCGTGCGAAATGCCCGTGATCTTCGCTTCAGCGCAGTTGAGGAAGTCGCCTGTGCGGCAGGCATCGCACTTGAAGCAATGACCTCCGTGCCATCCGACGCCGACACGGTCGCCGACCCTCCAGGCCGTCACGCCCTCGCCGACGGCGTCCACTCGGCCGGCGATTTCGTGGCCCGGCACGCGCGGTAACTCGAGACCCTCGAACCCTCCCGACGTGACGAAGACGTCGCTATGGCAGACACCGCACGCTTCGATGTTGATGCCGATCTGTCCGGGACCCGGGGTGGGCTTCTCCCGCTCGACGACTTCGAGCGGGCCATTCGCGCTGGTTACGGGTACGCATTTCATGCCGCGACCCTAGCACCGTGCCCCGTCCTGCACAGCTGCCGCGCTACGAGGGCCGCCGTGGGTGGTGAGGTGGGCAGAGGACGCTCGAGAGCCTTCTGAGAGCCCTGACGACGGGCCAGGAAGATGACCGTGCCGCACTCAGGCTGGGAGTACACTGCCCGAGCGATGACAGTCTGCTGCTTTTCGGGTTGTACGCGATCCTGCTCTCGCTCGCCTTGGCCCGCGCAGGTCTGCGCCCGGGATCGCCGCCCACTGGCACGCTGCCTCGCTCCCGGGCAGAGCGCATCCTCGTCGTGGGCGCGACCGGCGGCACGGGCCGCGAACTCGTGGCGCAGGCACTCGCGCGCGGCTACTCGGTCACGGCGTTGGTACGCAGCGCGTCGCGGCTCGAGGTTGAGCATCCAAGAACGACGGTGCTCGAGGGTGACGTGCTCGACGCCGCCGCCGTGGACACTGCCGTCGGCGGCCAGGAGGCGGTGCTCTCGGCCCTCGGCCACAAGCGGTTCTTCTACCCGACGCGCATCTTGTCCGCGGGGACGCGAAACATCCTGCGAGCGATGGAAGCTCGAGACGCGCCGCGCTTGGTGTGCGCAACGGCGCTCGGGATCGGAGACAGCGCCGGGCAGATGGGTCTTTACTACAGCCTCTTCACCATCCCGGCGATTCTGCCTTTCTACTTCTGGGACAAGACGCGACAAGAACGGGCGATCGCCGCGAGCGCCGTGGAGTGGGTGATCGTCCGACCGGGAGTACTGACCAACGGCGAGAAGCTGGGCCGGCTGCGTCACGGCCGGGGCATCGGCAGCCTTCTCTGGACGGTCCGCATCTCGCGCGCCGACGTGGCCGCGTTCATGCTCGACCAGCTCGAGTCCGACGCCTACCTGCGGGCGGCCCCCGGCGTGGCTGCCTGAGATCTGGAATCCGAGCTCGGCGACGGACTCGCCTCGATCAGTCGGGCCCGGGCCAGAACGAGCGGGAGGTACCTTGCGACCAGCAAGTGCCTCAAAGGAAGGGCGAGCTTCAGGCCGAAGCCGGCTGGAGTCGGTTTCATGACAAGCGAAGGCAACTCGCGTCAGCCGCCCGCCCCGTTACCCGCCAGGCGGGACAGCCGGAACGCGGCCATCTCCTGGCTGTTGCGCACCAGCAGGACGTCGCCGACCAGCGCCGGGTGGTTCCAGGTCCTGCCCTCGATCGCCTCGAACCGCGCAAGCTCCGTGAACCGGTCGGGAGTCGCCGCGACGAGCGCCAGCTCACCTCGCTCCGACAGCACCAGCAGCAAGTCCTGGTCGGGCAGCAGCACGAGCTGCCCGAAGCCGTAGCGCCCGCCCTTCCACTTGCGCTCGCCGCCCTCGACGCCGATGCACGCGAGAATGCTGCCGTCGAAGCCGTAGGCGTGGCCCTCGTGAACCACGAAGTCGCTGAAGTGCGGCTTCAACCCTGCCGAGCTCCAGCGTTCTTCGATAGTCCAACCGCCGAGTTCCAGGGTGACCGCGAGGCGGCGCATTCCGCGAGGCATGAACTCGACGTCGCTGATCAGGACATCGCCGTCCTCGGTCAGGGCCGGCTGCAGGTAGCTATAGCCCGGCCATGTGTACTCCCAGAACTGCGTGCCATCGGTCGGCGCGACGCTGGTCGCGCCGGCGCCGCTCAACAGCAGGACCTGCGCGACGCCGTCGATCGTCAACAGGTGAGGTGAGCTGTAGCCGCCGCCGCCATCCAGGCCGAACCAGCGGGGATCGCCGGTGGCGGTGTCGTAGGCGGCGAGCTTGCCGGCGACGGCGACGATGACGACGTCTCCGACCACCAGCGGCGAGCTCGTAAAGCCGAATTCTGGGATCTCCGTGTCGGTGTCGGACGCCGCGTTGCGCGACCACATCACGGTGCCGTCAGCGGCGTCGAGCGCATTGACGATTCCGGTCGCACCGAACGTGAAGACGCGACCGCCACTCAAGGCGGGCGTCCCACGCGGACCGGCGCCGACATGCGAGTCCCAGAACCGGGTCGCGTCGCGGTGTCGCCACACCGGTTCACCGGTGGTCACGCTGTGGCCGGCGACGATCTCATCGTCGCCACGCTGCTCTTGGGTGTAGAGGAGGTCGCCGCCGATCGCGAACGACGAGACGCCCGGTCCGATCGGCCGGCGCCACAGCTCGACCGGCGGCGACGCGGGCCAGTCGGTCTCGATCCTCACGCCGGGGACGCTGCCGTCGCGATCGGGCCCGCGGAAGCCGGGCCACTCGGCTCCTGTCTCCCCTGGCTCGAAGACCGCCGGCGCCGACGCCACTGCCGTCGGCTCGTCATCGGCTTGGGCGAGGAGCCGCTCCTCGGCAGTCTCCGCCCATCGCCAGGTCAAATCCGGAGCGCCCTCGCCGGTGAGGCCGTCGGACCGGAGGAGCGCCCACCCGCCGCACGCGAGCAGGATGGTCGCGACCATCGTCGCACGCCGAAGTCCGTCAGAGAGGTCACGGGTGGCCACCGCCCATGCGACGAAACCGAGGCTCAGGACCCCAGGGGCGTAGATCAAGAACTGCATCCCCAAGTTCCCGGTCCGGATCGACTCGTGGAGGATGTAGGGAGTCGCGGCCAGCGCGGCGATCATCAGGAGGATCGCGCCCGCGCGCTCGGACCACGGCGCCCTGCTGAAGAACACCCACCAGACGATGACGGCCAACCCGCCGATGGGAAAGCCCAGCACGGCAAGGGACGCGAGGTCGGGCGCGATGAGGGGGAGAGCGAACCAGGCAAGCCACTGCAGCAGCACGATGACCAAGCCGGGCCACAGCCGGAGCGGCTTCTGCGGCTTCCGAACAGTCGGTTCGTCGGCCTGCGCAATGCTCATGTCAGACTCTCCCATCCGTCAGTCATTGTCTGCGGCTGGCTCTAAACGTGACGCTCATCCCTACGCCTTGAAGACTCCGGATGTTTCGTTTCCCTGCACCCCCTACCACCCACTTCGACTGGCGACGCGCCGACGGCAAGCCACATCATGACGCCCCTTGGCTTTGCCTCCACATAGAGACAAGGGCCCACGGCGCCCGCTTTGCGGGCCTCTTCGGCCTCGATGAGGAGTGACTCTTGGAGAAGTCGGGCTTCGACGCTCTGGCGGAAGATGGCGCCCTCCGAGACTCAGCCAACGGCTCTTCTCAGAGACTCGAAGGCGGTCAATTCGACGACGAGCGGGTTTGAAAGGCGCGGTCCGAGGGCTACCAGCCTTTCTCCTTCATTTCGTCCAGGCTGGTGCTTCTAATCCAGCACCTAGGCGCCTCAACGGTCCACTAGTGCAGAGGATCGAACGGGACTTCTTGCCCGGCAAGCTCCTCTTCACTCAACCGCTGCATGCGGTAGATGGTCGCCCGCTCGGTGCGCCCGCTCAAGCCGCGCCGGCGGGTGCGCGTCTCGAAGAACTCCCACACCACATCCCCGCCCGCCGTGACCTCAAAGGCGCGCCCTTGCTGGCTCTCGACGACCAGGGTGTTGCCGTTGTCCAGGCGCTGAGCGGCACCGCGCGACGAGGAATAGAAGGTCTCGGGAGGGTCGCCTCGGTACTCCCAAGCGATCTCTCCGTTGCGAGGATCGATTTCGAGCACCCGCGAGTATCCGCGGAGCTTGCCGTTGTCGAAGATCAGCACGTTGCCGTTGGCGAGCAGGGTCGGGTGGTGCGGGTGGTCGAGCTCTCCCAGGCCCCAATGCCAAACGATGCGTTCGGAAGCCGGATCGACGACCGCCACCGTGTCGAGGTTGCGCCAGCAAGTGAGGACGCTACCGGCCGGGAAGGTGAGATCCACGGAGTACACGACTTCATGCGGCAAGACGGTGATGGTGTTGGTATGCAGGATATCGAGCTGCCAATCGAGCAACCGCGCCGGTCGCCGCCGCGCCTCGGCGAGGAGCGCCGGATCGAGGGACACGAGGTCGCCGATCGACAGGGCGAAGCGCACGTGCCCGTCCGGCGCGATCCCGGTGAGGACGTCGTCCTTGATCGGGTAAAGGCGGCTAACCGCCGGAATCCGGCGCGTGCGGAAGGTGCTGCCGACGAGCAGCCCCTCGCTCGTGAAGTCAAAGTCGTGGTGAAAGACGGATCGAGCGACATCGAGTAGCTTAGATCGCCGGTCGAGCCGTAAGACAGCTCCTCCCGCTGCGAGAGCGCCGAAGCTCCCATCGGCGAGCGGCTTGACCAGCTTCCACGGCGTCGGCTCCGGCCGATGGTCGTAGAGTCGCATGACGACCTCCCCCTCGGCATCGATGACTCGGGCCCCCGAGGCTACCTCGCTAGCGTAGAGGTTGAGGCCCGGAGCCACCCGGGCCCGATCGTTCAGGGTTACACCGGCGTGGCGAGCTTCGGTGCCGGCACTGGCCCAGCTCAGGTACGGCAGCGACTTGAGGTTTTCGACGCTCTTTCGGAGTGGCGAGTCTCCACGCGTGCCGAGACCGAGCCAAAGCGCCACGATCACGACAAAGAGCACCAGGGCCGAGATCAAGCTCGCTTTTCTCATAGCTCTACCGGTAGCCCCCAATGTCTGCTTAATTTTGTCACCTCTTCGCCGGCCAGCCTGCGTCGACCAAGGTGGAGACCCTACCGAAATCGCAACCAAGGCAGGCCTCAGGCGAGGCCAGTAAGCAATGATCATGGGTTCCATGACGGAATGCGATGTCGTTGTCCGTTGCCACCGGGCTCCGTTCCATGGCTGGACTCAGGCCAACGCACGCGGGAAGGCAGGTCCTTGCCGTAGTTGGTCGAGGTCCAGTAGCCAAGCGTGAATCCGGTTCCAACTGGGAACAGCTTGGCTACCAGCCTCCACCAGTCCGGCCCGCCCGAAACGCATGAGGCCTACTTTGGTCGTGTTCCAAGAGGCTCCTGGGCAAAGTGCGCGGATTGAGGCGAGGGCAGAGATCTCGAGCCCCGCAGAATCGGCTCAGTTTAGAGGATCTACGCTCAACGAATTCAGCCGGTCGGGGTCGCGAACCACCAGCGATGGCCTTCTAGATCGCGCGCCTCGTACTCGCGCTGGCCGTAGGGCTGGTCGGTGGGCTCGCTCTCGATGCGAGCGCCGGCTTCCCTGGCGCGAGCGCAATGGGCGTCGACGTCGGCGACGTGGACCACCAGGCCGGCACCGGCCATGTCAGTGTCGGGCGGAGCCGCGACATCGTGCTCAGCCGTGACGCGATGAAGCCAGATCTCTGTCCCGCCGAAGAAGACCTCGCCGTGGACCGGTCGGCCGTCCGGCCCATTCTCGACGCCGCCGGGCTCGAAGCCAAACGCTTCGACCAGGAAGTCGTGAGATGTCTGGATGTCCTTGCAGACGAGCAGCGGGATCACTCGTTCGTGGATCGCCATGTCGGGTCCTTTCACTCGCGCCGGTCAAGAACAACAGCGAGACTGTTGATGCGGAAGGCGCTCGAAGCTCCGAGAATCGGATGATAGCGCCTGCATAGGCCAGATCCGTCACCTGGCTGGGTCGACGATGGCTCCAGTCTCGTTGGGGAATGTCACGAGATAGTCAGACCTCCGCAGGAGGCGGTTCCAATGACGAGAGGGAGGCACTTGGCCGCCTGGGCATCTCTCGGCTAGACAGATATGACGCTGAGGGCTGAGAGGAGGAAAGGCTCTGTCGTAGCTGACTGAGATCCATGATCCAGGCCGCAATCTGGTTCCAACTGGGAACAGTATGGGCTACCAGTCACCCTACTAGCTCCACGCAAGCGACCAGATCGTCTGCGGGCGACAACTACTTGCCGTGATGGCGAGCGACTCAACTCCGCTAGCCTATCGGTCGGCGCACTCCAAGATATAACCGAAAGTCGTGTTCTGTGAGGAGCTGAGAAAAGGCGGCGTATCCTTGGGTTGTTCGAAGACCCAAACCGCCCAGTAAGGGCAGAAGGAGATACGCCACCGTGAGTGAGTCTACTTCGAAGCTGTTGGAATTTTCCCAGGAACCGCAGGATGTGCTCGAAGCGCCGTGCGAATGCCTCATGCGTTTCGTGCGGCGTTTCGTGCGAGAAGCCAGTCCTGCTTCGCGTCTATACAGGTTGCATGGGCTACGATCCGCGCTGGGTACCGCCAGGAGCGCTCGTAGAGGTCACGCAGAAGGCCATCCACGGCCGCTACTTGCTGCGTCCCTCCCGAGAGCTCGTCGATCTCTTCAACGGAGTCCTCATCCGCGCCGCAGAGCGCTACCCAGTCGAGGTCTGCGCCTTCGTTGCCCTCTCCAACCACACCCACCTGCTCCTGATCCCCGAGGACTGCGAAGCCCTCTCGGCCTTCATGACCTACTTCGGCGGCAACGTTGGCAAGGAGATCGGTCGGCTCCACGACTGGCGGCAACGAGTCTTCGGCCGGCGCTTCTCCCACGTCGTCGTCAGTGACGAGCCCGAGGAACAGGAGGCTCGGCTACGCTATCTGTTGAGCAATGGCTGCAAGGAAGGTCTGGTCAAGCGCCCTGAGGACTGGCCCGGGCCTTCCTCCACCGAGGCGCTGCTGACGGGCGGGTCGGTGCGCGGCGTCTGGTTCGACCGCTCTTCGGAATACGAAGCCCGGCGGTGCCACCGCCGCTTCAGTAAGTACGAGTTCGCCGAGGTCCACGACCTCGAGCTCGCTCCGCTCCCCGCCTGGGTGCACCTGTCCGCGGACGAGCGCCGGGCGAGGGTCCAGGAGATAGTGTGGGAGATCACGGCCGAGACCCGTGAGCGAACCGAGAAGACCAGTCGAGCACCTCTCGGGGTGAAGCGGATCCTGCGCCAGCACCCGCACGAGGTGCCGGCCGAGACGAAGTCGTCTCCGAAGCCGATCGTGCATGCCGCGAGCCGACAGGTACGACGGGCGATGAAGATCCAGTTCTACCTGTTCCGACGCGCTTATCGGGAGGCCTCCAAGGCTCTGCGAGCCGGCGATTTCGAAGTCGAGTTTCCGCCCGGCTGCCACCGGCCGCGGTTGCCCTTCGTCACGGGCAGGCCGCCGCCCTTGCCCAGCTAGCTTCGCTAGCTTCAGGCGCCCCGGGTGGGCACGCGTTTGACAAGGCTCGGCGGAGTGCCGACCTGTGGTCAGCAAGCGAGAAATCGGCCGAAACGCGCTAGAGGAGTCCAAGTACGACGCCAGAGAAGTCTCCCAGGGAACTGCGGGGTGGCGCTAAAAGCGCGAGGAGCACCTTGGCGGCGAGTTCACGCCCTAAACACATGAGGCCTCGCGCGGGGCCGGCAAGCGATATATAAACTCGTAGAAGTGCTCGCCTTCTACGATGTCGATCTTGAACTCGCCTTCCAGTCCGACCAATTCCTCGGTGCCTGAGTCTGGAACCACGGTCACTACAAGGGATGGTGTTCCACGGTTCATGGTGCCGGAGTGTTGCAGAACGAAGGTTCCTCGTTTTCCGTCTAGAACACCTGCGACCCGCTCAATCGCAACGTAGCCGGCAGACCCATCGGTACCCGTCGTGGCGCTGAGCATCTGACCCATCGTGCTCGCGGTGAGGTCGCCGGAGATCTGCTTGTCGATGGACATTCGCCCAAGCTTGAACTCGGGCTCGGCACCCTCGAACGCCACGGGCTTCAAGGAGACGACGAATGTGCCTTTTGCGGTTTGAGTCATGGGCTCTCCCTGTGCTCGTGAATCGAGTGGACTGATCGCAAGTGCCAGCACAACCTGCGCGAAGACAAAGAAGCGATACACGACGCCTCCTTTCGAGCGAACCTGATCCGCCAACCGAAGACCCTATCTTAGAACTCCGAGACCGCCCCCAGACCGCCCCCAGGTCCTTGGACGACGGCTTGAGGTCAGGCCAGTCCACTCGGTTCGACCGAGAGCCTGCTCCAGACCCGTCTGTGATCGTTTGCTAATATAAGCGAAGGCTTAAACAAGGGAGCGTTAACGATGGACTACAGCCGACCGTTGGGCGCGGAGTTTCGAGAAGTCCGAGGCGTAGAGCACGAGGGAAAGCCGGCGAGGGCGGTCGAAGGCTCGCGTTTCTACTCGACCGAGACCGACGACCTCTGGGACGCACTCACCAACGCCGAGCGCATTCCGCGGTGGTTCCTGCAGATTCGCGGGGACCTGAGGCTCGGCGGTCGCTACCACCTCGATGGTAATGCGGAGGGGACGATCACGCGGTGCGACCCACCGGAGGCTCTCGATGTCACCTGGGAGTACGCGGGCAGCGTGAGCTGGGTGAGTGTACGGCTGGCGCCGGAGAACGACGGCGTACGTCTGACCCTGGTGCACACCATGCTGAAGGACGAGGCAGGCGAAGCGCACTGGGAGACGTACGGCCCCGGTGCGGCAGGGGTGGGCTGGGATCTGTCGTTTCTCGACTTGGGGCTACATCTCGGGAGCGGCGGAGGGACCATCGATCGCGAGACCAACGACGCGTGGCTGGCCTCGGACCGGGGCAAGGCCTTCCTGAGCGCCTGCGCCGAGTCCTGGGGGCGCGCGCACGCCGCAGCCGGAGAGGAAGGGCAGGTCGCCCAGGCGATGGCCGCGCGGACGGCGAGCTTCTTCGCCGGTGATTGATGCACGCCTTCGACGTCCTCGGCGATCCGGTCCGCCGGCGCATCCTGGAGATCCTCGCAGAGGATCGCCACGCTTCGGGAGAGATCGTCGCGATCGTGGGCCAGGAGTTCGGGATCACGCAGTCCGCCATCTCCCAGCATCTGAAGGTGCTGCGAGACCATGGGTTCGCGACGGTTCAGGCCGAAGGACCGCGCAGGATCTACGAGATCGATCCAACTCCGATCGCAGAGGTCGACCAGTGGCTCGCGCGCTTTCGCCGCTTCTGGGAGCCGAAGCTCGAGGCCCTGGCGGTTGAGGTCGAACGCGGTAAGCGGAAGCGTCGGAAGTAAACCGGGCTTGCCCCTCTGTGCAAAGTCCTCGGTAGCGAATCC
>CALZKB010000076.1 GCA_945787575.1 Thermoanaerobaculia bacterium | reverse complement strand
GTGAGTGGTGGGTCCGTCGCGGTCCATGGATACAAGGGCGAGCTTGCCGTAGCGATCGAGCAACAGGTAGCGATCCCCGGTTCGCACAAGATTCGCCCGCTGAAAACCTCGATGGCGCCACAGAAGCGCGCCGGTGGTCACGTCCAGGGCACTCAGGATCGAGTTGTGAAAGCCGTAGATCACGTCGCCGTCGCGAATGGCGTTGCTGTGCGAAAGCTGCAGGCGGTGGTTCTCCCACAGCTCGGTGACCCCGCCGCCATCGGCCGCGAGCTCGAGGCCCACGCTGCCAAGAAAATAGGCCGACGCGAACAAGAGGTCGTCGTCGCCCGCCACCGGTCCACTGAGGAACGTGCGGTGCTCGTTGGCGTGCTCGTGGCGCCACAGAAGCCGGCCGCTTGCCGGGTCGAGCGAGACCAACTCGCCGGCCACCGGCACGACCACCTGGGCGGACCGGCCGCGCTCCAGCAAAAGCGGCGAGGCATAGCTGCCGTCGAACTCCCGGTTCGACCAACTCACCTCGCCGCTCTCCAGATCGAAGGCGTGGGCTCCGCCGGCGATGACGATGAGCAGATTCCGATAGCGCAGAGGGCTGGTCGACAGACCGAAGTAGGGCACGGCGCCGTCGACCGACGCCGCGAGATCGTGTGTCCAGACCGGATCGCCGGTCGCCGCGTCGAGGCAGTGGAGCTTGCCGGTGAAGCCGAGCGTGTAGACACGGCCTTCGACGACCAGCGGCGTGCTGTTCGGACCCTCGCCCCATGTTGTATCCAGATGACGAGACGCTCCGGCAGGGGCCGCGTACGAATGCTCCCACAGGGTCGCACCCGTGTCGCGCTCGAGCGCCACCACGACCTCATCCTCCCCGCGACGGGTCATGGTGAACAGGCGCTCGCCGTCGGTCACGATGCCCGAGTAGCCGGGACCCAGCTCGCGCTCCCACAGGATGTAAGGACCCGAGCCCGTCCAGCCGGAGAGCTTCGCCGTGCCGGGCGCCACGAAGTCACGATTCGGACCACCCCATTGATTCCAGCCCGCGCCGGGGGACGCCCGAGCCGCCGAGCTCGACAGCGTGAAAGCAACAAGCAGGACCCAGACTCGCGTCATGACCAGACCTCCTAGAAGAAGAAGCTAGCCGAGTCATCGGCCGGGCCGACGCGGCTCTGTCGCGGGCGGGTCTATTCCTGCGCGAGCGGGATCGCGAGCGCCGATCCGGACCGGGTTGCCTCGCTGATCACTCGCGACTCGAGCTCCCCCGCGGAACCCTGTTCGCGGTCCAGTCACCGCTGCTGGGAGCTCCGCCTGAGACGTCGACTGCGGTCCAGGTGCCTTTGATCGAACCCGCCGCGGCGTCGAGCTCGCCACGTAGCGTCGTATCGAAGCCGGTCTTCCAATCGATCCGCTCGAGCTCCAGCCGGTTGTTCGAAAGCGTGCCGCGGATCGAGCCCTGGGAGCCGTTCGTGAGGCGGTAGGAGCCGGTCACCAACGTGCCCTCCGAGTCGAAGTCGACCAGACCGGTGATGCCGGCGCCGGCCAACTCGATCCGCCACCGGCCATCGAGACCGTTGTCGCTCACCAGGCCGGCGCGATCGAGCTTGGCGATCGCCGAGCGCAGTTCGTCGATCCGCGTCGCGCGCGCGATGAGGTCACGCCTGAGATGGGCGCTGTCTCGTGCCAGCGCGAGAGCGGTCTCACGAGCGCCGGCCAGCTCGCGCTCGGCCGCTCGCAGGGGAAGCATCAGTGTGGGCTCCGCTTGCCGCGAGCTTTCGTCGGAAGACGAGCTCGCGTTTTGCTCGCCGCCCAAGGTTTGCTGCAGCAGGCGGTCGAGCGACGTGTCCTGGCGCCTGCCGAGCTCCTCGTACCCGCGCACGGCATCGCGCTCGGCCGAGCGCGCCTCGCGGTACCGGTCTCGAGCTTGCTCGAGAAGCCGCACTTCGATCTCGAGCTCGGCGCGAAGCGACGCGGCCGGCTTCTGAGCGACCGCCGGCGTTTCCATCAGGAGACAAAACGTTGCAGCGACGCAGAGTCTGCCGAGCCCAAGTGACTTCATCGTTACTCACCTCCTCGCGAAAAGGAACACAATGTTTACGCGGCACCGAGCCCCACCGCCTAGTCCACCTCCAATGCCGCGCCGGCGGAAGGGCAATGTGATTCTGTGCCCGGAGACTATCCTGAGGGGTACACGACCTCGAGGCTGGATCATCATGATGCTATGATGCGGCTATGCGCACCACCGTCACCATCGACGACGACGTTCTCCGAGCCGCGCGAGCACTGGCGGCAGCCCGGGGCCGGTCGCTGGGCTCGGTGCTCTCGGAGCTGGCTCGCAAGGGCTTGAGACCCTCGGCGCCGCTGACCTACCGAGACGACTTCCCGGTCTTCGAGGTAAGGGAGGACTCGGCGGTTTTCGGTCCCGAGGAAGTCGGGCAGGCCCTCGACGACGACTAGATGGTCGCTCTTCTCGACGTCAACGCGCTGGTCGCGCTCGCCTGGCCCAATCACATTCACCACGAAGCGGCCCATAGCTGGTTCGCCGAGCAGCGAGAGCGAGGCTGGGCGACCTGTTCCGTCACCGAGAGTGGCTTCGTCCGGGTTTCCTCGAACCCGGCGACGACCCCCGCGGCGCGCTCCCCGGCAGAGGCTATTCAACTACTCGAGATCATGGTCGCGCAGCCCGAGCACGTCTTCTGGGCCGACGACGTGTCTCTCGCCACCGACGAGCTCATCTACAGACAGCGGCTCGTCGCCCACCGCCAGGTCACCGCTGCCCACCTCTTGAGCCTGGCGATCCGCCATGGAGGTCGACTGGCGACATTCGACCGCGGCATGCTGCAGCTGGTTCCTCCGGGCAGGGAGCCGCTGGACGTGGTCGACCTGATCGAGTGAGAGCGCCGCTGCCGCTCAGTCGTGATGCTCGGCCGGCGTCATCTCTTCGGCGCCCGGCAGACGACCCACCAGACGGGTCGGATCATGGATCAGCACCGGCAGGTGCTGCGGGCAGATCCGGAACTGGGCGCCCTGGTACTCGAGCACGATCAGCGGGATCTCCTCGGAGCCCCGCTCGCAAGCTAGACAGACGTTTTCTGACATCGAGTCTCTCCTAAAAAGCCGATTCTCTCCCAATCTCGCTCCGCATGCTCGACAACAGCGAGACTCAGGAATCGGGTCTCGCCTCGGCCGCACGCTCCTGCCACTCCCGGCTCTCGAGCCGAGCCCGGACCTCTTGCACGAGTCGGGTCGCGCGCCGGAACTCGGCCAGCGACTTGCCCTCGGCCAGCTGCTCGAGGAGCTCCGCCTCCCGAGCGTTCATCTCTTCGAGAAAGGACTCTCCGGCGGGGGTCAGGACGATCAGCCTCGAGCGCTTGTGCGCGGGGTTGGTCTTGGCGATCACCAGCCCATCGTCGCGCAGCTCGTTGACCAGCTTCTGAATGTGCTGCCGGCTGACCGCTCGGACTCGCGCCATCGCGGGCACGGTCTGCGGCCCGTCCCTTCCCAGGCTCTTGAGCAGGCTGCGCCTCCCCGAGGAGTGCTTGCCTTGGCCAAGAAACTGGGTCGCCGCGAGCTTCATGCGAAAAAAAAGCAACGCGACCTCGTAGGTGAAGGCGTCCACGACCTCGTGGGCTTCGCTGCGCGCTTGGCGGTTTTCTCGAGCGGCCATCTCCACTTCTACCACGGACTGCTAGATCATCGGAGTGGGAATGTCTCCCCAGATCACGTGATCGGGCGGCTCCGAGGTGCCGAGCACGGACTTCGACTCGGTGTCGACCCGCACGATCAGCACCGGATCCCTGCCGTAGGCGCGGGTGACGATGGCCCGCCCGGTCGCCCCGGAATGCAGTCGAGCGCGGGTGAACAGAATCTTGTATCGACCGCGCTCGAAGGCGCCCGTTCTGTGGCCGCCGCCGACTTCGCGGATCTCCTGTTCCGTATGAAGCGGCAGATCCGGGAGAAACCAGTCGATGGGGACGACATAGGCCACGAAGCGAGCGTCGGGCCCGGCGGCCGCGAGCCTCTCGGTCAACTCGGCGTCGGTCAAAGCGACCAGGTAAGCCGCTTCGAGCTCCTCGGCGGGGAGTACCGCGGGAGAGAGCACCGCCGTGGTCTCGGTGTAGAGAGAGCTCACCTGACCGAGCGAGTAGATCCTCAGCGCCTGCGCCAGTCCGAGGCCGGCCACCAGGGTGATGGCCACCCAGACCACGAGGCGCCGGGCCTCGAGCGGTTCCGCCGCGGCCGAGCTGCGGCCGGGCCAGCGCGGCAGAATCCGGCCGGTCCGCCGGAGATAGTCGCGGTAGCTGTCGCCGTACTTCGCCAGGCATCTCTCCTCCTCCCAGCGCGCCAGCAAGTAGTAGAGAAACAGCATGGCGAGATAGCTCAGCAGCACCAGAAACCGGGGCCAGACCAGAACCACGCCCAAGCCCAGGACCGCCAGCGCCAGATACTGCGGATGCCGAACCCATCGATAGAGGCCTCCGGTCACCGCCCCGCGACGCAAGAGCTTGCTCCCGTATACCTGGACCGCTCCGATCAGAAAGAGCGCCAGTCCGATCGCGGCGACCAGCAGGCCGACGCCCCGGAGCTGGTTGAGCACCGGGCTGGCGGTGGTCGAAAAATGAGGCAGAAAGAACCCGGTCAGCCAGGAGGTCGCCGGCGAAGCATGCAGCACGTTGAGCGCCGGGCCATAAGCGGAATAGAAATGCAAAGCGAACGGGCTGATCATGAACAGGAACTCGAGCACCACGACGATGTAGAGGCCCCAAACGGCGGGCTCGAGGTAGTTGCTCTTCCGGGTCATCGGAACCTCCGTTTCTTGATAATGACAATCATAGTTGTCATTACGCAAGAGTCGCAGCGAAAGTTCCAAATCAGGGGAACGGACTGGCGAAGCGTGGGTCTTCGACAAACTGGTGATCGGTGAGCGCCTCGAGAAACGCCACCAGGGCGTCGACGTCGCGGACCGCCAGCTCGCCCGAGCGCACCAGACGACTTTGATACGGGTTGCGATGGCGGCTCTCCTCCCCGCCGGCAGCCAGGTTGCGACCCCCACCGGCGTAGTGCTCGATGACCTCCCGCAGGGTCGCGACGCTGCCGTCGTGCATGTAGGGGGCGGTCAGGGCGACGTTGCGCAGCGTCGGCGCCCGAAAGCGGCCCCGGTCGCGGCGCTTGCCGGTGTGCTCCACCAGGCCCGGGCTGGCGTCCGGGTATCTGCCCCGACCGAGGTTGTAGAGGCCGGTGTTGTGAAACAGAAGCCGATCGGCGGGGCGCTCGTGCCAGGTCACCGGGCCCGAGAGATTGAAGCCGGTGTGACACCGGAAACAGGCGAGGCGCTCGGAGAAGAAGAGATCCATGCCGCGGCGCGCGGCCGCCGAGAGCGCCCCCGGCTCGGCGTCCAAGACATGGCGATCGTAGGCCGAGTTACCGGAGACCAAGCTGCGCTCGAAGGTGGCGAGGGCTCTGGCCACATGGGCGAATGTGAAAGGAGCCTCCTCCTCCGGAAACGCCTCCCGGAAGAGGCGGCCGTAGAGTGACTGGGCTCGTAGGCGCTCCATGATCTCTTCCTCGCGACCCGCGGCTCCCATCTCCACCGGCGTCTGGTTGAGCATGGGCACCAGCGCCTGACTCTCCAGGCTGCGCACTTCCGGATCGGACCAGCCGAAGCTGGCGTTGTAGGCGACATTGGCCAGCGACATGGCGCTCCGGGGGTGGAGCTCCCCGGTAGAGCCCAGGGCGCGGCTCCTGCCGTCGGTGAACGCCAGCTCCTGGCGATGGCAGGAGGCGCAGGCGTAGGTGCCGTTGCCGGAGAGCCGGGTGTCGTAGAAGAGGTAGCGACCCAACTCGGCCTTGACCGAGCTGAACGGGTTGCTCGCCGGCACATGGGGTACCGGAAAGGCGCGCGGCAGCGGCTCACGAAACCGAGCCGCCTCGGAGCCGGGGCCGGAGGCGGTTTCTAGGCCGCCGCCCCCGGCGCACCCCAGCCACCCCATCCACCCGAGAAGGAACCCCGGGGCGAGCAGAGCCCACGGCGCGAAGAGAGCCCAGAGCCTTCCGGTATCACCAGCTTCGAGCCGTGCCCGCTTCGACCGCCGCAACCGTCTTCCCCAGGTCTCGGCGGGAGCGAACCCACTCCCCCACCTCGTTCACCAGCTCCGGAGCGAGGCCGTCGGCGTTCGCCTGGCGCTCAGCCACCCAGTCATCGATGGCCTCGAGCAGCTCTTCAGCGAGGCCGGGGTCGAGAATGCTCAAGCGGGCGTGCGCCTGCTGGGCCTCCTTCGGCTGGTTGAGACCCAGAAGAGCCTCGGCCCGGTACTCGATCGCATTGCCATAGTTGGGGTTGAGGGCCAGGGACTTGTCGTAGGCCTCCAGGGAGTCCTTGTAGTTGCCGGTACGACGCAGGACGTAGCCGAGCTCGCTCCAGGCCTGGTAGAAGTTCGGCCGGTTCGAAACCGCCGACCGGAAAACACCGGCCGCCTTCTCGTACTGCTTGAGGGCCTTGGCCTCGAGCTTGGCGGCGGCACCGGCGCTGGATCCCTCGGCCTTCTCCTCCATCTTCCACCCCTTGTTGCGGATCTGGAGTCCGCGGTTGAAAAGATCGTTCGCCTCCTCGTAGGGGGTCTTGTCCTTCATGAGCGGCATCGGGACACCGCCCCCGCCGGATCCGGAAGCCTCGACGACGGCTCCACCCAGGGAACCTAGAAGCAGGGCCGCGGCGACCAGGAACAGGGCTTTTCTTGTGGATTTCATTCTCTTCATCTCCTTTTGTCCTTCTGTCGTCTTGCCGCGCCGGCCCCTATGGCCCCGCGGGATTCGACGTGCGGCCCAGGGTACGCATCGCCAACGGCGCAGGTCCTGCGGACGGAGTGGGGAGTTCATGGAGAGGATCTGCAGGAAACCTCTTCACCGCCTATCGCCCGATGGTCTATGGCAGTATTCGGCCCGATGACGAAGGCGCTCGATTCGGACCTGGGCTTCCGGGTCGGACCCTGGAAGGTGGAGCCTTCGCTGAACCGGATCCTCGCCGGAGACCGGACGATATCGCTCGAGCCCAAGGTCATGCGGGTGCTGGTGGTTCTGGCCGAGAACGCCGGCCGCCTGACCTCTCGCGGCGAGCTCATGGAGCGGGTCTGGGAAAACGCCCATATGGGAGACGATCCCACCACCCGCGCCATCTCCGAGCTGCGCCGGATCCTCGGTGACGATCCGCAGAGCCCGAGCTACATCGAGACCATTCACGGCAAGGGCTATCGACTCATCGCTGCGGTCGAGAGCGCGGATCCGCGAGAGGAAGGCGCCCCCGCTCCGGCCGCTCGAGGCCGACGTTGGATTCCGGTGCTGGCCGGCGTCGCAGCCCTTCTGCTGGCTCTTGTCCTCGTCTTCTGGATCGATTCCGAGCGCGACGCGGAGCAAGCTCCCGGGCTCGAGGTCGCTCGACGCGTTCCGCTGACCGCCTTTCCGGGGCGCGAGCTCCAGCCCGCGCTGTCACCGGACGGAACTCGAGTGGCCTTCGCCTGGGCCGGTGGCGGCTCCGGGCTCGACCTCTGGGTCAAGCAGCACAACACCGAGCAGCCGCTGCGCCTAACCGAGACTCCGGAGAGCGAGAACAGCGCCGTCTGGTCTCCCGACGGTACCGAGATCGCCTTCGTCCGCAGCTCGCCGGAGGGCTGTGAGATACGCGCCGTCCCCGCTATCGGCGGGCCGGAGCGACTCCTCTTCCGCTGCCGCGGCCCGGTGGTGGGCCTGGACTGGTCCCCCGACGGCCGCGAGCTCGCTCTCGCTCAGCCCCGGGAGGAGGCAAGCGTTCAGGGGCTCGTCCTGGTCAATCTCGAAGACGGAAGCAGCTCGACGCTCGAGGCGTCCGCCGGCGTGCGGGGTGGTGACTCCCTGCCCCGCTTCTCGCCCGACGGACGCCGGGTCGCCTTCCGGCGGACCGAGGGCGCCGGAACCCACGATGTCTACCTTCTGGACCGACCGACCGGCGAGACCCGCCGTCTCACCTTCGACCGCCAGGACGTGGGCGGCCTCGACTTCTCCAGGGATGGCAAGAGCCTGGTCGTCTCGTCGAATCGCAGCGGCATCTTCGGACTCTGGCGGATATCGCTCGGCACCGATCCTCCCCTCTGGTTGGGGCTCGAAAACGCCTACCTGCCATCGGTCGCGAGCCGTGCCGGCGCGCTGGCTTTCGAGCAACGAGGCTATGACCTGGATCTCTGGCGGATTCCCTTCTCGGACCCGGGCGGTGAGGCCACGCGCTGGGCCAGCTCCACCCGCTTCGACCTCGATCCGCGCTATTCGCCGGATGGAAGCCGGGTGGCTTTCGTATCGCAGCGGTCGGGCAGCCACGAGCTCTGGGTGGCCGACGCAGACGGCCTCCAGCCGCGGCAGCTGACGTTCTTCGGAGAGCCGGCACCGGCCTGGGCGCCGGGCGTGCAGCACCCGCGCTGGTCCGCCGACGGCAGCTCTCTGGTGTTCGCGGCCCGCGCCGACGGCGATTTCGACGTCTTCACGGTCAGAGCCGACGGCGGCACTCCGCGTCCGCTTACCTCGAGCATCGTCGACGACCTCAGCCCGGCCTGGGGTCGCGACGGCAAGGTCTACTTCATGACTCGGCGAGAAGAGGGATGGGAGATCTGGCGCGTGGATACCGAGGGCGAGGGGGCTGAGCGGGTATGGGGGGAGAACGTCCTCCCGGCCCTCGAAACGGCTTCCGACGGCTCCCTGCTCTTTGCCCGAGACGGAAGCGAGCTCTGGCGTCTCGAGGAAGGCGGCGGTAGGCCGGAAAGAGTGGCGAGCGACGTGCGCTTCGCCAACTGGGCCGCCACGGACCAGGGGATTCTCTTCCTGGCCGGCGGCAACCTGGCGCGTCTCGCGCCGCAGGCCGAGCAGGCGGTGCTGACCCCTCTGGCCGGGAGCCTCTTCCCCGCCGGCGGCCTGGCGGTCGTCGCCAGCGGCCTGGCGCTGTCTCCGGACGAGCGCTGGCTGCTCTACTCGGCCGTGGACTCGGTCGAGTCCGATCTGATTCTGGTTGAAGGTAGATTCTGAGCCTTCTCGCCGTCGGAAACGATCGGCTGGCATCGGCCTCAGCACAGGAGCGCCGGCTGCTATCCGTGCCTCAGCGAGACGGATTGGCGGCCAGGTAGGAGCGCAGAGCCTCGAAGAGACGTCCCCAGCCTTCTTGCTTTTCGGCAAGGTGGCCGGGTCCGACCTTGCCCACGGTGCTTTCCTCGAACGTGAGCTCGGTGCCTTCGTCGATCTCCCGCAACGTCCACGTTCCGAACCAGATGTTGGGACCGCCCCAATTGGGAAACGTCGCGCCGTGAACCTGGAGGAGACGATCCGGCTCGACAGTCACGACGGTGCCCCAGATCAGCCCCCCTCCGCCCTCCCAGGTCTCCTTCATGTGCCCCCCGGGGACCGGCTCGAGAACGATCGCTCTGCCGCCCTCTTCCCCACCGGCGTAGCAATCCGCCGGCCACCAGGCCCCGAGGTCAAGGGTGAGCGCCCGCCAGACCCTGGCCGGCGGGGCAGCCAGGTCGATCTCGAGTCGAAGATCCCCGCGGGTCGCGGGGGCCGAACTGTCACTCATCGGCACGACCCCAAGGCGCTCGCCGCGGCGGCAATCGACCGCTCGACATCGCGGTCGCTCGTCTGCCAGTTGACGACGCTGATCCGCATTGCCCGCATTCCACGCCAGGTCGTGCCGCCGACGAAGGCCTCACCCGTCGCGTTGATCGCCTCGATGACCGCGTCCGTCCGGGCGTCGTGATCGCAAGGCTTGGCGCCTGGCCGCGGGTCGAGAAAGCGAATCAGTCCCTGATTCAGCCGCGGCCGCCAGAGCACCTCGGCTCCCTCGAGGGCGCCCATGCCGTCGACCAGGTTCCGAGCTTGCTCGCAGGTCCGGTCGACCAGCTCCCGCAGCCCGTCTCGACCCAGCTCTCGCAGAGCGGCGTAAACCGCGAAGCCGCGAGCCCGGCGAGACCACTCCGGATTCCAGTCCATCTGGTCGCGAGCCGTCTTGGTCGCTACCAGGTAGGAAGCCTCGACGCTCATCGCCGCTCTGTGCGTATCGCGATCGCGCACAAAGGCGATGCCGCAATCGTACGGAACGTTCAGCCACTTGTGACCGTCCACCGCCCAGCTGTCCGCCATCTCCACCCCCCTCAGATGCCTTGCCTTGGCTTCGCTCGCTCGGGCAAACAAGCCAAAGGCGCCGTCGACATGCACCCACGCTCCGGCTTTTCCGGCAATGGGAATCAACTCCGCAAAGGGATCGAAAGCCGCGATGTTCAGATCTGCCGCATCCAACACGACAATTGTCGGAATGTCCGCCGGCACGAGCTCGTCTTCGAGAGCCGCCGCGGCTACGCAGCCCTCGTCATTCGTTCGCAAGGGAACGATGTCCTTGTTGCCAAGACCCAGATAGCGCAACGCGCGGTCGACCGATGGGTGGCGCTCCGAGCTCGCCAATACCCGGATGGGCGGCGCGCCGAAAAGACCGAGCTCGTTGACGTCCCATCCCACCCGCCGCAAGACCGCGTGCCGAGCGGCCGCCAAGCCCGTGAAGTGGGCCATCTGACACCCGGTCGTGAACGCGAACGAAGCCTCAGGGGGCAGACCGAACAGGTCCTTGAGCCAGGACCCTGCTACCTCCTCGACAACGGCGGCTGCCGGGCCCGAGGCATACAGTGCGGCGTTCTGATCCCAAGCAGCGGCCAGCCAGTCGGCGGCAAGTGCCGCCGGCAGAGCGCCACCGACCACCCAGGCAAAGAAGCGTCCTCCGGCGGAGCCCAGGTGCGCGCCCTCGGTCGCCGCGACGAGCTCGTCGATCACCCGCTCGGCTTCGACCCCCTCATTGCCGAGCTCGATGCTCAATCGGGAGCGAAGCTCGTCCAGATCAACCGGCTGGCCGACCGGTCGCTCCTCCAAGCTGCCCAGGTAGGCTTCAGCATGGTGGAGCGCCCGGTGCAGAGCTCCTACCACCGGTTTGGACTCGTGTCCGGGCCGAGCGGCCCGTGGCCGGCCGGGGATTTTTCTCCCGGTCACATCAGAGACCGTCGAGGTAGCGCTCCTCGAGCACGCTGCGATGATGGATCTCATGACCCGCGATCACGTAGGCCAGGGAGCGGACGGTGAAGGGGCGGCCGCCGGCGACGCCTGTCGCCCTCCAGATTGCTTCATCGAACGAGGACACGAGGCGTACGGTAGCAGCCCTGACGGCCGCGAGCTCTTCCACGAGATGCGACAGGGGACGATCCGAGGCGTTCGAGCTTCCGGCCCAGACCAGGGGATTCATGCCTGGAAGCGGTGAGGGATCCGCCCTCGCGAGGTGAAGGGTCCGATAAGCGTAGAGGCGCTCTGCGTCGCTGATGTGACCGACGACCTCGCGAATCGACCACTTGCCGGGATCATAGCGATACCGCTCCCGATCTTCCGGACAGGTCGCCAGGAGTGTCATCGTCTCTTCGACACTCTCGGCCAGGATCGAGAGAATGTCTCCATCCGGCACCTGGTCGATATAGGTCGAAAAGAAAGGATCGTACTCGGACGTCTCTGGACGATTGCGCATTCTGGAGCCTCCGATCCTGCCCGCGCTCAGCAGGCGCTGTCTGACGAAGAAGAATTACCGCTCGTTCTGCGCTGGAGGTCGCGCCTCGCTTCGCGGAACTTGGCTTGCACCTGGCCCCCCATGACGGCCACCACGATCGCCTCGACGGCACCGATCTCTTCCCTGCTGATGCCCAGTTCTTTGGCCACGCCAAAGTAGCTTTCCATTCACGGGTAGCAGCCCACGCTCATGGCCGTCGCCAGATGAATCATCAGGGTCGTCTTTTCGTCCAAGAACTCGTTGTGGCGAGCGGAATCGTAGTACTTGGACCAAGCTTCGAGTTGTCGCTTCGGCAGCATCGTACTTTCTCCTTTTGACAGCCTGGGACGTTATACCCGTTTCGATTGCCGCGTACCGTCTGGTCGAGCGCGGAGCCTCTTCGCGGGCGGCGACCACGCGTCAACGGCCACCACCGAGTCGACGCTGCGCACGGCGTGGGGCATGCCGCTGGGAATCGCGATCGCCTCTCGCGGTCCGACCACGACCTCCTCGCCTGCCATGTCGAAGACGAGATGACCGGACAACACCAGGGTTATCTGCTCGCTCTCGTGGCGGTGCTCGGGAAACGAGGCTCCCGGCTCCAGCTCGAAGTAGCTAAGCATCGACCGCTCCAGCGACACCTCGAAGAAACGCGCCCCGGGGACGTCGGCCCGCAGCGGGAGCTCGTCGGCCTGGTAGTAGCGGTATGGCGGATCACTCATCGGGAATCACTTCGCGTACCCGGACGCTCCCATCAAGTGCAACGAGACGTAGGGCTCGTCACCCACTACCCAACTGTCGTGGGGCTCCGACGCACCATGGAACACATCCCCGCTTTTCATTTCGACGACGCGCCCGTCGGAAAACGCCACGGTAGCTTTCCCGGAAACGACCATGCCGACGTGCTCGACGGTGCACAGTTCTTCTCCAACACTCGGGCCGATGTGTTCAGACCATTTCCACCCGGGTTGGTAGGTGGCGCGGCCAATTGTCATGCCACCCAGCGTCACCGTCTCGAATCGCCCTTTTTCGAAACGGGTCACCTCGTCCGGATCTTCGAATCGTTTGAGAATCACTTCTGTCACCATCGGTTCACCTTCCCGTCTTCGATTTCAGACGGCCTCCAGAGCCTGCGCAAGATCCTCGACGATGTCGTCGACTTCCTCGAGGCCCACGGAGAGGCGAATCAGTCCCTCGGTCACACCGGCCCGCTTCCTTTGCGCCTCAGAGAGCGATGCCTGGGTCAGGCTGCTCGAATGTTGAATCAACGTGGCCACGTCGCCGAGCGACGTCGCCCGGGAGCAGAGCTCGACGCGATCGATCAACCGGCGCGCCTTCGCGGCGTTCGCCACTTCGAAACTCAGCATGCCTCCGAACCCCGTCATCTGGCGCCGAGCGAGGGCATGCTGTGGATGGGTCTCGAGTCCGGGGTGGTGGACCGCCGGGACCTTCGCATGCTCGGCAAGAAAGCGCGCGATCTCGAGGGCCGAAGCGTTCTGGCGCTCCATTCGCACCGCCAGCGTTTTGAGCCCGCGCAGGACCAGCCAGGCGTTGAACGGTGCGATCGCCGGCCCTAGAAGTCGCATCATCCGCCAGCGAGCTCGCTCGACGATATCCTGCCGCCCGACCAGGACGCCCGCGACCAGGTCGCCATGGCCTCCCAGGTACTTTGTCGCGCTGTGGACCACCAGATCGGCGCCGAGCTCGAGAGGCCGCTGGTTGTAGGGAGTGGCAAACGTGCTGTCGACTATGACGAGCGCGCCGACCCTGTGGGCTCGTTTCGCGATGTCTTTGATGTCCGAAAGCCGAAGCAGTGGATTGCTCGGGGTCTCGAGGTAGACCACCCGGGTATCGGGCCGGAGCGCCGACTGCAGATCCTCGGACACGCAACCGTTCACCCGCGACACCTCGATTCCGATCGGTTCGAGGAACTCCTCGAGCAAAGCGGCGGTGCTCGTGTAGAGGGCGCCCTGGGCCACGAGATGGTCGTTGGGCTCCAGGCACGCGAGTAACGCCAGTGTGATGGCCGCCATGCCCGAGGCCGTGGCCAGGGCCGCCTCTCCGCCCTCCAACTCCGCCACCGCGGCCTCGAGCGCCGCCTGGGTCGGTGTGCCCATCCGGCCATAGAAGAAGCCCGGCTCGTGTCCGTCATGGATGCGGGCCGCGACTTCGGCACTCGGAAAGCTGAACACGGACGCCTGACTGATCGGAACAGAGAGAGCGCCGAAACCGCTCTCGGCCCGGCTGCCGGCGTGAACGGTCGCCGTCGCGAAGCTGCGATCACCCATTCTCTTCCCCACAACAGACCCTCTCAGCGACGCGATCGGAGCGGGCATTCGGCAGACTCGCTCCGCCCAGCGAACCCCCGCCGCAGACTCCGGTCTCGGGAAGGACGAGGTTCACCTCGCGCGCGCGTTCGAGGTCTCCCGAAAGGGCGGCCACGACGGAGCGCACCTGCTCATAGCCCGTCAACAGGAGAAAGGTCGGCGCCCGACCGTAGCTTTTCATCCCGACCACGAAGAAGCCCTTCTCGGGATGCGCGAGCTCTCGATACCCATGAGGCCGGACCGTGCCGCAGCTGTGCACGTTGGGATCGATCAGAGGCCCGAGGGCCGCGGGAGCTTCGGTTGCCTGATCCAGGTCCAACCGAAGCTCTCGGAGCATCTCGAGATCAGGCCGAAAGCCCGTGACGCAGATAATCTCGTCCACCTCGACCTGGTCCAGGTCATCGGCCACGAGGCGCAGTCCCTTTTCCGACCGTGCGACCTTCGCGACTCGGAAGGCCGAGTGAACGCTCAAGCTGCCGTGGGCGATCAGTCTGCGGACGGCACTTCCGAGCTCGCCCCGCCGCGGCAGTTGATCCGCCGCTCCTCCCCCGAAAGACGGCAGAGGTCCCCGCACGATCCAGTGGATCTCCGTGCCGGGTTCCCGAGCGGCGAGGTCGGCGAGCTCGATCAGGACGTTGAAGGCCGAGTCGCCCGCCCCGACCACGGCGACTCTTCTCCCCGCGTAGCGTCCCCTATCTCGCGTCAACGACGGCATACCGTAATAGATGTGTTCTTTCGCCTCGGACTCGCCGATAGCCGGAAGGCCGTCGGCACCGAGCGGCTTCGGGTTCCCCCAGGTCCCCGACGCGTCGAGCACGGCCCTCGCCCTGATGTTCTTGTCGAGGCCATCCGAATCGCGCACTCGCAACCGAAAAGGCCTCGTTTCCCGCCCTCCCGACCCGAGCCGGTCCACGCCCTCCCGGCTGACGGCCAGGACCTCGACCTCGTAGCGGGTCCGGCGCGCTATATCAGGCAGCTTCGCAAGCGGCTCCAGAAGCCGCTCGCCAAGCTGCTTTCCGGTCGGGAAGACCTCGGGGTCGGGCTCGGTCCAGCCGTTCTCCAGGAGCATTCGCCTCGCGACCGGGTCCACGTTGTGCTTCCACGGCGAGAACAGCCGGACATGGCCCCAGTCTCGGATAGAGCTGCCGGGCCTTGGCCCCTTTTCCAGGACCAGGAAAGGCTCTCGTCGGCTGGCCAGATGAGCCGCCGCCGTCAAGCCGATCGGACCGGCGCCGATGATCGCCACGGGCAGCTCGGGGCAAGCGACCTCGGTTCTCA
>CALZKB010000075.1 GCA_945787575.1 Thermoanaerobaculia bacterium | reverse complement strand
CGCCTCGGCGCCGGGGATCCACGGCAGCCCGCGGACGACGAACAACGGTGGAAGGACGAGGGCGGCGGCGGCGAGCGCCACGGTGAGGCGGCGGATCTTCGGCCAAAGCCCGTAGGCGACGGCTCCGACGGTCGCCGACGAGACAGCGAGCAAGACGCCTGCCAGAGAGGAGTCGATCGACACCAGCTGCAGGAAGATGGCGGCGGTGGCGAGACCGGTCACCGCCGCGAGCAGCCACTCTCCGGCGCGCTTGCGCCAGGCCGCCGCTGCCGCCGCGACGAGCGCCACCGGTATCGGCAGGAGAACTCCCGCGACCGTCGCGAACCAGGCCAGTTTGCCGACGGTCATCCGGTGCACCGTCAAGAACGGAGGGTGCTCGAGCATCACCTCGAAGACCGGCTGGGCGATGGCGAGAATCCACAGCCCCACAGGCACGACGACCGCGGTGATCGAGAGGGGCCGTTCGCGGGCCTGGCGAGGAGTGGAAGCGACCATGCGGAAGCTCGATGCGGATTCGAGGGAGGCTATCCCATCATGCGGCGTTTGCTGCTATCCTCCGGCCGCCGTAAGGCGTGCGTTTCTCAACTTCACCCCCATGCCTGCTTCTCGAGTCCACGTCGGGGGATGCTGCGGGCAGCGAGTCAAGGAGTTCCATTCATGTCCCATCGTTTGAATCCGCCGCACGGCGGTGAGCTGGTCGACCTGATCCTGCCGGAATCGGAGCGGCTCGAGCTACACAGAGAGTCGGTCGACTGGCCGAGCTGGGATCTCACGCCGCGTCAGATGTGCGATCTCGAGCTGATGATGAACGGGTCGTTCTCGCCGCTGACCGGGTTCATGAAGCGCGACGACTACGAGTCGGTTTGCGACGACATGCGTTTGGCCGACGGAACCCTCTGGCCGCTTCCGTTGACTCTCGACGTCCCCGAAGAGCTCGTCGAAGGGCTCGCCGCCGGATCGAAGCTCGCCCTGCGCGATCCCGAAGGAGTGATGCTCGCGGCGATCGAAGCCGAGGACATCTGGGAGATCGATCGCAAATCCGAGGCACAGCGGGTCTACGGCACGACCGACCGCAAGCACCCGGCCGTCGCTCAGTTGCGCGATCGTTCACGGCCGTTCGCGATCGGCGGCAAGGTGCTCGGTCTCGAATGGCCTCGTCACTATGACTTCGCCTCGCTACGCGCCACTCCCGCGGACTTGCGTCGTCGGTTCGAGCGCCTGGCTTGGCGCCGGATCGTCGCCTTCCAGACCCGCAATCCGATGCACCGGGCCCACTTTGAGCTCACCCTGAGTGCCGCGAGGGAAGTGGAGGCGAACCTGCTCATCCATCCGGTGGTCGGGATGACCAAGCCCGGAGACGTCGATCACTACACCCGCGTGCGCTGCTATCAGCGTCTCGTGCGCCGCTACCCGCGCAATACCGCGATGCTCGCTCTGCTGCCGCTGGCGATGCGGATGGGCGGGCCGAGAGAGGCGTTGTTCCACGCCATCATCCGCAAGAACTTCGGCTGCAGTCACCTGATCGTCGGCCGCGATCACGCAGGTCCGGGGAGTGATTCCGACGGCAACCCGTTCTACGGACCCTACGACGCTCAAGAGCTCCTCCAGCAGCATCAGGAGGAGCTGGGGATCGAGATGGTGCCGTTTCGGATGATGGTCTACGTCGAGGATCGAGACGCCTACTATCCGGTCGACGCCGTTCCCGAGGGGACCCGGACGCTTGCGATTTCAGGCACGGAGCTACGTCGACGCCTCGCGGAGGGCCGCGAGCTGCCGGAGTGGTTCACTTTCCCGGAAGTGGCCGAGGAGCTGCAACGCACCCACCCGCTTTACCGTCTTTTTCACCGGGCTCTCCGGCTCGGGCAAGTCGACCGTCGCCAACTCGCTGAGGGTGAAGCTCCTCGAGATGGGAGGCCGTCCGGTGACCCTGCTCGACGGCGACATCGTCCGCAAGAACCTGTCGTCGGAGCTCGGCTTCTCGAAAGAGCACCGAGACCTCAACATCAAGCGAATCGGCTTCGTCGCCTCCGAGATCACCAAGAACGGGGGGATCGCGATCTGCGCTCCGATCGCGCCCTACGCCGAGGTCCGGCAGGAGGTTCGCGAGCTCGTCGAGCCCGGCGGCGGCTTCGTTCTCGTGCACGTCGCTACCCCGCTGGAAGTGTGCGAGCAGCGCGACCGCAAGGGGCTCTACGCCAAGGCGCGCGCCGGTATCATCGAGCAGTTCACCGGGATCTCCGATCCCTACGAAGAGCCGACCGATGCCGACGTCGTCCTCGACACCTCCGACTTGACCCCGGACGAGACGGCGCAGCAGATCATCCTGCACCTCGAGGGAGAGGGCTACATCGGGGCCCGGGAGGTCTAGAGTCTCCGACCCACGCCCGCAAGTCGCCCGATCCGAAACGGGGCGTGAGGACAAGGCGCTTGAGCGCCTGGGGACGGGGGCGGCTCTGGCACTGGCGGGGAGCGGCGTCGGCCGCGTCGTCAACTTCGTAGGCCAGGTCGTCCTCGCGCGGTTCCTGGGGCCGGCCTCACTCGGACTCTACGCCTTGGGCTGGGGCGCCTTTCGGCTTCTCACCCTGCCGGCCACGCTCGGGCTCAACAACGGGGTTCAGCGCTTCGGGTCGATCCAGCGGTCGCGCGGCGGCGTCGGCGGCCGTGCCCTCCTGCGAACGACCTTCTGGATCACCGGCATCACCTCCGGGGTACTCGCCCTCGGGCTTCTCGCCTGCGCTCCCTGGCTTGCCGAGAAGCTCTCGGACGACCGGCGATTGCTGGCGGTCCTCGTCGTCTTCGCCTTCGCGCTGCCGGCCGCCAGCTGGCTGCGGGTCGGTGCGGCGGCGACGCGGGTCTCCCAGGACCTGAGGGCTTCCGTCGCCATCGAGGACTTCGGCCAGCCCTTCCTCTTCGCGACGTTCGCCGCGCTGTTTCTGTGGAGCGGTGGCGGGGTGATCGCGGCGAGCCTGGCGGCGGCGCTGTCGTTTGCCGCGATGGCGTTGGCGGCGGTGATCTGGGCCCGACGCTGGTTCCCTCAAGCGCCTCCCGAGCTCGATGGCGGCGCGCCGGCGGTCTCCGTCCGCCGCCTGATCGCCTATTCGGTGCCCACGGCGCTCGCCGGGACCGTCGGCGTTACCATGACTTGGCTCGACCGGCTGTTGGTCGGCTACTATCTCGCCGAGGAGGCGGTCGGCTGGTACCAGGTGGCGGCACAGGCCTCGGGCGTCTTTGCCGTCGTCCTGTCGGCCTTCACCGCCATCTTCGCTCCGATGATCGCAGGCCTTGTCGAGAGGGGCGAGAACGATCGGCTACAGGAGCTGTTCCGGGTCGCGACGAAGTGGGGCATGCTGGCGGTCCTCCCGGGCGCGGCACTCTGTCTGCTCTTCTCCCGGCCGAGTATCGTCGCGATCTTCGGCGAACCCTACGGTCCGGCCGCGGCTCCGCTGGTCGTGCTGGTCGTGGGGCAGCTCGCCAACGTATCGACCGGCGCCGTTGGCTACCTGTTGATGATGGGCGGCCGTCAGAATCTGTGGCTCGGACTGTCGCTGGCGGCGTTGGCGGCCGATGTCGTCCTCAACGTCCTGTTGATTCCCCGCTTTGGGCTGGTCGGCGCCGCGGTGGCGACCGCGATCTCGGTTGCCGCCCTCTACGCCAGCGGCCTCGTGGCGGTCCGGCGCACCATGCGCCTCTGGCCCTGGGACCGGCGTTTCTGGCGGGTGGCGGCGACCGCGGCTACGGTCTTCGGAGCCGGATTCGCCTGGCGCGGCGTCTTCTCACTCGAGCCGGTGGCGACCGTCGCGGTGGTGCTCGCGGGAGCCGCTCTCCTGACCCTGGCGGGATGGCGGCTCTTGTGCTTCGAAGAGGCGGATCGGATCCTCGTGGGCAAGCTGACGGGTCGCCGATGACGGTGAGCGTCCTCTATGTCGCCGGACTGGGAAGGAGCGGCAGCACGTTGCTCGCTCGGCTCCTGGGCGAGGTCGAGGGGGTCGCTTCGGTGGGCGAGCTGCATCACATCTGGCAGACCGGCGCGCCGGTGGCCGCCGCCGATGAACTGTGTGGCTGCGGGCGTGCCTACGCCGACTGCGGCTTCTGGCCGGAGCTGTTGACGGCCGTCTTCGACGGCGCCGCCGTGCCTTTGGAGCGGGTGCGCGAACTTCACGACCGAGTGTCGCGAATCCGCCGAATTCCACGGCTCGAACGGGGCGGAGGCGAGGCTTTCGAGCGGGAGGTCGACGCCTACGCCTCGATCTGGCGGTCGATCTACGGCGAGATCGCGCGCCGCGCCGGCCGCCGACTCGTCGTCGACGCCTCGAAGGACCTCGGACCGCTCTTCGCCCTCAGCCGGGTGCCCGATCTGGAACTGCGGGTACTCCATCTGATCCGCGATCCTCGTGGAGTCGCGTTCTCCTGGAGCCGGCAGAAGCGGCGGCCCGAGTTCGTCGGCCGCGAGGTGTACATGAATCGGCACGGTCCGGTCGCGGTCGCCTGGCGCTGGACCTACAGCAACCTGCTGGCGGAGCGCTCGCGCGGTCGGGTGGCCGCATTTCGGCAGTTGCGCTACGAGGAGCTGATCGAGAGCCCCGAGGCGACCTTGCGTGGGATCTGTGAGTGGGCTGGCCTCGAACGCCCCAAGCTCGACTTCGTCGACGGGGTGACGGCTCGGCTCGATCGCTCGAGCCACCTCGTCTCCGGTAACCCGATGCGATTCGACAGAGGCAGCGTCACGCTGCAACCCGATACCCGCTGGCGGACCGAGATGCCGAAGATCGACCGGGCGCTCGTCTCCGCCTTGACCTGGCCGCTACGGCGACGCTACGGATACCGGGGGTGGTCGTGACCACCTCGCCGATCGATCTCGTCGTCTTCTCGTCGGTGCACTGGCACTTCACCTGGCAGCGCCACCAAGAGCTCTCCAGCCGCCTCGCGGGACGCGGCTACCGGGTGCGATTCGTCGAGCCGATTCCGAAGCGTTGGCCTGGCCTCGGAGAGGCGAGCCGGGTCTTCGGCCGGCTCACCGGGCGACACGACCGGGCGGGCCTCGTGCGGCAATCGCTCTCCTCCGGTGTCGAGCTCGCCAACCCCTTGCTGCTGCCCGACGTCGGACCGGTGAGCCGCCGGCTCAACCGGCAGCTGTTCGGGCGTCGGGCGGGTCGGAGCCTGGCAGCCGGGCTCGGACGGCCTCGCATCGTGCTGCACTACCTGCCGCTCGCGGCGGCGATCGATCTGCAGCGAGCGCTCGACCCCGACCTCGCGGTCTACGACTGTGTCTGGGACTGGACCAACGACCCCTATTCGAGACCGGGCGTGACCCGGGAAGAGGCGCTGCTCGCGAACGTCGACACCGTCTTCGCGGACTCGCCCCACCTCTTCGGGCGGATGTGCGAGCGACACCGGGAGGTTCATCGGGTGCTGCCGGCGGTCGACTGGGGCCTTTACGCTCCGGCCAGAGTCGTGGCCTCGGGAGGGCGAACGAGGGCAACCGGCGGCGAGCTTAGATGCGCGTACTTCGGGGCGATCGGAGTCAACCTCGATCTCGCATTGGTCCGGAGGTTGAGCCGCGAGTTCTCCCTGCGACTGATCGGACCGATCCAGAGCGAGCTCGGCGATCTCGGCGCCCGCACCGAGTTGACCGGACCGGTCCCCCGAGCCGAGGTTCCCGGCCTGCTCGCGGATGCCGATGTGCTCGTCCTGCCGTATGGCAAAGAGGGTCACGCTCGCGGCATCATCCCGGCGAAGACGTTCGAATGCCTGGCGACGGGCAAGCCGATCGTGGCGTGCGGTCTGCCGAGTCTCGAGGAGTACTCCGAGCACTTCCGGCTCGTTGCCGACGCCGACGGGTTCGTGGCGGCGGTGCGCACCGCGCTCGACGAGCCGTCCGAGAATCGCGAGCGGCGGCTGGCGCTGGCTCGCGCAAACTCCTGGGAGCTGCGCGCCGACGAGATCGACGGGATCCTGCGAGCCGCGCTCGCGAAGAGGTCGCGGTCGTGAGCGCGGCGCGTTTCAGGATGCTCGGAGTCGAGCTCGATCCGCTCACCATCGACGATCTGCACGCCCGGATCGCCGAGGCGTTGGCCCAGCGCCGCCGCTTCGTCATCGGCCATCAAAACCTCCACGGGCTCTACCTCCACGAGCGCGAGCCAGCGATGCGACGCTTCGCCGAGATCGCCGACCTCACTTTCGTCGATGGGATGGCGCTTGTGACGATGGGCCGACGGCTCGGCCATCCGGTCGGGCGCCGCCACCGGGTGACCTACGCCGACTGGATCGATCCGCTGATGGCCGAGTGTGCGAGCCGCGGATGGCGGGTCTTTCATCTCGGCGGTCGCTCCGGAGTGGGGGAGCGGGCCGCTGCCGAGCTGCGCCGGCGCCACGTCGGCCTCGCGATCGAGACCGCCACGGGTTATCTCGACCCGGGAGCCAACGAAGCGGTGCTCGCCGGTCTCGCCACGACCCCTCCGGACCTACTTCTCGTGGGCATGGGGATGCCGCGCCAGGAGCGGTGGGTCGTCGATAATCTCGAACGTATCCCGCCGTCGGTGGTGCTCACCTGCGGTGCCTGCATGGACTATGTGGCGGGCGAGATCCCCACCCCCCCGCGGTGGACCGGTCGTTGGGGGGTCGAGTGGCTCTTCCGCCTGCTGGCCGAGCCTCGACGACTGGCCGGGCGTTATCTTCGCGAGCCGTGGCCCGTTCTCGGCCGCTTCCTGCGAGAATGGGCGGGGAGCGGCGATTCGAGACTCGAGTCGTAGCTGCCGATCCGATGCGCCGATGCGAGAGCTGACAGCAGAGAGTGGCTCGACGGCCGCGCCACCGCTCGAAACGGCCGGCGACGCGGCGCGACCGCGACGTTGGTCGAGGACCCTCAGGGTCCTGACGCTGATCGTCGCAGACGGCCTCGCCATCGTCGTTGCCGGGACCCTCGCATACTTCATGTGGGCTTTGCCGGTTCGAGGCCAACGTCCCGATATCTACCTGCAACTGCTGCCGCTCCTGCCGGTCTTTTTCCTCGCCAACGCCTTCTGGGGGCTCTACCCGGGATTCGGCGCCGGTGCGGTCGAGACCCTGCGCCGCTTGTGTCTGAGCGCCAGCTCGATCTTCCTCGCCCTGGCCGCGATCAGCTTCGCCCTGAAGCTCGAGCCGGTCTACTCGCGGATGACGTTCGCTCTCGCCTGGCTCCTCACCCTCTTGCTGCTGCCGCTCGCGCGGTTCGGGCTCCTGTCGGTGGCCCAGCACTGGTTCTGGTGGGGAGAGCCGTGCGCGATCGTGGGGACCGGCGACCTCGCGCGCCGAACGCTGGCCGCACTGCGCGACGCGTTGTCGCTCGGCTACCGGCCGGTGGCCATCGTGGCGACCGGAGAGGGCGCTCCCGCCGAGATCGAGGGGGTGCCCCTGATCGGCGGACTGTCGAGAGTCTCGGACCTCGCGGGTCGAGGAGTGCGCGTTCTTCTCCTGGCCGATTCGGCCCTGGCCGACGACAACGAGAGGGTCGACGCCCTCCGGCACGATTTCCGGCACGTCATTCTGATCCGCGACCATCGCGCCCTGCCGGTGGACGGACTCGAGGTTCGCAATTTGGGCGGCGTTATCGGCGTCGAGTTCGTCAATCAGCTTCGCCGCAGACGCAACCGGGTCCTCAAGCGGACGCTCGACCTCGCCCTCGGCAGTGTGCTGATGGTCGTCACCCTGCCGCTCCTGGTGCTGGCGGCCGCCGCGCTGGCGCTCAGCAGCCGGGGTCCTTTGATCTACCGCCAACAGCGCGAAGGGCTCTTCGGAAGAGAGTTCGAGCTGATGAAGCTGCGCACCATGTACGCCGACGCCGAGCAGCGGCTGGAGGCTCACCTTGCCGCGGACGAAGAGGCTCGGCGTCAGTGGGAGGCGCGTCGCAAGCTGGAGGACGATCCGCGAGTCCTGGTGGTGGGCCGCTGGCTGCGGCGCTTCAGCTTGGACGAGTTGCCGCAGCTCTGGCACGTGGTCATGGGTCAGATGAGCCTCGTCGGTCCGCGGCCGTTCCCCGAGTATCACCTCGAGAGCTTTTCGCCGCGCTTCCGGCAGCTGCGCCGGAAAGTCCGTCCCGGCCTGACCGGGCTGTGGCAGGTCATGGTGCGCTCCGACGGCGGGATCGAAGAGCAACAGTCCTACGACTCGTACTACATCCGCAACTGGTCGCTGTGGATGGACCTCTATGTGCTCGGCAAGACGTTCGCGGCGGTGATCCGGGGCCGCGGCGCCTATTGAGCGCTGACCCAAAACTGACAATCATGCACTCAAATTGGGGTTGACAGCGCCGCTTCGCTCCTCTATATTATCAGCACTCGTCGGCAAGGAGTGCTAACACCGATGGGAATGTTGAATCTTAAGTTCCTAAGAATCAGAGCTTTACGTTAATCAACCCAATTGGAGGATCAAGTACGGTGTCAGTCAAAGTTCGCCCACTGCATGATCGTGTGCTGGTGAAGCGCCTCGAGCTCGAGGAAGAGGTCCGGGGAGGCATCATCATCCCCGATACCGCCAAAGAGAAACCGCAGGAGGCCGAAGTCGTCGCAGTCGGCCCCGGCAAGCTGCAGGACGACGGCAGCCGTCAGCCGATGGACGTCAAGGCAGGCGACCGCGTGCTCGTCGGCAAGTACTCCGGCAGCGACATCAAGATCGACGCAGAAAACTACGTGATCCTTCGCGAGGACGAGATCCTCGCCATCGTCGGCTGAGCCGGCCACGGATCCAGAGAAAGTCTAGGAGGCTAAGCAACCAATGGCTGCAAAGCAGATTATCTACGCCGAGGAGGCGCGCGGCGCCATCCTGCGCGGCGTCAACAAACTCGCCAATGCGGTGAAGGTGACCCTGGGGCCCAAGGGCCGCAACGTGGTCATCGAGAAGAAGTTCGGCTCGCCGACGATCACCAAGGACGGTGTGACGGTGGCCAAGGAGATCGAGCTCGCCGACGGGCTCGAGAACATGGGCGCCCAGATGGTGCGCGAGGTCGCTTCCAAGACCTCCGACGTGGCCGGCGACGGCACCACCACGGCCACGGTGCTCGCCCAGGCGATCTTCCGCGAAGGTTCGAAGAACGTCACCGCCGGCGCCAACCCGATGGAGCTCAAGCGGGGCATCGACCTCGCCGTCGCCGCGGCGGTCAAGGCGATCGACGCCTCGTCGAAGCCGGTGTCGGGTGACGAGATCGCTCACGTCGGCACCATCTCCGCCAACAACGACTCCGAGATCGGCGGCATCATCGCCGAGGCGATGGAGAAGGTCGGCAAGGACGGCGTCATCACGGTGGAAGAGGCGAAGAGCCTCGACACCAACCTCGAGGTGGTCGAAGGCATGCAGTTCGATCGCGGCTACCTCTCCCCCTACTTCGTGACCGACGCCGAGCGGATGGAAGTGGTGCTCGAGAACGTCAACATCCTGCTCCACGAGAAGAAGATCTCGTCGATGAAAGACCTCCTGCCGATCCTCGAGCAGGTGGCCAAGCAGGGTAGTCCTTTCATGATCCTCGCCGAGGACGTCGAGGGTGAAGCGCTCGCCACCATGGTGGTCAACAAGCTGCGCGGCACCCTGCAAGTGGTCGCGGTCAAGGCTCCGGGCTTCGGCGATCGTCGGAAGGCGATGCTCGAGGACATCTCGATCCTCACCGGCGGCCGGGTCATCACCGAGGATCTCGGGATCAAGCTCGAGAACGTCCAGTGGCAGGATCTCGGCCAGGCCAAGAAGATCGTCATCACCAAGGACGAAACGACCATCGTCACCGATTCCGATGACAAGGACCGTCGGGAAGCGATCGCCGGTCGGGTCAAGCAGATCCGTCAGCAGGTCGAGGACTCGACGTCGGACTACGACCGCGAGAAGCTGCAGGAGCGGCTGGCGAAGCTCGTCGGCGGTGTCGCGGTGATTCGCGTCGGTGCGGCGACCGAGACCGAGATGAAGGAGAAGAAGGCTCGCGTCGAGGACGCCATGCACGCCACCAAGGCGGCCGTCGAAGAGGGCATCGTCCCCGGCGGCGGCGTGACTCTGCTGCGGGCGATGGCCGAGGTCGACAAGATCAAGGCCGAAGGCGACGTGGCTGTCGGCGTCGCGATCGTCCGGCGCGCGCTAGAAGAGCCGACCCGTCAGATCGCCAACAACGCCGGCCTCGAAGGCTCGGTCATCGTCAAGGAGGCGATGGCCACCACCGGAAACGACGGCTTCAATGCCGCTACCGGTGTGTTCGAGGATCTGGTCAAGGCCGGTGTCATCGATCCGGCCAAGGTCACCAAGACCGCGCTTCTCAACGCGGCGTCGATCTCCGGATTGATGCTGACGACCGAGGCACTCGTGTCGGAAATCAAGGAAGAGAAAGACGATATGCACGGTGGCGCCGACATGGGCGGCATGGGTGGCATGGGCGGAATGGGCGGTTTCTAAGCGGACCTGCCATTCGCTATTTCAACGGCCAGCTCGGGCGACCGGGCTGGCCGTTTTCTTTGCGGCGCGAGCCCGGTGGGACGTGGACCGCAGCGTTCGAATCTACTTGGCCGACATCGGCCGACGAGGAGGCCGCAAGAGCCGCAGGGCTCTCGACCCCGAGACGGGCGCGCGCAATGGTCCGGGTGCGCGAGGCGCGCCGGGCGTACCGGAGGTTCCATGCCGAGTGCTTTTGGTCGTTCGACCCCACCTACGTCGTGGCCCTTCGCACGTCGCCTGGGTGGCGGCGCAACTGCGAAGACACGGCGGCAGAGAGGCCTGGGAGGTCGCGAGGAGACTGTGCCGCTAACCGATCATCAGACGAGCCTGGCCTTCGATCTTCACGCGATGAAGCGCGCCTGGCTCGAGGCGCTCGACTCGGTCGAGCCGTTCGTCCAGTCCCGCCCCCGGAGGAGATCGGTTTCCTCTACTACAGTTCTTCGCTACGGTCTTTTGTCGATCCTCGAGAGCTAGCCGATGCCGTGCCACACTTCGGCCGCCCCGCGGGTATCCTGCCGCGCATCACGGAGTGAGGAGCCGCCGCGGCTCCAAGCCGTTGGCGAGGTTCCGAGAGTTTGGGAGGCGCCAGCGACGAGGTCAGCCGGTCTGCCGCGTAACACCTCTTCGATCCACTGCGCCTATGAGAACTGGAGGCCGTGGTGAGATCAACTCGAAGCGCAACCGCAACCAGGTCGATTCCTTCGATCTTCGGTCATTTCACGGCAATGGAGGTATTGCACATGAAGTTCTTGCCCCTACTGGCATTCGCCGGCGCGGCGCTGTTGGCGCCCGGGTGCGGTGATCGGAATGAGGTCGTGCCGGAGCCCGTGAAGGGCTCGTTCACCTACGAGGAGGCTTCCGAGGAGCCCCTTCTCGCGTTGAGCTACGAAGGCGGCTTGATCCAGGATCCGGATACCACGCCCTTCGTCAGGGTGTACCCGAACGGCCGGGTGTTGATTCACTACCCCGCCTACATGAAGAAGGCCGGGGACTACGAGCTCCAGCTCGACGACGAGGAGCTGCAGCGGCTGCTCGACTCGTTCGCCGATCAGTCGATGCTCGACCTCGATTTCGACGCCCTGAACATGGTCGCGGCCGAGGCCGGTCCCAAGGATCTCGACGACACCCACGGGGTCTCGACCGTGCTCCAGATTCGGGCCGAGAGCTTCACCCCCGATGGCGAGGAGGACGCGACGATCAAGGAGGTGCAAACCGGGCTGATGGTCCAGGATCTCGCGTCCCGAGCGTCAGCGGCGCCCGGCTCGCGCCTGTTGCAGGCCTTCGCGAGTGGCGTGACGGGGCTCGAGAGCCTCGCCGAGCGAGCCGATCTGCGCAGAGTCATGCCTCCCCAAGACGAGCCCGAGGCCGAGGAGGACCAGTGATGCGAGCTTTCTTCGATTCTTCTCTCACCGACTGGACGAGGAGCCTCTCCTGGCGCGCGATCGTCGCGATCGCGGTCTGCTGCTGGGCCGTCGTCGTGTCGAGCCCGGCCGGGGCGCTGGAGTTCAGCTTCAACCCCGAGCCGGGGATGGACCAACAGGCGATCGACGGTTTCGAAGCGGCGGGTGAGCTCTGGTCCGAGATCTACTCCGATGACATCACGGTCAACATCGACATCGGCTTCAGGAAGCTACCCAACGGAGTGCTGGGGTCGACCGGCTCCGAACGAATCCAGATCGACTACGACGATTTTGTAGCGGCGTTGACCGCCGACCAAGCCTCCACCGATGATGGCGGCGTGATCGACCATCTGCAAGCTGGGCTGGTCGTCGATCTCCTGCTCAACCGGGTGCGCAACAGCCCCATGGGCGCGGGCGACGCGACGCCCTTCCTGGACGACGATGGTGACGCCAACAACGAGGCGATTCGGGTGACGCGAGCCAACGCCAAAGCGCTCGATCTGCTGCCCGCGGCGGACGGTGCTCTAGATGCGTCGATCACCTTCAGCGACGAGTTCAACTGGGACTTCGATCCCGACGACGGCATTCTGGCGAATCACTTCAGCTTCATTCAGGTAGCCGCGCACGAGATCGGGCACATGCTGGGTTTCACCAGCGGCGTCGATCTGCTCGACATCAACTCTCCACCGGTCAACGGCCCGTTCAACGATCACGAGTTCACCTTCGTGAGTCCGATCGATCTCTTCCGCTTCTCGAGCGACAGCACGGATGAGGGCGACGGCGTCATCGACTGGACCGCGGACAGCCGCGACAAGTTCTTCTCGATCGACGGTGGAGGCAACGATCTCGGGGGCTTCTCGACCGGTAAGAACTTCGGTGACGGAAAGCAGGCGAGCCACTGGAAGGACAGCCTCTCGCTGGGCATCATGGATCCGACGGTGGCCACCGGTGAGGTCCCGCCGATCAGCGCGCTCGACGTCCAGCTCTTCGACGTCATCGGCTTCGACCTGGTGAGCGGGACTCCCGTTGTGACGACCGACCTGGCGATCAGCGCCACCGCCGACGTCACGCTCACCGTGACGGTGCTCAACAACGGCCCGGTCGAGGTCAGCGACGCGGCCGTGAGCGACATCTTCCCCCCGGAGTTCAGTCCGGTGACTTGGAGCTGCTCGGGCACCGGAGGCGCCTCCTGCACGGCGAGCGGCACGGGCGACGTCAACGACTTGGTCGACCTGCCGGTCGGCTCGAGCGTCACCTACGTCGCCACCGGCACAGCGACCGACTTTCCCGCCAACGTGGCATCGGTCTCCACCCCCGATGGCGTGACCGACTCCGACCCCGGCAACAACAGCTCGTGAAGGTCGGAGCCTGCGGGGAAGCTACCTGTGTCTAATGTTCAGGCAGTGCGGACGGCGTAGCCTTGTGGCAACACCTCCAACGACCACGCCTGTCGACAGGAAGTTGACCGGGCAAGCCGCTTTGATGGTCGTGTCTCATTGCAGGTAGCCCAGGTCCCGCAGTCCGTCGAGAGCATCGTCATCGGATCCTCGCGAAGATCGAGCTCGCCGATCCGGCCAACGCTGCCAGCGTGCATCGAGAATTACCCGGGCTCGTCTCACCAAGTCAATGATCTCTTCATTCCAGACTTCGAGAGGTCGCTCCTCATTGGGATCAGAGGCCAGGTCGAATACCTCGGCCTCGGTCGTGTCGAGAGGAGACAGGGTCGCCGAAAAGACCAGTCTCGCCTTGTAGTCGCCTTCTCGCACCGAGGCGCGCCACGTAGTGCCTTCGAAGGACTCTGCGATCACGGGACCGTGCTCGCTCTCCCCGCGCAACAGACCTGCAAGAGACTCTCCGTCGAACTGTTGAGTCGGACGGGCGAGTTCGAGGAGCTCACTCAAGGTCGGGAGGAGGTCCAGCAGCGAGACCGCCGTCTCGATCCGTCTCGGCATGGCCGAGAACTCCGGCCAGTGCGGCCAGCGGATGACGAGGGGCACGTGGATCTGCTCTTCGAAGACGTCGAATCCGTGTGAGAACCTGCCATGATCGAGGAACTCCTCGCCGTGGTCTGCCGTCACGACCAGCAGGGTGTCGCGATCGGTACCGGTGATCTCGAGGATCCCCAACAGTTTGCCGAGAAGCAAGTCGGCTTCGAACAGTTCCTCCTCGTAGCGACCCGTCAGGTCGAGGAACTCGGCCGTGTCGTCCCGCATTGTCGCGGTGCCCTGCTTTCCAAGAAGATGGAGGTCCACATGGGTAAGTCGTCGCGACGGCTCGACCCGGCTACCGAATCCACGACCGTGGTCGTAGTAGGGCCAGTGCGGCTCGATGATGTGTACATAGAAGAATTTGGGCCGAGGATCCGCGCTACGCATCCACTCGTCGAACTGAGCCAGCACGTCCTCTCCGTCGACCTTATGCAGCCTCTTGCGCGCCAGGGTCCTCATGGCGTGCCAGTGGTCGCCGACGGAGAGCAGGTTGCCGAGGATAAAGGAGCGCAGGTAGATGTCGAATCCGCTCGCGACCCATACTCGTTCGAAGCCGGTCTCGAACCCCTCACCACGCAGTAAGCCATTGGTCGAGAGCGCTGAGGTGGAGTAACCGCGGTCACTGAAAGCACGGGCAAGGGTCCATGCTGCTGCCGGAGGCGGCTTCCAGCCCGCGGAGTCCAGGCCCCAGGTCGACGGCGCCCTCGCCGTAAAGAGACTCTTCACCGACGGGATGGTGGCCGACGCTCCCGCGCTGGCCGACGTGAAGCTCGTCGTCCAAGGGTCGGAGGCGAGCGACGCGAGATTGGGCGTCGTCTCGCTTCGAGCTCCGAGGCTAGTGCGATCCCAGCGTTGGGTGTCGGCGACGAACACGACCACGTTGGGCCCAGGAGTCGACGCTCGCGGACCTGCCTCGGTAGGGCGGTCGATGGGCGGTTGTGCCAACGCACAGATCAGAGACGAGGCCAGGACACTCGAGCCGACAACTAAGAAGGCACGCTTGGGTAGCATCGTCTTCCAGAAAGGGACGGCGGCGACGCCTGCGGCCCCGATTGCCACGGCCACCAGGTGGATCGTGGAGATCCTGGGCCAGACCAGCCAATGCAGGGCCCAGGCGAGCAGCCCGGCCAGTCCGAGGAGTCTCGACCTGCGAGCACTCGACCGAAGAGCGACGAACCCGCACATGGCAGCTCCAACGAACACGGCACCCCCGAGCACGAGAAGTCGAGCGGGAGTTGGAGCGGCCGCCAGGAGCCCACGGGCCAAGGCGCGGGGTGCTACCCAGGCGACGGCAGTCGAACCGGCGATCATGGCGAGCCAGACCGCGCGCTGGCCGACCTCGAGACCGGCGGATCGGGGAAGCGTGAGCAGCGGAATCAAGCTGGCGATCAAGAGGCCGAGGGAGATACAAAGCACCGCCAGCAGCTCCAGCGTCGCGAGACGTCCCAGGACATCGGAGACCATGATCTGTGAGACGCGCGCGAGACTGGTGAGATCCGACCAGACGATCGGCGCCCAGAGAGCGCACCCGATCAGGGCGCCGACCCAGGCCCCGTGCGCGAGGCGAGAGAGAGACGTCTGCCCATCGGCGGCGGGCGCAGACTCCGTGTCGACGATGGCCATGCGCGCGGGCAATGGTGTCACAGGGTGAGGCTCGTCGATCGCTGCAGGCGCCGGGCCGGCAAGAGCTCGCCGACGGTCGCAGGAGCTTCGGCTCGGTGACGGACGGTCGCGCACGTCCTCGCCCGGGTGTGATATATTCCACAGTCCCAGCGCAGCACCGTTCGCGAATTGCGCTCCGACGTGTGACTCGGGCTCGACCCAGGGAGGAGAAGACCCATGCGATACTCGACCCCCAGCAGCTCCGCCAAGCGACGTGTTTCGGAAGGAGTGCCCAGTGCACTCCCGCCGAGGATCGCGAGCATCTGCCTGCTTGCCTTGTTGACGGTCGCCAGCGCCGGGTCGGCACAGCTGCTGCCCTTCGTCTGTACCGGTGAGGCGTTCATCGTCCAGGATCCGGACGTCGACAACGGCGTTCGGGAAGGCCAGCTGATCGAGATCAACCAGACGGATGATCCTTTCACCTTCGAGGAGATCGGCGGCCTGGCGGATTTTCCGTACAACAGCATGGGCTTCCGGCGAACGGACGGTCTGCTCTACGCCATCGAGGGCCAGTCGCATGGAATCATCCAGATCGGCTTCGACGGCACCACCTCCGCGCCGTTTCCGGTGGCTTTCCTGCCGACCACGTCCCCCTTCGTCCCCTTCAATGCCGGCGACGTCTCGGACGACGGTACGACGATGTACATCAACCGGAACGGTAAGCGCAATCTCTACTTGGTCGATTTGACGGTCGATCCCACCGCGTTCGAGGCGACCTCGGTACCGATCACCGGCGACACCGGTGCGGTCTTTGATTGGGCGTTCGATCCGATCACCGCCAAGCTCTACGGCGGCGACTCCAGGGACGGCGAGCTCGCGATGCTGGATCCCGATACCGGCGTCCGGGTGGACGTGGCGATGACCGACCTTCCCAGCGCCGTCGCTTACGGCGGCGCGTGGTTCAACGCCGCTGGGCAGCTATTCCTCTACCGTAACAACGGCGAGATCTACGAGGTCGATCTTTCCGGCCCGACGGTGGTCGGGCTGCAGGTCGACGGCCCCTCCTCCACCGACAACGACGGCGCGGCCTGCATTCAGGATCTCATCGGCGCCGCCAAACTGATGACACCTGCCACCGTTGGCCCGCTTCCCGCGACGGTCACGATCGAGTACATATTCGAGAACGTGAGCACCGACACCGATCTGTTCGATCTGTGGGTGGACGACAACCTGGAGGCGGTCTTCGGTGTCCATGGTACCGACTGGACCTTTACCTCGATCTCGTCGCTGCCACCGGAGGTCGCCAACCCCGCCTTCGATGGCCACTCGGATACGAACCTGATCAGCCCGGCGCAGAGTCTGGCAGCCGGGGAGTTGGTCATGGTGACCGTGGAGGTCGAGCTCCTGACGTCGGACGCAGTCGTCGACGGCCAGCTCTGCAACCAGGTCCTGGCGATGGCGGTGACCGACACCGGTGCGCCGTTCGGTGATCTGTCGACCGCGGGCCTCGACCCCGACCCGAACATGGACGGCAGCCCCGACGAGCGCGAATTGACGTGCATCGAGGTCCTCCCGTCCCCGGAGATCGAGATCCTCAAGAGCGGCACATTCAACGACGAGAGCGGTGACGGAGCAGCCCAGGCGGGTGAGACGATCGGCTACACGTTCGACGTCACCAACACCGGTGACGTGGTGCTCACGAACGTGAGCGTCACCGACCCGATCGTGTCGCCAATCGACTGCGAAGGGGTGACCGCGGAGCCTCAGATTGCCAGCC
>CALZKB010000074.1 GCA_945787575.1 Thermoanaerobaculia bacterium | reverse complement strand
TGCACGAGGTAGCGAGGGCAACGGCGGTCGTCGAGCACTACCCCGCCCTCGCCCGGGCGGTCGAGTCGATCTCCTCGCCGCCACTGCGTCACATGGGAACGATTGGCGGCAATCTCTGCGTCGACACGCGATGCACCTACTACAACCAGACCGAGGACTGGCGGCGGTCGATCGACTACTGCCTGAAGGAGTGTGGCGATACCTGCTGGGTGGCGCCGGGCTCGAAGAAGTGTCTGGCGCACTCGGCCTCCGACGCGGCGCCGATCCTCTGCGCTCTGGGGGCGACGGTGCGGCTGACTTCAGCCGTCGGCGAACGGGAGATCCCGCTCACCGAGCTCTACGCCGACGACGGCATCGACTACCTGACCAAACGACCGGACGAGATCGTCACCGCGATCGTCGTCCCCCGTGCCTCGGCGGACGACCGTTGCCGGACGTCGTTCTGGAAGCTGCGGCGGCGGGGATCGATCGATTTCGCGGTGCTGTCGAGCTCGGCGGTCCTATGGCTGGAGGCGGACGGCACCGTCGCGCGAGCCGCGCTCTACCTGGGAGCAGTCAGCTCGCGCCCGCTGCCTGCGGAGGCGGCCTCGAAGTTCCTCGTCGGCAAGAGACTCGACGAGGAAACCGTTCGCGAGGCGGCACGGCTGGCGCGCAAACCGGCAACGCCGTTTGACAACACGGACTTCCAGGCACAGTGGCGGGCGGTGATGGTTGAGCGCTACACCGAAGCGGCGCTGCGCGAAGCCGCCGGCCTCGACCGGGTGCGGCACGCACCCAAGCACCGGCTCGGCTGACCGGCATTCCTTACCCGTTCCGAGTGAAACGACGGAGCTGTCGCTACCCGCGTTGCACACCTCCGATCGCCAGCGGACCCGTGCCGCGGCGTGCGCGCCGACACAAGGCCGGCCACAGGTCCCGGCCCTGCCGGGATGAACGATCCGTGTCCCCGGCCGGTTCATTGTCGGCTGATGGTTGCGTCGCGCCTGCCGCGCACTCGGGCAGAAAGACCCTTGGTCCAGCTGATCAGCCGGTGATGCTCTCGGCCACTTGCGGGCCTGGCACCCTACTCGGTGGCGGGAGCCTCGGGCTCGGACTGGGCGGCTTCGGAAGGCTCGGGTTTGCGAGCTTCGGGTTTGGCGGCAGCCGCTTTAGCGGCCTCTGACTTGGCTGAGCGGGTGGCGGCTTCGTTCGGTGCGAGCACCATGACCAAACGCCGGCCGTCCATGCCGCTGCGGCTCTCGAGAATGCCGATGTCCGCGAGCTCTTCCACGACGCGGTTCAGGACCTCGTCGCCGAGCTCGGGACGGCGCAGCTGGCGGTAGCGAAAGAAGACGGTGAACTTGACCTTCTTACCGGCCATCAGGAACCGCCGCGCCCGCTTCGTCTTGATTTCGAAGTCGTGAGCGTCGATGTTCGGCCTGTACTTGACCTCTTTGACGTCGATCGTATGCTGCTTCTTGCGTGATTCGCGCGCTTTCTTCTCTTGCTCGTACTTGAGCTTTCCCCAGTCGAGGATCCGCACTACCGGCGGGTCGGCATTGGGGCCTACCTCGACGAGGTCGAGTCCGATCTCCTCGGCCCGCTCACGCGCCACTTCGAGATCGACGACTCCGACCTGCGTCCCTTCGTCGTCGATCAAGCGGACGGGGCTTCTGCGAATCTGTCGGTTGATCCGGAACTTGTCCTTGCTCTGGACAGGCTCCGGCCTCCAACGACGTCTCCTAGCGATGGCTGGGCTCCTTTCGAGAGCGGACGGCGCGCCTCATCGCGCGCGGAGAGCGACGAAAGGCTTCACAGCGGAGTGGGTGTGCAGCGCGGGGCGATGACCGTCGGCCCGATGAGGTCTAGAGGACTTGTAAGCACCGGCTGCAAGAGTAACACAGGAGCGCCCGGTCAAGGCAGAGCCGGGCGTCAACTCGCCGCCTCGAGAGCCCTCCGGTCGATGTCCCAGTGGCTCGCGTGCCAGACGACTCGACCGTCTCGGATCAAAAGCGCCTGCGGCGATTCGTGTCGCACCTCGAGGCGTTCTGCCACGGCCCTCGACAAATCGCGAGCGTTCTGGATCTCGATCACCGCGAACCGCGGCCCGTCATCGGAGGGAGCATCACCCGCAAACTGCTGAAACGGCCGCCAGGCGGCGCTCGAGATCCCACAGGTGAGGCTGTGCTTGAAGATCCAGACGTCGCGTTCGGCCGAGGCGGCAATGTGCCGATCGAGCTCTTCGACGCTACTGAGCTTGGCGATCTCGGCCACGGTCACCCTCGTCCCTCGAAATCGGCCCGGGACCGTTCGACCTCGACGCCCACGGAGTCGGCGAAGCGCAGCGCTCCCGGTTTCTCGACGCGCACGACGGCGCGCTCGGCGCCGTGGCGGACGACGCAGATCCGGGCGAGCTCCGAAGCCAGTTTCTCGACGAGATAGTGTGACGACCCTTCGACGTGGCGGATGACCTCTTTGGTGATCGTCCGGTAGTTGATGGCGTCCTCGATCGCGTCCGATTCGCCGGCCGTTCGAAAGTCGCCAAACAGAGTCAGGTTGATGACCACGTCCTGGCGCTTCTCGCGCTCCCAGTCGTTGATGCCGATGATCCCACGAAGGCGTAGATCGCGGACGAAGATGCGGTCGCTGCTCATGACTTTCTCGGGGCTGCCGTATCTGGGCGGTTAGCGCTTGTTGCTCCCGTAAAGATGCTCGCCGCCGTCGACGAAAAGTATCTCACCAGTGATGAATTCGGCAGCGGCGAGAAAAGCGACGGCGTTGCCGACATCTTCAGGATTTCCGGAGCGGCGGAGCGGGAGGTGCTTTCCGACGTCTTCCCAAGCCTCCGGGTCGCCCCCCGTGGGCGGCAGGATTGCGCCCGGAACGACGGCGTTGACTCTTACCCGCGGCGCCAACTCGAGGGCGGCGATCCGAGTCCAGTGCAGGAGGCCTGCCTTGCTGACGCCGTGCTGTACGTGATGGCGCCAGGGCACGACGCCGCTCAGGTCCGCGATATTGATGACCGAGGAGGTCGCATTCCGCTCCTCCGCCGCAGCTTCGAGCAGCGGCTGGGCGGCCCTAGCGCAGAGGTGCGGAGCACGGAGGTTGACGGTTTGCGTCCGGTCCCAGGTCGCGGCATCGACTTCGGAGAACGGTGAGGACTCGAACGACGCGGCACTGTTGACGAGGATGTCGAGCCGGCCCGAGCTTCGACCCACAGTGCCGAACATCCTGTCGATCGCCGCCGGATCCGACAGGTCAGCTCGAATCGCGCGCGCGGTCGCGCCGTGGGTGTCCTGGAGCTCGGTCGCGCAATCGACGGCTGCTCCTTCGGACGAGCCGTAGTGGATCCAGAGGTCGGCACCGGCGGCGGCGAGCCGTTCGGCGATCCCCTTGCCGACGCGGTGCGCCGCACCTGTGACGAGAGCCGTCCGGCCGCGCAGGGTGTCGACAGACTGTGGCAAATGAGGTGTCGGGCTCTGGACTCAGGTCTCGGGGGGAGGAGAAGGGAATGGGAGGTTCCTGGTGGGTGGGTCTGGTTTGGGTTTACCCTAGGTGGGCTAGGGAATGGGGTGGGGTTGTTGAGCGGTCTGGATTCTCCGAAGAGCCTCCAGCAAAAGAGGTGGGCTCAAACTCGGTAGGGGAACCTCCCTGTAGCTCTTACCAGGCTACGATGACCGTAGGATAACATCTTGTGAAACTTTTCACAAGTGCCCTGTGACGACTCGGCCTCTCGGCCCGCGTCCCCGCTCCGAGCGGCGAGGCCGACCGTCAGAAGCCTTCGGCTCGCTTGAAGCCTGACCGGTTCTGCTGGCGGGGGATCACCGGCAACAGGCTCCCAGGCTGACGTCGGACGAGCTGGCGCATCGTCTCTCGATTGGATTCGGTCGGCCGCCATCCGAACGGTGCGACCGCCCCCAGGAAGGTGACGGTCGGCGGCACGGCGACGATCACCGGGGGGGGCGTCCGGGCGCGTTCCCTCAGCTCCTCGGCCAACTCCGCGAGGGCCAGTAGTTCGAGGGTCGCGAGCAGCCGACCGCGCTCGTCACGAATCTCGTTTCCGACCCGCCCCGCCGGCGACGCCGGCGGGGCAGGCTCCCGATACGGCACCCATCGCCCGGCGGTCTCGTCGAGCACGAGATCGAGAGCTCGCAGATGAGGCGCGAGCGGCTCAAACCACGGATCGAGCTCGGCGGCCAGGGCGACGGCCCGCCGATACGCGCCGTCGAGACCGTCGGCGCGAGCCGTCAGAGCGAGCTCCAGCCAGTCGCCGGCGGTGGACTCCGGATCGCGGCCCAGCCGATCGGCTTCGGCGAGGTAGCGATCGAGAGCCGATTCGCTCTGGACCACGCGGGTGACAGTCGATCGGGGCACGCTCATCTCTCCGTAGGAGAATCGAATTCGGACCGTGTCACCGTCGACCTCGGCGACGACCGGTTCGAAGCGGTTGCCGTTGGCGAGCTCGACCGTGTCAGCCGCTAACCCGCCGGAGAGACCGGCAGCGAGAGTGAAGAGCGCGAGCGAGGCCACTCCGCGAGGGCTCATGTCACCGGCTATCATAGCCGAAGCTGACGCCCGAGGCGGCGGGAATACCGCTGCGGTGCGCTTCGGTACTCACTAACGAAGGTCTACACGATGACTGCCGCGTGATCCAGGACGTCGTAACGTTCGCCACTCTGTTTCTCGGGCTCGTGGTCGGCCCGCACGAGGTCGAGCTGCTCGTGCGCCAGGACGTCGCAGCGGTCGAGATCCGGCTGAACGGCGAGGCGATCGCGGAGGTCGTCGGCGCTCCTTGGCGGGCGATCTGTGACCTCGGCGATGAGCTCGAGCCCCGACGACTCGAGGCCGTGGCCTACTCCGCTTCCGGCGAAGAGCTCGGAAGCGCGCAGCAGTGGCTCAACCTACCCCACCCGCCAGCCGACGTGCAGCTGCTCCTCGACCTCTCGCCGGAGACCGGGAAGCTGATCGCGAAGGTCCGCTGGAACAGCGTCGAACGTGAGGATCCGATCAGCGTGAACGTGTCATTCGACGGGGTCGAGATCCCCACGACCGACCCTCGTGCGATCGAGCTGCCGAAGCACGATCCCGAGCAACTCCACTATCTGCGAATCGAAGTCCAATTCTCGGAGTTCATCGTTTCGATCGTGGAACGGACGTTCGGCGGCAGTTTCACGGACACCGTCTCCAGCGAGCTGACCGCCGTGCCCCTGCGACTCGACAAGGGCTCCAAGGCACCCTCGAGGTCCGGCTGGCTGCAAGGTCGCGGCGAGCCGCTGGAGGTCGTCGACGTGGTCAGCGGCCCGGCGGAGCTGGTCTTCGTGCGCGACCAAAGCGCGCAAGTCGCGATCGACGAGATGGCCCGGCGAAGCTCGGGATCCTACCGCTGGGTTGCTCCCCTCAACCGCGGTTACGCCGTCCGGTTCTTGCGCCCGGTTGCCGAGCAGCGCTCGCGCCCAGCCGTCGATCTGCACCTGTTCGCACCTCGGTCTCTGTCGGTGGCGTCGGGAGGCCTGTTATGGCTCCTCACCCACGTCCGCGACCCTCGTGTGCCCGATCCACTTCAGCGACTGTCCGACGCCGTCGCGGTCGCCGGCGTGAACATCTCGGCAGGTGGGCACCGGCGGGCGGTCGTCCTGCTGCTCGGACCGGAAGCGGCTGACAACAGTCACCACTCGCAAGCCAACGTTCGCCGCTACCTCGAACAACTCCGCGTACCGTTGGTGGTGTGGAGCACCGAGGGCGAGGTCGACACGCCGTGGGGGCCGGCGGCGAATGTCTCGACGATGGCGAAACTCGAGCGCGAGACCCGCCGAGTCGTCAAACTCCTCGAAGCACAGCGCATCGCTTGGGTACACGGAGTGTTTCAACCACCCGAAGTCTCACTCGGTCCGAGCACCGTGGGCATTCATCTCGCGGGATCGTGACGCGAAACGCCGCCATCCTGGTGCTTTGGACGGTTCTGGGGTCGCCGGCCGCGGCGCAGGACGAGCCGCTCGGGCGGCGAGCCGCTTTCGAGCCCCTGGAAGCGGAGGCCTCGATTCTCGTGCCCGCCGACACGCCACTGAGAACGCACCCCGATCCTCGGGCGGCGCAACTCGCGATCGTGAGCGCCGAGATCGAGCTCCCCGTGCTCGAGCGCGACGGCATTTGGATCCGCACCCGCTTCAGGGAGCTGACAGGTTGGCTCGCCCCGGCGGGTGAACCGGTACCGGATGCCTCGAAGCCGCTCGCGCCAGAAGCCCGAGCGTTGATCGTCGTCGACCGTGCGGCGGAGGAGCGAACCGCTCGCCTCGCTCAGGCGAGGGCGAGGCTGCAAGGAGAGAACCGCGTCTGGACCACGCTCGGTCCTTGGCCGCTTCACACCGATGTCGAAGACGAGAAACTTCTCTCATCTCTCGATCGGATCGCGACCAGCCTTCCCGCCACCTACCGGGAACGGTTCGGGTTGGAGCCGGACATCAGCCGACTCCCGCCGATCCTCCTGTTTGAGCGCGAGAAGGACTACCGAGACCTCACTTGGGCAGCGACCAACGTCGGCGACTTCGCCGCCGACGGCCACGCCGACAGCTCCCTGGCGGCTCTCTTCGTCGAAGCGAGCTCGCGCGACGAGCTCGCCTCGATCCTCGTCCACGAGCTGACCCACCTGCTCAACCGCCAAGTGTTCCCTCTGCTTCCGCGCACCTGGCTCGAAGAGGGCCTCGCGAACGATCTCTCGCTCTCCCGGATCGGCGCGGACGGCAGGCTCGAGCCCGGGACGCTGGGCGGGACGACCCTGCTGACGACTCAGCGGATGCGCGGCAACACCGTCGCGGTCTCCTCGACGAGCAGCGGCGGCCGGGTGGTCTGGACAAAGCTGCTCCAGGACTGGAAGACGGCCCGTTCTCGAATGTTGCCGCTCGGCGAGCTGCTCGACCTCGAGTGGATCGACTTCGTCGCTCCGGATCAGAGGTCGAGGAACTACGCGCTCTCTACCTTCTTGGTCCGCTTCCTGCTCGACGCAGCCCCCGAGGAGACGGCCATGGACTTCCGCGCCTTTTTGGAGGACGTCGCGGCCGGTGGACCGTCGGGAGCGGCGGCGCTCGGCCGCGGGCTCGGCCAGTCCGTCGACAAGCTGGAACGTAGCTACGGCTTTTGGTTGACGAGCGAGGTTGGCCGCGCACAGTGAATTCCGGCCCAACTGGCTGACCGTCGTGGGCGTTATAATCCCGGCCGATGGGGGAGTACGTGGCGCGGCGCGGATCGGCCCGGTTACCGATTCGAGCGCGGGTGGTGGTCAAGTATCCGGGCGTAGAGGAGGTGTTCGAGGAGATCACCGACAACATCGGCATGGCCGGCATGTTCGTCTGTGGCGAGACTCCGATGCCGCCCGGTACCCTCATGCACTTCGAGCTACGCCCGGCCGAGAACTGGCGCGTGCTCAGGGGGCGCGGCCGCATCGTCTGGGTCCAGAAGCACTCGACGCCTCACCAGCAGACCGGCATGGGTATTCGCTTCATCGAGCTCGAAGAGAGAGCCCGGAGAGGCATTCGCTGGCTCGTCGAGACCTACCAAGAGGACGAGACACGCTCGTTCGAGAATTGGACGGTGCCCGAGCAGTTCGCCCGCGGCTACCCGGAGCGTGACGAGCCGGACGGCCTCGCGACTCAGGAGATCCCTCCCCTCCACCTCGAAGAACGCAGGCGCCCATTGCTCGCCGTCGTCGGCGCCCTCGCGACGGTTGCGCTCCTCGGCTGGCTCGGGTGGGGGCTCCTCCGCTCGAAGTCCCCCGGAGCAGCGAGCGAGGAACCGGCGCAGCTCGCCGAGACAGCCGCCTCGACCCAGCCGATCGAGGCGAGCGAGGCGAACGACGCGACGACCTCACCGCCGGCGGCGGCCGAGACCCCCGAGGGCGAGGACGGCACCGACATCCGAGATGCAACCCCGATTGACGAGCCAGTCGCCGAGCCGCCCCCTGCTCAGCCGCCGGTGGCGCCCAGCGTGGCCAGGGCGCTGACCGCCAGGGCGGACGCCTGGGCCGCCGCCTGGGCCAGTCAGGACACCGATCGGTACCTGGCCTTCTACGCGCCGGACTTCAGGCCCGCCGACGGCTCCAGCCACGACGATTGGGTCGCGCAGCGCCGTCAGCGCCTCACTCGACCCGCCTTCATCAAGCTGGTCGTCGAGGACATTCAGGTGCTCGACGAAGGTACCGGAAGCCCGAGCACCGTCTTCTCCCAGAGCTACACCTCCAACACCTTCGAGGACACCGTCACCAAGTCGTTGACCTGGCACCGGATCGATGATCGCTGGCTGATCGTCGCCGAGCGATCCGCTCCCTAGTGGCCCCTGCCAGAGGTCCTGCGGGTCGCGTTGCGAGCGCGATCACGGCCGGCCACACGGGTTTCAAGAGAGCGCCGACGACGAGGGCGAGGCCGCCGTGTAGAGCCGGCGACTGTTCGATTCGACCGCTCGGGCAAGCTCATCGATCGGCAGCTGCTTGAGCTCCGCGATGGCGGCCAGCGACCGCGCGACGTGGGAAGGTTCGTTGCGCTCCCCGGCAACCGCCGCTAGGACCGGGCTGTCGGTTTCCACCAGCAAGCAGGAGATTGGGAGGCGGCGAACGAGCTTCTGTTTCTGGGGTGAGCGCACGACCGACGGCGGGATCGAGAAGAAGTAGCCGGCGTCGACACCCGGCTGGGCGCTTGCCGCCCGCCCGTCGAAGGCGTGCAACTGAACCCTTCTCGCACCGCGCTCGATCAGAAACTCGATGGTCGCGCGGCCGGCCGAGCGGGAGTGCACGTTGAGCGGGAGGTCCAGCTCGAGCGAAAGGTCCACGAAGCGACCGAAGATCGAGCGCTGTATCTTCCGGTCGCTCTCGCCCCGGATCTTCCAGTGGTCGAGTCCCACTTCGCCGATCGCAACGAGGCGCTCGCGGTGCGCGCGAATCCACCGGACGAGCTCCTCCGCGCGGCTCCGATCGAGAATGGTCGGAAAGAGGCCGGCAGCCGCCGCGACGAGCTCGCCCTCACGATCCGCGAGAGCGAGGTTGAAACGCGCGTCCTCGAGGGTCTCGCCGACGGCCACGATCCCCTTCACGCCTGCCGCGCGCGCCCGTTCGAGCACCGCGGACAGGTCCTCGGCAAAGGCCGGATCGCACAGGTGTGCGTGAGTATCGAACAAGTCGGAGGCTCTCGACCGCGGGTCGATCAGCGGAAGTAGGCGGTAAACTCACCGTCGGCACTGACTCGCAGTCGCAGCACGGTGCGTCCGCCGCCGGCGATCTCTCCGCGCACCGGTATGACCTGGGTCTCGTGTCCGGGCAGCGACAAGTAGAGCCGGAGCTCGATCTCTCCCACCGGCATCTCGAAGTTGGCGCTCAGCGAGCCGGTGGCCGCTTTGGGCGGTAGGAATCGACGTCGCTCGGTGAAGCGGAACCCCTGCCGGTAGATCTGTCGATCGTCTTCGTAGATCGTCAGCACGCCGCGCGACCTCTGGCTGAAGAAATCGAGCTCGAGAGCTCCGGTCGTCGGCACCGGCGCCGGCGCCACCTCGACGACCTGGGGCTCGATCTCGATCGGAGGCGGCGGGGTTTCGACCGGCGGTTCGGCGGCGTTCGCTTGGTGCTCTTGGCGTCGTTGTTCGGCCAACCACAACCGGCTCCCGAGATCTGCGACCGCGAGATGCTCGGGGTCGAGAGCCTTGGCCTGAGCGAGCTGCCGACGGGCCGACCGGAAGCGGCCGGCGGAGAGCTCGGCGCGCCCGGTGTCGACGAGATCGAGGATCTCGATCTCCGTCCGGGCGAGGCGATCGCGCTCGAGCCGATCCTCGGCCAGTTCGCGCCACAGGTTCGCGCGCCGGGAGCCCGGCCCGAGCAGCTCGGCGGAACGGAGAAGATCGATGGCCTCTTCCGTTTCGCCGGACGCCAACCGCCGCATCCCCTGGTTGAGTGCCGCTACGTACGGAGCGGGCAGGCCGGTCGCAGCGGCCGCCGGGGGAGGCTCCCGTGTCGCCGCGGGCCTCGCCCGCCACCAAAACAGACCGGCCGCCGCCAGGGCGACCACGGCGGCGACCATCGCCACCTTCCGTCCGAGACTGCCCGAGTTGATCTTGGCACCAGCCGAGGCCAATCGACCGGACCACCTGCCCGGCGCGGCCCCCGTCTGCGGTGGCACCGGCTGGGTGCTGTGCTGCGCTGCGAGGGTGGTCAAGACACCCCGCAGGTCTGCGGCCAAGGTCGCCGCGTCCTGATAGCGCTTCCTCGGGCTCTTCTCGAGGCACCTCGCCAGAATGCTCCTGAAGTCGGGGCGCAGCTCCGGGACGTAGCGCTCGGGCGGAGTCGGTTCGTCACGGGCGATACTGCGCGTCAGATCCGCCACGCTCGAGCCCTGGAACGGCATGTGACGAGTGACGAGCTGGTAGAGCACGACTCCCAGCGAGAAGAGATCGGCCCGCTCGTCGATCTCGCGCCCCTCGATGCGCTCGGGCGCCATGTAGCTCGGAGTTCCGAGGAAGCGAAGGTCGTCGCTCAGCGCCACGTCGATGAGGTGGGCGATTCCGAAGTCGGTGATCTTCGTCTGCCCGCTCGGCGTCACGATCACGTTGGCTGGCTTGATGTCGCGGTGAATGACGCCTTTACCGTGGGCGTAGGCGAGGGCATCGGCAATCTGTGCCCCGAGATCGAGCGCGACGTCCGTTCCGATCGGCTCCGGTCTCCTCAGGATGTCGCTGAGGGTCGTGCCCTCGACGTACTCCATGGCGATGCACAGCCCGCCGTCGTTGGTCTCTTCGATCGCGTCGTAGACCGTGACGATGTGAGGATGCGAGAGGATGCCGGCGCTCTTGACCTCGGTCTGAAAGCGCGAGCGAAGACGATCGGCCGAGCCTTCGGCGCCAGGCATGTCCAACTTCAGCACTTTGAGGGCGATGCGACGGCCGATCACGGGATCGTCGGCAAGGTAGACCGTCCCCATCGCGCCCCGGCCCAGCGGACGCAAGATCCGGTAGCGACCGACCTCGGGAATCTTGAGCGAAGTCTCCATGGGCAGACCCGCAATCGTAGCAATCGCAACCCCGTCGGTCACTTCCACCGCAAAGCCGATCTTCCCGTCCCCGACGTGTTGCTTTCCTCGCCACCGGAACCCGCCCCAGCGCGATGCCTCGCCGCCGTTCTCGCGCTGCTCACTCTCTCGACGGGTTGTGGCGTATCGACGTCGGCTCGCCCTGGAATCAACGTCATCCTCATCTCGATCGACACCTTGCGGGCCGATCACTTGGGCTGCTACGGCTACGACAAACCGACCAGTCCGACGATCGACGCTCTCTGTGAGGAGTCGGCCGTCTTCGAGAAAGCGATCGCCCACGCCTCGTCGACGCTCCCCTCCCACGCCTCGATCCTGACCTCGCTCCTGCCCCACCATCACGGAGCGTCCTGGGAGAATCGCCGGGCGCTGCCGGAGAACATCACGACCCTTCCCGAGGTCGTGAGACAGGCGGGCTACTCGGCTGCGGCGTTCACCGGCGGCGGCCAGCTCGATCCGATCTTCGGATTGACTCAAGGATTCGACCCTTACGAGGTGCTGCCCTCCGACGCTCTCGGGCCGACGGCTCGCCGCGGCCTCGAGTGGCTCGACTCGCTCGACGGCGACCCCTTCCTGCTCTTCCTCCACACCTACCAGGTGCACCATCCTTACGACCCGAGTCCCGACGCGCTCGCGGTCTTCGAAGAGTCCTACGACGGCCCCTTTCCCGACTCCATCAGCGTCGAGACCATCAAGGCGATCAATCGGACCGACCAGGCGCTCCCCGCTTCCGATCTCGCCCACGTCATCGCGACCTACGACGCCGAGATCCTCGAAGTCGACCGCGTCCTCGCCGGTTTCTTTGCCGAGTTGAAGGCACGCGACCTGTGGGACTCGAGTCTCATCGTCCTCACGTCAGACCACGGAGAGGAGTTCGGCGAGCACGGTTTCGTCGGCTGGCACTCTCATACGCTTTACGAAGAGCTCCTCGAGGTGCCCCTGATCATCAAGTTCCCGGGCGGCCAGTTCGCGGGCCGGCGCGTCGATCGCCTGGTGCGCGGAATCGATATCGCTCCCACTATCCTGAAAGCGATCGGCTCGAGAGTGCCGCCCGAGTTTTCCGGCATCGATCTCACCGCCCTGTGGAGCGGGCGTGAGGTCCCTCCTCTGCTCGCCGTCAGTCGCCTCGACCGAGTCGACCAAGCCCGAGTGTCTTCGATCCGTGACGAGCGCTTCAAGCTTCTGAGGCCCTTCTCCCGTCGGCAGCGGCTTTTTGACCTCGCCGAGGATCCAGACGAGCTGTGGGACGCCTCGGGCAACCACCCCCTCGAGGTCGGCCGTCTGCTCGAGACCTTCGAGGAGATTCTGGCGACTCGCGAGGCGCCGAGCGCTACCGAGGTTGACCCGAGTCCCGAGCTCCGGCGCCAGCTCGAGGCGCTCGGTTACATTCAGTAGCGATCATCGATCGCGACCCGCGTCCGACGGATTCGGGCGAAGGCCAGGGCTCACTAGTACCGGGCGCGGCCGACGTACGTTCTCCAGTCACAGCCGGACGATGAAGTCCGGACGGTGCCGGGATACTCGCCGGTGATCCAGAAGCCGAGATTGTCGGCTGGATCGGTCTGGACGCCGACGTAGTCCCCGGTCCGGGTCACCGGCTCCGTCGGGTCGTGAATCAGTGAGCAGTTGCCGATTCTCAAATTGCGCATCGTGTCGAAATGAGGCGCATTCGCTCGCTTGCCGTTGAACACGACGCCCAAGAAGCCGTCCGGCTTGGCCCTCTGAAAGGCCATCGCGACGTCTCCCAGCTCGTTGATCGCGACCCCCGGCCAGAAGAAGAACTGACTCGGGCGGCCGAAGGTCTCGCTGTAGGAGATCCGCGAAGGGCCGGTCGCGGCCGGCGTGATCTCGACGGCCCGAATGCACGCCTCGTTGGGCAGCGGTCCGATGGCGCACCCGGTCCCGTGCACCGCCCAGACCTTGCCGTTTCGGAAGGCCACTTGAGTAATGCGCGGGTCGCCGCTGTCGAGCTCCTGGGAGCTTCCGCGCTGGCGTGCGAAAGGCGCGAAGCCATAGGCAAAGTCGCCCGTCAGCAGCTGCTTGGAGAGCCTCGGCTGACCGGCCTCGGTCGTAATCCTCCACAGCGTGTACTCTCTCGACGGCAGGTTGAACGCGGCGCTCACCATGAACAGCGGGGTGCCCGGGAAATTGGCGGCCGGGGTGTATTGCTGCGCCGGATGAACGGAGAACGCCGGCTCGCCGTTGGCGCCCCGATGTGGGTCGAACCTCTTGATCGCGAGCCCTGGGCACTCGGTGGCGTTCTCGGTGATCCGCGCTACCGACACGACGTAGACATGAGCACGCCGGAAACCGCCGTCGCCGAATCGGAAGTTGTTCACGGAAACCGCGAACCACTTCTCGTTGATGCCGACCAGCGGATAGTCCGCCCAACTCCCGGCCCGGTTGGCGGGGATGCGGTAGGTGCAGAATTCGCTGGGCGCCTGCAGGGCGGACGGGTTCGACCCCTTGGATACGGCCAACCAGATGCCCGAGCGCCTGGTCTCCTCCTGCTGCTCGAGGGCGACCACGAAAAAACGTTCCGAGAGGCGATCGAAGTAGACCTTGGGATCGTAGAGCAGCTCATTGGCGGCAAAGCCGAAGAAGGTGTTGAGCGGAACCCTGTCGATCTCGCTTCCGGCTCGGTCGGTCAACCGCAGGGCGACGTTCGAGCCCTGCAGGACCCTGGTCGGGCTCGCACCGATGATCGCGTCCGGCGGAAAGACGAACCGCCCCTGAAACGCCGCGGTGGCAGCGTTGAGCCCGTCGAAAGTGACGCCACGACTCGGCGCCCGCGACCGACCGGAGCCGCCGGTCGACGACGAGCCGTTGCCCACGATCCGCCCTTCCCCGACCTCGGTGCTGACGTAGGCCTCGCGACGGGCCGCGGTCAGGTATTCCGGGTCCCACGCATAGTGGTTGTGAGTGACCGGAACCGCCGAGCGCGCCCACTCCTCGCCGTCCCAAGGGAGGCTTCCAGCGCGAGGACGAACGAACATCGAGCCGCTGGCTCGGCGCGGCCGGTCGAAACCGTCCTGTTCGCTGGCCGCGGCGGCGACCGGTAAACCCGAGACCGCGAGAACGAGTCCACAGAGAATGACGGTCTTGGACATCGAGGAGCCTCCTTGGAGTGCGTCCGCCCTCCTACGGGTACTGAGTCCGCGCGATCTTGGTCTTCCAGTCGCAACCGAAACCGAATCCCACCGCTCCCGGCAATTCGCCGGTGAACCAGAATCCCAAGTCGTCGAGCGGATCGGTCTGGAGCCCGACATAGTCTCCCGTCCGGTTCACCGATCCGTCAGCCGAGAGGTTCTCGAGCGGGCAGTTGCCGTTTCCGAGGTTGCGCGGCGCATCGAAGCCAGGAGCCCCCGCCTGCTTTCCGTTGTAGACGGTTCGCAGGAACTGCCCCGCCTTGGCCCGCTGAGAGACGACGAGCACGTCGCCCACCTTGTTGATGGCGATACCGGGCCAGAAGAGGAACGTATTCGGTAGACCGAAGGTCTCGCTGAAGGTGATGCTCGCTGGGGCGTCGGATCGCGGGGTCACTTCGACCGCGCGAAGGCATCCCTCGTTGGGGAGCTCGCCGATACCGCAAGCCGTCCCGTGCACGTACCAGATCTTCCCTCCTCGAAAGGCGGCCTGGGTAATCCGCGGGTCGCCGGAATCGAGCTCCAGCCCATTCCTCTGTGGCGCGACGGGGGCGAAGGTGTAGTCAAAGTCGCCGGTGATGTTCTGTTGAGAGAGCTGCGGAGCGCCTCCCGACCCGCTCGCGATCTGCCAGAGGGTGTAGCGAGACGACGGCAAGAAGAAAGCGGTGCTGACCATATAGAGCGCCGAACCGTTCCCCACGTTGGCGCTGTAGTGCTGCACCGGGTGAAAGCCGAAGATGCGCTCGCCTTGGGTGTCGCGTGACGGTGAGAATCTCCGAATGCCGAGCGGCGGACACCCCTGGGCGTTGCTGGTGATCTGATCGACCGGCATCACGTAGACGTGCGCCTTCTTGAAGCTGCCGTCGGAGAACCGGAAGTTGTTGACCGCGACCGCGAACCACTCTTCGTTGATGCCGATCGTCGGATAGTCGGCCCAGCTACCGCCTTGGTTGCCGGAGATTCGGTAGGTGCAGAAATCGCTGGGAGCTTCGAGGCGCGCCGGACTGTCGTTGCGTGACACCGCGATCCAGATTCCGGACCTGCGTGGAGAGTCGTTCTGCTCCAGCGCAACGAGGTAGAAGCGCTTGGACATGCGGTCGAAGAAGACCTTGGGATCGAACAGCAGGCTGTTCGAATCGAAGCCGAAGAAGTTGTTGAGCGGTACTCGGTCGATCTCGACGCCGGCGCGGGAGGTCATCCGCAGGGCAACGTTGGTCGCCTGGATGACCTTGGTCTTGCTGACCGACAGGTTGGCGTCGGGAGGAAAGGCGCTGAAGCCGAGGTATCCGGAGGTGGCACGATTGAGCCCGTCGAAGGTCCGACCGCGCAACGGCGCCCGCGACGCGATGCCACCCGCGGTCGATGCGGCGACGGGGAGCCTTCCCTCTTCGATCGACGAGCTGACGTAGGACTCCCGGCGAGCGTCGTCGAGGAACCTGGGGTCCCAGCGGTAGTGATAGCGCTCGACCGGCACGTCAGCGAGAGCCGGCCAATCGCCATCGAACGGCAAGCTGCCAGGTCGCGCGCGCACTACCCGCATGCCGGACGACCGCCGTGGCCGTGAGAAACCGTCCTCCGACTCCTCGCGCAGAGCGGCCAGCGGAGCGACGCAGACCAGGATGAGACCGATCGAAGCTGTGAGCTGGCGCATCGCTGGAACCTCCGTGAGCGGGTCGACGAGCTCCTGTTCGAGGGTCGACCCGCTTTACAATAGCAAAACCGAGGCGACGTGAGCGGGCGGTGTGACCTCTGTAACAAGCACAACCCAGAGGGTCCGCTAGGATTCAGGGGCTTCAATTACCCTCCTTTCTCTCCCCCGAAGCAGGCGAGAGGGTCATCCTCTCGCCTTATTTTTCGATCCCCAGCCATGAACGAACTCGCACTCCTGTTCGTATTCCACTTGAGGAGGCCGAAACTCATGGCCTCCCAAAAGGAGGCAAGTATGAGCAGATCCGGCTCCGGACTCACCCGATCCCGCGACAACCGCATTCTCGGCGGCGTGTGCGGCGGTATCGCCGAGTTCCTCGGCTGGCGGCCGCTCACCGTTCGAGTGATCTACGTCGTCGGTTCGATCGTCTCGGCCGCATTCCCTGGAGCGCTGATCTACGTCATCCTCTGGTTCGTCATGCCGGCCCGAGAAGAGCGTGTGATCAACGTCTGAGAAACAGACTGTGCGTAGCAGCCGCATTCATCTCCTCCGCTTCTTCGGGATCTCGATCGGCTTCGATCTCAGCTGGCTGATCATCGCCGTGCTCGTCACCGGGTCGCTCGCCACGGGCGAGTTCCCGCAGCAGATGCCGGACATCGCGCCGATGACGGCCTGGGCTATGGCCGTCGTGGGCACCATCGGACTCTTCGGCTCGGTGCTCCTACACGAGCTCGCCCACGCACTCGTCGCCCGTCAATACGGGGTAGCGACCCGCCGAATCACACTCTTCATCTTCGGAGGCGTGGCCGAGCTCGAAGACGAGCCGCCGACGCCGGTGGCTGAGTTCGTGATCGCAATCGCCGGGCCGGTCGCGAGCTTCGGCCTGGCGCTGCTCGGCTCCCTCGCAGTCGGCCTGGTGTTGGCGCTCTCCGGATCGATACCCCTCTCGATGGCGATCGTCTGGGTCAGCCGGATGAACTTGATGCTCGCCGTTTTCAATTTGCTCCCCGCCTTTCCGCTCGATGGCGGGCGGGTGCTGCGCTCGGCGCTGTGGTGGTGGCGCAAAGACCTGCTGGCCGCGACCCGAGTGAGCTCGATGCTGGGCCAGGTTCTCGCCTTTGGGCTCATCGGACTCGGCATCCTACGGATACTCGCCACCGGTTTCCTCGGTGCCGGCATCTGGTTCTGCCTCATCGGTCTCTTCGTGCGAAACGCCGCCAAATCCTCCTATCAGCAGGCGATCTGGCGGCAGGTCCTCGCGGGGGAGCCGGTCAGCGAGTTCATGAGTCGCGATCCGGTGGTCGTACCCCGCCACATCTCGATCGCCGAGCTCATGGAGTCGTACGCGGAGGGCCACAAGCTGTCGAGCTTCCCGGTCGTGGACGATCGCCGCCTCGTCGGATTGGTCACCACCCAGAGCGCCCACCACCTGCCACGGAGCGAATGGGAAAGGCAGAGCGTCGGGACGCTCACGCAGCCGTGCTCCACTGCTAACACCGTGGATCCCGACACCGACGCTCTCGACGCCCTCGGCCGCATGCGCCGAGCGGGGTTGGCACGGCTCCTCGTCGTCGATCGCGGCGACCTCGTCGGCACCCTGACTCTCTCCGACCTCCTCCGCGGGCTCGCACAGCGGACGACGTAGCGGACCGGGTAGACGCAAAGAGCCCCTCTCTTCGCCTGAATCCGCCGGACGCGCGCCGGAACATCAAGCGGGCAGGAACCGACCGGGGGCAGAGGTGCCCCGGCTACCTGGCGTGGAGTTCCGGTGCTGGCGCTTCGGAATTTACTTGACAATGCAAAGTACTTGACAATTGGAACCTATTTCCCTATCCTCCGCCCCATGTCACGGACCGAACCGATCGAAGCGGAACCGGCACCGCCCGTCGCGATGCATTCGCACGCGATGAGCAACCTGCGTTTCATCCGCGAGACCATGGAGTCGTCGAGATCGTTCACCTCGGTGCCGGGACGAGGGGTGATGGCGATGGGGGCGGTGGCGCTGGCAGCGGCGTTGCTCGCTCCGCGCCAGCCTGGTGACGGCGGCTGGCTCCCGGTATGGTTCGCTGCGGCCACGGTCGCCGTGGCGCTCGGCGGAGTGGCGATGGTCTCGAAGGCACGAGGGCGCGGCGAGACGTTGCTGCGCGGTGTCGGACGGCGATTCCTCTTCAGCCTGATCCCACCCGCCCTGGCGGCCGTGGCCTTGACGGCGAAGCTGACGCCCTCGAGCCCGGGCAGCATCGCCGGCATCTGGCTGCTGCTCTACGGTGTGGCGGTGCTGGCCGGCGGCACGTTCTCGGTTCCGCCCGTGCCGGTCATGGGGACCTCGTTCGTGCTCCTCGGTCTCGTCGCCCTGGCTTCCCCTCCTGACTGGTCGAACCCCCTGCTGGCGATCGGCTTCGGGGGACTCCACCTCGTCTTCGGCGCGATCATCGCGAGGAAGTACGGTGGCTGAGCGGTCGGCGTCCAAGAAAGGGGACGCGCGGAGCGGGAGCATCACGCACCAGGCAGGTCCCGAAGGAGCGCTCGAGGCGGTCGCCGGCTACCTCTCCGATTCCCAGGCCGAGCGTTTCGACCGGTTGGTGTACGAACGGGTGCGGTTGGGGATCCTGAGCGCACTGTCGGTCAACTCGGCGATGTCGTTCTCCGAGCTCAAGGCGCTGTTGAAGACCAGTGACGGCAACCTGAGCGTTCACGCCCGCAAACTCGAGGATGCCGGCTACATCAACTGCAAGAAGACCTTCCAAGGCCGCCAGCCACGGACCGATTACACGCTGTCAGCCAGCGGCCGCAAAGCGCTCGAGCGCTACCTGGATCACATGGAGGCACTGATCCATGCCACCCGCTCCTCTTAGGTCTCTTTTTTGAATCGCCACTTTATGATGCAAAGCAATCCGCCTCAGGACAGACAGCTTCATGTCGCCGTCATCCCCGACGGCAACGGCCGTTGGGCGCGCGAAAGAGGGCTACCGCGGTCGGCCGGCCATCGGGCGGGAGCCCGCGCCGTCCGCACCTTGGTCGAAGCAGCGCTCGGCCGGGGCATCGCGACCTTGACGATCTTCGCCTTCTCCGCCGACAACTGGCGGCGCCCGGAGGGCGAGGTCGATGCGCTGATGCGCCTCTTCGAGCACTTCCTCGACCGGGAGTCGAAAGGCTGCCGGGAGCAGGGCGTTCGGATCAATGTCATCGGGCGTGAGGCCGCCGAGCGCTCGACACGTCGGGGAGAGACCCTTCTATTGCGAATCGCCGTCGACTACTCGGCTCGGGAGTCTCTGGAAAACGCGGCCGTCTTGCTGGCAAAAGCGGGTACCTCCGCCGAGGATCCGGTCGAGACGGCCTTCGAAGCGGCGGTCGCCGAAGCTTGCCATTCACTTCCCGGCGTTCCGCCGGTCGACCTGGTGATCCGCACTTCGGGCGAGAAGCGGCTGAGCGACTTCCTGCTCTGGGAATCGGCCTATGCCGAGCTCTTCTTCACGCCCGTCCTGTGGCCCGACTTTCGAGAGTCGGATCTCGATGCCGCCCTCGGCGACTATTTGTGCCGTGAGCGTCGCTTTGGTGCTCTGCCGGCGCCAGAAGCGCCCACGGTGCCGGCGCCAGAAAACTCGGGAGGTAGCCGGCTGCATCTGAAGGACGCGACCGACGTAGCACTGTCGATCGCCCGGCCAGCGCCCGGCCGCCTCGAAAGGCGTTGGGAGGAGCCGCACCTGTCGCGCCCGTCAAGGCCACCTCTTTCTTGACAGTCGGGACCCCCCTCGGTAGCCTGCCGCCCGGCTCGATCAATCCGTTCAGGCGACCGACCAAGGAGACCTTTGGCAATGGCCCAAAAGGAACAATGGGGTACGCGCATCGGCCTGGTGCTGGCGATGGCCGGCAATGCAGTCGGCCTCGGCAACTTCCTGCGATTCCCCGTCCAGGCCGCTCAGAACGGCGGTGGGACCTTCATGATCCCGTACTTCATCTCCTTCCTGCTGCTGGGCGTCCCCCTGATGTGGATCGAATGGGGCGTGGGGCGCTACGGAGGAACGCACGGCCATGGCACCGTGCCGGGCATGTTCGACGTCCTCACCGACCGGAAGAAGAAGTGGGCCAAGTACCTCGGCATTCTCGGCGTCGTGATGCCCCTGATCGTCTTCATCTACTACACCTACGTCGCCTCCTGGATGCTCGGCTTCAGCTTCTTCTCCCTCACCGGCAAGTACTTCGGCAGCGGCGACGCCCAGGCCAAGGCCGACCACGTGCGGACCTTCCTCGCCAACTACCAGAACATCGGTGAGTCCGCGGCGGTGGCCGGCTGGATGCCGGTCGCCTTCTTCGCCGCGACGATGGTGTTTCTCGGTTGGATTCTGGCGCGCGGCATCAGCGGCGGCATCGAAAAGCTCGCGCTCTACGGCGTGCCCCTGCTCTTCGTCTTGGCGATCATTCTCGTCGTCCGCATCCTCACGATGGACCCGGTGGCCGCCTCGCCGTCCGAAGGACTGAACTTCATCTGGAACCCCGACTGGTCAAGTCTCGGGAGGTCCGGAGTGTGGATCGCGGCGGCGGGTCAGATGTTCTTTACTCTGTCGATCGGCATGGGATCGATCCAGACCTACGCCTCCTATCTCCGTGAGAAGGACGACGTCACCCTCACCGGACTGTCGACCGCTGCGACCAACGAGTTCGCCGAGGTCGTGCTCGGAGGCACGATCGCGATCCCGGCGGCTGTCACCTTCTTCGGAGTCGCCGGCGCCACCGCCATCGCCCAGGGCGGCAGCTTCGACCTCGGTATCGTGGCGATGGGATCGGTCTTCCAGGGCTTTCCCGCCGCCGAGCTCTGGGGATTTCTCTGGTTCTTCCTGCTATTCATCGCCGGCATCACTTCCTGCGTCGCCCTCGCCAGCCCGACGATCTCCTTCCTGCAAGAAGAGGTCGGCTTCACCCGCAAGAAGGCCGCCGGCGCCGTCACCATGCTCGGCATCGGCCTCGGCTTCTTCCACGTCGTCTTCCTGCAACGGGGCGTGCTCGACGAGTGGGACTACTGGGCCGGCACTTTCGGGCTCGTCGTCTTCGCCGCTATCGAGATCGTGCTCTTCGCCTGGATCTTCGGCATCAACCGCGGCTGGGACGAGCTTCACAAGGGGGCCGATCTCAAGATCGCGGCGATCTACAAGCCGATCATGAAGTGGGTGACCCCGGTCTTTCTCTTCGGGATGCTCGGTTGGTGGGGCTACACCGAGGCGCTGCCGAAGCTCATGATGGCCGGCGTCGAGGAAGCGGACATGCCCTATCTCTGGCTCGCACGTCTCCTGATGCTCTCGATGGCGGCGGTCGGAATCGTGCTCATCAAGCGCTCGTGGAATCGCAAAGGCCTCGAAAGGTAGGTGGTCGAAATGGAACCCTTCGCCAAGATCTTCATGATGGTGAGCATGGGAAGCGTGACGATTCTCGCCGCCTACTGCCTTGCGCGCACCCTCAAGGCACCCCCGCCATCCGACGACTAGCCGACACGTAGCCGGGGGACCCGTGCCCCCGCAGTCGTTGCGTTGTCGGCTGATTCGTTGCCGCGAGCGCTCGGGCGGCGGCCCGACAACCGAGCCGAAGGCGAGGGTCCACGGGCGGCCTGCGTCCCGGATGCATCTTCTAGGCCGAGGCCACTCTCTCGAGGAACTCGCCGGCCCGATGCCGGAAGGCGTCGGTCCACTCGTGGGCGCCATCGAAGACGCAAGTCTCGACCGCCGAGCCCAGGCTCTCCAGGAGACGGCAGTCCTGCTCCCACTTGCCCTCGTTGTACCACTCATCCTCGCTACCGCGACCGATGAGTATCGATGGACGGTTCCAGTCGGCGCAGCGCGCGAGCTCCGGCGGTACGTCGCCGGCGAGGGCGACCAGGCCCTGGCACCCCTCCGGGGCCGCGCCAGCCGCGCGATAGGCCATCGCCGCCCCCTGGGAGAAACCGACGAAGACGGTCGGGCTCCGGACATTCAGCCGTTCCCGCACGGCCGTGAGAGCGCGGAGCACGTACTCGACGTTGTCGCCGATGGCGAGCTCGCGATCCTGCTTCGTCATCCAGCTGGCGCCGACCTCGCCGCTCCGAGTCCGATAGAAGCGGTTGAGAGCCTGGATCGAGGCGATGTGCCAACGGCTGACACCCGGGATCTCGACGGCCGCCTCCAACATCTCCTCGGCGTCCTCGCCGTAGCCGTGGAAGGCGACCAGCAAGGGCGCGGCGCCCTCCGCCTCCGACTCGCGTATCAGGTAGCGACCGTGAATGGGAGAGGAGACGTGGCCGATCTCGATACTCTGGCTCACGATCGACGGCCTCTCCGAGCCGTCCGCAGAGGCTCGCTCAGCCGGCGCACGGCCTCGGCGACCGGTCCCGCGGCGTCGCGTCCGTGCTCCTCCACCAGCCGGACCAACGCACTGCCGACGACGACTCCGTCGGCCACCGATCCAACTTCGGCGACGTGCTCCGGGGTCGAGATCCCGAAACCGACGGCCAGCGGATGACGCACCTTGCGCCGCACCGCCTTCACCTGTTTCAGGAGCTCCGGCGCCAACTCCCGACGGTCACCGGTGACTCCGGTTCGCGCCACGTAGTAGACGAAGCCCCGGGTGAGCTCGTCGGCTCGCCGGATTCGCGCCCGGGTGCTGGTCGGCGCTACGAGGAAGACCGTTGCCAGCTCGTTGGCGCGAAGCGCGTCGATGTACTCGCCGGAAGCTTCCTCCGGTGGCAGATCGAGAGTGAGAACTCCGTCGACGCCCGACGCCGCTGCCTGTGACGCGAAGTGGGCCACGCCGCGCGCCAGAATGGGATTGAAGTAGGTGAACAGCACGATCGGCACCGACCAGCGCTGACGGGCGCTAGACACCATCCGCAGCACTCCCGAGAGGGTCGTTCCGCTGGCGAGCGCTCGCACGGCGGCGCGCTGGTTGACCGGACCGTCGGCGATCGGGTCGCTGAACGGTACTCCCAGCTCGATCAAGTCGGCGCCACCGTCGGCCAAGGCGCCGATCAGCTCGAGAGTCGTCTCGAGGTCCGGATCGCCAGCCGTGACGTAGGGGACGAACGCGGCCCGGCGCAGCGCTCGACAGCTGTCGAACACCCGATCGATCTCGCTCGTTCCGCCGAGGCCGCTCACTCTGCCGCCTCGCCTACTCCATCGCCTTCGGCGCGATGGGCTGCGTCGTATTCGCGGACCGATTCGAGGTCCTTGTCTCCCCGCCCCGAGAGGTTGACGAGCACGGTGCGATCGGAGGACAGACCGGGCGCGCGACGAATCGCCTCCGCCACGGCATGGGCGCTCTCCAGCGCCGGCAGGATGCCCTCCGTCTCGGCCAGACGATGGAATGCGGCTACCGCTTCGGCGTCCGAGATGGCCGTGTACTCCACCCTTCCCTGCTCGTGCATCAGGGCATGCTCCGGTCCGATCGCCGGGTAGTCGAGTCCCGCCGACACCGAATGAGTCGCGGCGATCTGGCCGTCCTCGTCTTGCAACAGCCAGGTGCGAGTGCCGTGGAGCACTCCCAGGCGGCCGCCCTTGAAGCGCGCCGCGTGCTGACCGAGCTCTTCCCCGGCACCGCCCGCTTCGACGCCGATCAGGCGCACCTTCGGCTCTCGGATGAAGGCGCTGAACAGGCCGAGAGCGTTGCTGCCGCCACCGACGCAGGCGATCGCGAGGTCTGGGTCGGCGCGGCGCGACTGCTTCTTGAGCTGCCGGCGAGCCTCCTCGCCGATCACTTTCTGGAAGTCGCGGACCATCCGCGGGTAGGGCTCCGGCCCGAGGACCGAGCCGAGGACGTAATGGGTGCCGGAGACGTTCGTCACCCAGTCGCGTAGTGACTCGTTGATCGCGTCCTTGAGCGTCCGGCTACCGCTGTCGACGCCCGCCACCCGGGCGCCGAGCAGCTCCATCCGGTAGACGTTGGGCCGTTGCCGGCGCATATCCTCCTCGCCCATGTAGACGGTGCATTCGAGCCCCAACAGAGCCGCCGCGGTGGCGGTGGCCACCCCGTGCTGTCCAGCTCCGGTCTCGGCGATCACCCGACCCTTGCCCATCGCCCGGGCGAGGAGCGCCTGGCCGAGGGCGTTGTTGAGCTTGTGGGCGCCGGTGTGGAGCAGATCCTCGCGCTTCAAGAAGATCCGGGCCCCGCCCAGCTGGTCGCTCAGCCGCTCGGCTTCGTAGAGCGGCGTCGGACGGCCGGCGTAGTGGTTCAACAGCGCCGCCAGCTGTTGTTTGAAGTCGCGCCGACGGGAGACCTTGTCATAGGCGATGGTCAACGACTCGAGCGGAGCCATCAAGGTCTCCGGCACGTAGCGCCCACCGTAGGCTCCGAAGTAGCCGGCGCGCGTTTCAGCCACGGCGCACCTCCTCGATCAACCTCGCGATCGCCGAGCGCTTCTTGACTCCCGGAGTGCTCTCCACCCCGGAGCAGACGTCGACGCCGCCGCGACCACTCACCGCGAGCGCCGCCCTGGCGTTACCGGGGTCGACACCGCCGGCGAGCAGGGTCGGTCGATCGGAGGGGGCGGCGGCGACCGCCTCATAGGACCAGCACCGCCCGGTTCCGCCGTAGGCGTCGGCGACGGCGACGTCGAAGAGGAATCCCCACGCACTCGGATAGGCAGCCAGCCGTCCGGGATCGAAAGTTCCCCGACGGGACACTCGCAGGGCAGGCAACGCTCGCTCGCCGAACGCCTCGACGAACTCAGCCGGCTCATCGCCATGAAACTGCAGTCGGTCGAGGCCGACCTCGTCAGCGATCGCTTCGATCTCGGCCGCCTCATGATTGACGAACACCCCCACCACTTCCACCCGATACCGCACCGCATCAGCGATCTCCCGCGCCGCCGGCGGCGACACCCGGCGCGGGCTCTTCTCGTAGAAGTTCAAACCGATGAGATCGGCCCCCAGATCGACACACGCGAGAGCATCCTCGGTGCGGGTAATGCCACAGATCTTGACGAGCGGACGGGAGGCGGCAGCGCGCATGGGAATGCGAATCTAGCAGCTCGGCTAGCCGCCGGTGCGAAGCAGGGAGCGCAACTTGGCGGCGGGATCGTCGGCCACGAGCAGCGACTCCCCGATTAGAAACGCATCGAAGCCGACCTGTTCCAGGCGGGCGATGTCCGCCGCCGTCCCGAGGCCGCTCTCCGCCACCTTGACGGCGGTCTGCGGCAGCCTCGAAGCGAGCGCCGCGGAGTGCTCGAGATCGACGTCGAAGGTCCGGAGGTCGCGGTTGTTCACGCCGACCAACGGCCAGTCACGTCCTTCCAGCTTGGCGAGATCTTCGGGGTCATGGATCTCGACCAACGGCAACAGACCGAGATCGGCCGCGAGCACCGCGTAGCGCGCGAGCTCCTCGCGGCTGTGGAGCGCGGCGATCAGCAGGAAGGCGTCGGCGCCCGCCGAGCGCGCCCAGACCAGCTGCCGGTCGTCGACCACAAAGTCCTTGGCGATCGTCGGCAGGCCGGCGGCGCGACGGCAGCGCGCCAGCAGCTCGTAGCTACCCAGAAAGAAATCGGGCTCGACGACCACCGACAGAGCGGCGGCGCCAGCCTCGGCGTAGGCTCGCGCCTGCGCCTCCGGATCGATGCGGTCGGCCAGCGACCCGAGCCTCGGCGAACCCATCTTCACCTCGGCGACGATCCGCCGCCCCGACTTGGCGAGCGCCGTGAGGAACGGATTCTCGTCGGCCGACGGCGCTTCTACCCGCCATCCGGTCGCGAGGGGCTGTGCCGCCGCCAGCCGCTGCCGCCGGCGCGCCACGATGCGGCGCAAGACATCGGCGAGCTCAGCCGTCATAGAAGACTCGAAGCTCGTCGAGCTTGGCCGCGGCGCCGCCGGAGTCGAGTGCGGTCCGAGCCAGCTCGACGCCCACTCTCAGTTCCGCGGCGAGACCGGCGACGTAGACCGCCGCCCCGGCATTGGCGAGCGTGATGTCACGCCGGGCGCCCGGTTCGCCGGCGAGGACGCCGACGAGCGCCCCGGCGTTCTCGTCGGGGTCACCGCCGGCCAGCGCCGACTCGGGCACCGGATCGAAACCCAGGTCGGCGGGCTCGACGGTGTACTCCTTGATCGCCTCGTCGATCACCTCGGCGACCCGGGTCGGTCCGGTGAGGGTGATCTCGTCGAGACCGTCGCAACCGTGAACCACCATCGCTCGATCGCTTCCCAGCTCGAGCAGCACCTCGGCCAAGGTGCGAACCCGCTCTTCGGCGTAGACGCCGAGCAGCTGCCTCCGGGCGCCCGCCGGGTTGGTGAGCGGCCCCAGCAGATTGAAGACCGTCCGCACTCCGAGCGCCTTGCGGACGGGCCTCACTTCCCGCATCGCAGGCTGAAGAGTCGGCGCGAACAGAAAGGCGATCCCGATCTCGTCGAGCGCCGCCGCCGCCCGCTCCGGCGGTACCGCGATGTCGACTCCGAGCGCGGCCAACACGTCGGCGCTCCCGGAGCGGCTCGACACCGAGCGGTTGCCGTGCTTTGCAACCACCACTCCTGCGGCGGCGGCCACCAGGGCCGCGGCAGTCGAGATGTTGAACGTCCCCTTGCCGTCGCCGCCGGTCCCGCAGGTGTCGATCACATCCTCTCGACGATGACGGATCTCCACGGCGCGGCGGCGCATCGCCCTCGCCGCGCCGACAATTTCACCTGCCGTTTCGCCCTTGACGGCAAGCCCCATCAGCAACGCCGCCTTCGACGGCTCGTCGAACTCGCCGTCCATCAACTGGCCGAACAGAGCCTCGACTTCGGTCGCCGTCAGGTCCCGACCTTCGCTCAGCCGCTCGAGCGCCGCTTGGCGGGTGATGACCGAATCAGCCACCTCGACACTCCTCGACGAAATTGCGAAGCAGCGTCGGGCCCGCGGTCGTCAGGATCGACTCCGGGTGGAACTGAACGCCCCAGTAGGGCAACCGCCGGTGCCGCATGCCCATCAGCACGTGATCGTCGGTCCAGGCGAGCGGCTCGAGCTCTTCTGGCAGGGTCTCGGGAACGACCGTGAGGCTGTGATAGCGCGTGGCCTCGAACGGCATCGGCAAGTCCCGGAAGATACCCGCCCCCTCGTGGATCACCTCGGAGGTCTTGCCGTGCACGAGCTGCGGAGCGCGCTCGACGCGGCCGCCGAACGCCTGGCCGAGCACCTGATGCCCGAGGCAGACTCCCAGCACCGGCTGAGCGGGTCGAGCGGCGATCAGCTCGAGGCAGGCGCCGGCATCGTCCGGTCGCCCCGGCCCCGGCGAGATGAGGATACCCACCGGCTCGCGGGCCAGCATCTCGGCCACCGTCAGCTCGTCGTTGCGCACGACGTCCACCTCGACCCCGATCACGAGCAGCTCCTGCACCAGGTTGTAGGTGAAGGAGTCGTAGTTGTCGATGATCAGGATCATGGTCTAGAGGCGTCGCGCCAGCTCGACGGCGGCCAACAGCGCGGCCGCCTTGCTCTCGGTCTCCCGCTCCTCGGAGCGCGGATCCGAGTCGGCGACGACGCCGGCCCCGGCGGTCACCGAGACCTTGCCGTCGTGAACCACCAGCGTGCGGATCGTAATGCAAGTGTCGAGATCGCCGGCGAAAGAGACGTAACCGATCGCGCCCGCATAGGGGCCGCGCGCTTCCGGCTCGAGGTCATCGATGATCTCCATGGCGCGGATCTTGGGTGCCCCCGATACCGTGCCGGCCGGGAAACACGCGAGCAGCACGTCGAGCGCGTCCCGATCGGCCGCGAGATCGCCCTCGACGCTCGAACAGATGTGCATGACGTGGCTGTAGCGCTCGATCTCCATGAAGCCACGTACGTCGACGCTGCCGGGCACGGCCACCCGCCCGACGTCGTTGCGCCCGAGGTCGACGAGCATCACGTGCTCGGCTCGCTCCTTGGGGTCGGCGAGAAGCTCTTCGGCAAGGCGTTCGTCCTCGTCCGGGGTCAGGCCCCGACGCCGAGTTCCGGCGATCGGGCGGGTCTCGATCCGTCGGCCGGTCTTGCGCACCAGCATCTCCGGGCTGGCCCCGACGAGCGCGACCTCGGGCATCTCGAGGAGCACCATGTAGGGGCTGGGGTTGACCGCTCGAAGGGCACGGTACAGCGCGGTCGCCTCGACCGCGGCGCCCAGCTCGAAACGGCGAGCCAGGACTGCCTGGAAGATGTCGCCTACCTCGATGTGCCGCTGGGCAGCGCGCACCCGCGCTTGATAGTCCGGCCCGTCGAGGTTTACCCCTGGCCCAGTTGCCGCCTGTGGCCCGAGGATCGGCAGTCGGGCGGCGCGGGCGCTGTCGCTTCGCTCGACCACCGCGGTCAGGGCATCGAGGCGCGACTCGGCCTCGGCTGCGGTTACTTCCCCCTCGATCTCGTTGGCCACCGCCAGTAGGCGCTGGTGGGCGTGATCGAATACCAGCAGCGCGTCGATGCGGGCGAGGATCGCGAGTGGCAGACCGAAGGGATCCTCCGGTGGGTCGGCCAACGATGGCTCGACGAGACGCGCGATGTCGTAGCCGAAGTAGCCGACGTACCCTCCGAGGAAGGGGATCTCGCCGGGCTCGGCTTCGATCGACCGGAATCTCTCACGAAGACTCGCGAGAGGATCGCCGTGGATCTCTCGCCGCTCGCTTCCGCTCTCGATCTCCAACCGATCGCGGTACACCCGGTAGACCTCGGAAGGCCCGCCACCGAGAAAGCTGTAACGCGACACCTGATCGCCGCCGGTCACGCTCTCGAAAAGGAATCGGGGGCCGTCCGTCGCTAGCCGCTGGTAGGCGGCGACCGGCGTCAGGCTGTCGCCGAGGAACTGGCGAACGCGGGGCGTGGCGCGGCGGCGCGCATTCATGGCACCGCCAGCTCGTCGAGCAGATCGACGACCAGGTCATTCGGCATTTCGCGTCCGGTCAACGCCGCGAACTGCGGAATCGCCTGGTGCAGCAGCACCTCGCGGCCATCGATCACCGTCTGGCCTCGCTCCTGGAGGGCGCTCAGCCAGGGAGTCGGCTCGCGGCGCCGATAGACCAGGTCGATCGCGACCGTTCCGGCCGCCAGCGCACTCGGATCGCAAGGGAGCGGATCGGCATCATCTCGCCCCAGCGGCGTCGAATGGACCACCACCTCGAAGCTGCCGGGGTCGAGCTGCTCGAGCGGCGCCCACGGCACCTCCAGGAGCGCGGCCGCCTTGCGCCCGCGCTCCGGGCTCCGGTTGAAGAGCGTCACGTTGCCGCCGGCCGCCGTCAGCGCGAAGGCGGCGGCGCGACCACCGCCGCCGGCTCCGAGCACCGCACAGGGACGGTCCCGCACGACGATCTGGCGCCGCTTGAGCGGCCCGAGGATTCCCTCGGCGTCGGTGCTATCCGCCTCCCAGACCCCATCCCTGTAAATGAGGGTGTTGGCGGAAGCGATGCGCTCGGTCAACGGACTCGTCGCCCCCGCCACGGCCATCGCAATTCGCTTGTGGGGCGCCGTGACGCTCAGACCCCGCAAGGCGCAGCCCGCCTCGGTGAAACCCTCCTCCTCCACCACCTCCAGCCAGAACTCTCCGAAGCTCTCGACGTGGAACGGAAGATAGAGGCCGGGTAGGTCGAGAGCTCTCAGCGCCCGGTTGTGAATGTAGGGCGACAGGCTGTGCGTCACCGGTTTGCCTACGATCCCGAAGATCTTGGTGAGCGTCTTCGGCAACGGCCAGCCGTACTCGCGCCGGAGCCTCTCGATGGGGAGCTGTCCGGCAGCGGCGGGCGTTTCGCTACCGGCCGCGAAAACCGCAGGGGAGCCCAGGTAAGCAGCCAGCAGACGGGTCCACCCGCCGACCTCGCCGGCGGCGAAGGCGATCAGGTCGTCGCGTCCGAGCTGCTTGACCAGGATCAGCGGCCAACGATCCGGCCCACTGGTCTCGACCCAGTTCACGAGCTTGTACCAGCGTGCCTCGACGGCGGTCAGGCGCTCGACCGTCGTCAGCAGCTCCTCGATCGCATCGACGGTGCCGTGCCAAGAGATCAGGCGCTTCTCGGGCGGGATCGAGGTAAGGACCGATGGCTCGAGATCGCGCAATTCGAGGTCGACCAGGTCGTAGACAGCCTGGGCCGCGATCAGCCGCGCGTGGCGCTCTTCTCCACCGTCCGCACCCCGCCCCCCTTCTTCGACGCTCCGATAGGTGTAGAGCAAGCGCCCAGAAAAATGCTCACGCAGCCAGTGGGGATCGAGGTCGGCGACGAGATCGCCTCGAATCTCGAGGAGATCCGCCAGTCCGGCAAGCTCCCGCAGCCGATCCTCGTCGGGCGCTGTGGTCAGCGATGCGATGAGATCGGTGGTCTGCGGCACGGCCCCCTCGAGGAGTGGCGGTCAGTAGAGCAGGGGGGCCAGGTAGTGTCAATTCGGAGCCAGGCGGAAGCGCGGCTCTTCGTAGCGAGACTTCCAAGTCGGCTCGGTGCGATCGAGAAGCAGCGCCAGGCCCGCCCCCAGCGCATAGAACGAGACGCGTCGACGACGCGGTAGGTCGGGCTCCTCGAGCTGCTCGAAAAGCAGCTCCCACGCCGCGCAGGCGGCGGCAGAGAAGTCCTCGAACCCCTCGAGCGCCGTCACCGAGGGCGACGGCTTCCAACCCGCCCCGGCCTTCTCGGCGACTCGCAGCTCGACGAAACGGGCGACGCCCTCCTGCCAGAGCTGAAACCGGAGGTAGCGGCGGTCGCGGTCTTCGAGCTCGGAGAGCCAAGCGGCATAGTCATCCCAGAGTGCCTCCGCCTCGCTCGCGATGTCTTCGTCCGCCGGACGGCGCAGGAGACCCGCGAGCGCTCTGGCGACTCGCTCGTAGTCGGCGACGACCGGCGGCGAATCATAGGGGAACGGGTAGTCGAGCATCCAGCGCCCGGTCGTATCGTCGCCGGCGAGATCGAGGGCGGCTACGGCTTCGAAGTAGGCCGTGGACCTCATCTGCCACTGGTGGAAGTGCTCGTGCAGGAGCATCAGCATCCACCCGGTCGGCGACCGATCGGTCGCCTTTGCCGTACCGACCACAATCGTAGCCGGTGGTCCGAAGGCCGGCATCGTCGCTTCGAGCTGGGTCGCGAAGACTCGCGGGCGCACCGCGACCGGGCCGAGCTCGGGATCTTCCCGAAGCTCCTCGAAGCCGTCGGGGGATCGTCGGGACCCGATGAGGTATTCCTGCGCCTCGCCGACGAGCAACAACTCGAACGGGGTCGCCCAGCTCGGCCACACTTCCGACCCCAATGCGTCGGCGAGCCGGCGAGCTTCCATCACGAGCGGTCGATCCGGCACTCCGCCCGTCGAATCGGCAGCGGCCTGGGCGCCTGCGAGCACTGCCAACGCCAGGGCGAATCGACTCCGGCGGCGAACGGCCCGAACTCGAGAGAGCATGGTCCCCGTCGTGTGCAAGCGCAGTGCCAGGCGGCGATGCCGAGCGCAACCTGCGTCATGCTTCTGTAATCAGTCCTCCGGCAACCTCCAATCATGACGGTTTCGGCTGCGAGCTCGACCCGCAGGCAGACTGCGCTGAGACGTTGCGGCTTCGCACTGCTCTACGTGTTCTTCATCCTCGGGTTCTCCGAGGCTCTCGCGCGCGCGGTCCTGAGGTCGGAGAGCGTGCTCCGCCGCGTCGGGATGCGAAGCTCCGCAGGCTGGCGACTCAGCTGGCTGGAACGTCGGGTCACCGACAACCAGATCTACTATAGCTTTGACCAATACCACCCGACCCGTGGCTGGGCCAGCAAGCCGCTCGTTCGCGAGGCGGACACCTTCGGTCCGGATACCGTCAACACCAATTCGGCCTGGCTTCGCGGGACGCGGGAGGTCGAGCTCTCGCCTCCAGACGGCAAGCCTCGGATCCTGGTCGTCGGTGACTCGTTCACCTTTGGCGACGAGGTTCGGGACGAAGAGGCGTACCCCCACGTCCTCGGCGCCTTGGTTCCCGAGGCCGAAGTCGTCAATTTCGGAGTCCACGGCTACGGCCACGACCAGATGCTCTTGATGCTGCGCGAGCAGAGTCTCGATTACCAGCCCGACCTAGTGGTTCTCGGTTTCGTGCGCGACGACATGGAGCGCAACTTGCTCGATTTCCGCGACTATGCCAAACCGAGGTTCGAGGTGACGGGGGACCGGCTCTCCCTGCGCAACGTCCCGGTTCCGAAGCCCGATGAAGTCGTGCGTCGCTCCCGGTGGCGTCCTCGCCTGCTCGATCTCTTGACCATCGTGCGAGACAGCTACTTCTGGACCGTCGGTCTTGCCCAGCGCCGGATGAACGCCCTGACCACCGCCCTGCTCGACGAGATGGTCGACGAGGCGGTGGCGGCCGGCGCCGTCCTCGCCTTCGTCTACCTGCCGCACAGCGAAGAGATCACGGTCCCGGATCTCGAGACCCCGGGCTACGAGTTCTTCCGTGACTACTGCGCGACCCGAGCGGCGTTCTGCCTCGACCTGCTCCCCGAATTCCGCGAGGCGGTAGCCGAAGGCCAACCCATCAAGCCCGCGGGCCACTGGCACCGAAGCGGACATCGGCTGGTCGCCGAGCGGTTGGCCGACTACATCCGAGAGCGCAACCTGCTGAAGCTGTGAGTCGAAATGGAGGTCGTCCCATGAGCGAATCGCACCTTGACTCGATCGACTTCGTGATCCCGATCTACAACGAGGAGGCGGCTCTATCGGACTCGGTCCAGCGCCTCCGCCGGCGTCTGTTCAACTTCGATCTCCCCGACTGGAAGATCGTGATCGTCGACAACGGCTCCACCGACGGCAGTCAAGTGGAGGGTGAGGCGCTGTCGGCCCACTTCCGGCGCGTGCAGTACGAGAGGCTCGAGGTCAAGGGCAGGGGGCTCGCCCTGAGGCACGTCTGGAACCGAACCGCCGCGGACTACTCTCTCTACATGGACGTCGACCTATCCACCGATGTGAGCGCCATTCCGGCCGTCGTTGCTGCGCTGCACGATGGTGCCGACCTCGTCGTCGGCTCTCGCCTCGCGGACGGTGCCGAGACCGATCGCTGCCTCCAGCGGGAGGTCCTCTCGCGCGGCTACAACCTGCTGATTCGGGCGCTCTTCCACCCGACCGGCTTCGACGACGCGCAGTGCGGATTCAAGGCGGTCAGACTCTCGACGATCCGCCGCGTCCTCCCACTCGTCGAGAACGATCACTGGTTCTTCGACACCGAGCTGCTTCTCGTGGCCGAGGGAGCGGGCCTTGACGTCCGCTCGGTTCCGGTCCGTTGGGCCGAGGATCGCGACAGCCGAGTACGGATCGCTTCCACCGTTCTCGAAGATCTCCGCGGGCTGGCGCGAGTACGACGGAGCCTCGAGCGGAAGATCGTCCAGCTCTCAGGCAACGAGGGGGCTGTCGGCGCCCATTGACCGTTCCTGCCGACGACCGAGGGTCGTCTTCCCGCTTTCCCGAGTGGCTGCGGGTTCCGCTGACGGTCTTCCTCGTCACGAGACTCGCCGTTGTGCTGGTCGCCTACGTGGCGGCGCCGCTCATCCACGACCAGACCGATCCCGCGCCCTACCACCTGCGCGGCGTCGAGAACCTCCTGGTCGACGTCTTCGGCAGCCGCTGGGACACCGGCTTCTACGTCAGCATCGCGGAAGAAGGCTACCAGCTCCACGACGTCGAGCTGCCCTCGGTCGCCTTCTTTCCCCTCCTGCCCATCCTCATGGACCTGTTCGGCCTTTTCGGCTTGGATCCGGTCCACGCCGGCATCCTCGTCAGCCATCTGGCCCTGCTCGGCGCCTGCATCTTCTTCTTTCGGCTCGTCTCGCGCGAGTGGGGACCGACTCTCGCCGAACGGTCGCTGTGGTACCTCATGATTTTCCCGACCAGCTTCTTCGGTTCGGCGATCTACACCGAATCACTCTTTCTGTTGTTGGCGATCGGCGCGCTCGAGCGGGCTCGAAGCGGACATTGGGCGACCGCCGGCCTACTTGGCGCCGCCTCCTCACTGACCAGAATGCACGGACTGGCCGTCGCCGTTCTCCTCATCGTCTGCTGGTGGGAGGAGCGTCGCCGGGATCCCGAGAGCGTTCCTCGAGCGGGCGTTCTCGCCGGCTTGCTGACGCCGGCGGGGATGGGCCTGTTCATGGGTCACCTCTGGTTGGCTTTCGGCAGCCCGTTCGCCTTCGTCCAAGCCGCGGCTCAGTGGGGACGCCAACCACGGCCCCCGCTCGAGACGCTGCGTGACGCGCTGGTCGTCCCCGGCGGGGACTGGCTCGCGGCCCTTTCCGCCGGGCACGTCCATCTCGACAACTGCATCGATGTGGCCATGGTGCTCGCCTTCCTGGCACTCGGCTCGGTGCTTCTCGGGGAGGGTCGCTGGGCCGAGGGGCTGTTCGTCGTCGGCGGTCTCACCCTGTCGTTCAGCTCGGGCCTGCTCATGAGCCAGCGGCGCTATGTCTGGGTCCTGTTTCCGGTGTTCGTCCTGCTCGCTCGTTGGGGCGACCGCGCCTGGGTCGACCGTACGGTGACCGCCGTCTCCCTCGTCTTGCTGTCTCTGTTCACCGCCCTCTTCGCCAACGGCTACTGGGTCGGTTGAGATGGAGCCCCTGGTGAGCGGCGCGCGCAAGAAGGGGCGGTTTTCGACGTCGGCATCCGTCTTCGGCGCCGACTCGGTCCTCGCGGTCGGTCGCTTCGTTCTCGCCTTCCTCCTGCCGCTTGCGCTCTACCTATCGACCGTGGCGCCCACCGTCTACAACCTGGACAGCGCCGAGCTCACGACCGCGGCCTACACCGGAGGGCTGCTGCGCGCTACCGGCTACCCCCTCTACCTGATTCTGGGCAAGTTGTGGAGCCAGTTGCCGATCGGAGACGTCGGCTATCGGATGAACGTCTTCTCCGCGATCTTCGGCGCATTGACCCTCGCGATCGCCGATCTGGTGCTGCGCCAGCTCGCCATCGCCGGCTGGGCGCCGAGGTCTACACCCTGCACACCTTCATGACGGCGTCGATCGTGCTGGCGCTCATGGGGTTCGAGCGCGCGCCGTCCACCGCGCGCCTGGCATTGTGCACCCTGGTCGTGGGGATCAGTTTCGGCAACCACGTGGCTACCGTGCTTCTCGCCCCCGGTTGTGTCTGGTTCGTCGTGCGGACCTGCGGCTGGCGGTGGCTCGACGGTCGTCGGCTCGCGGCCGCGGCGGCCGGCCTCGCCCTGGGCTTGAGCCAGTACCTCTATCTGAGCTGGGTCTACCTGGGCGATCCGGCGTTCAACTATGCGGGGGCCTACGACGCCCAGGGGCAAATGGTGGCCGTCGACCTCACGACGTCGGCCGGAATGTGGTGGCTGGTCTCGGGCAAGGCTTTCGCCGGCGTGATGATGGGCTACACGGCAGCCGAGCTGGGACGCCAGACCCTCGGCTTCTGCACCGAGCTCGTACGAGCCTTCGTCGCCGTCGGTATCGGACCGGCTCTCGTCGGTGTCGTCGCGCTGCGACGACGAACGGCTCCACTGGCCGAGACGCTCGGCATCCTCTTCGTGACGACGACGGCGTTCTACATCAACTACCGGGTGGTCGACAAGAACACGATGTTCTTGCCTTCCTACCTGATTTGGGCGATCTTCCTCGCCGTCGGCTACCAAGCGCTCGACGAATGGATGGCCGCCGACACCGAGCATCGGATAGTCGCCGGCACCCGCTGGTTGTTGCGATCGCTGGCGGTCGGTTCCGTCGTCTTCGCCATCGCCTGGAACGGGCCGCTGGTCGATCTCTCGACCGACCGCAGCTCCTACAATCGCGGAATCTCGGTCCTTTCGAGAGTGGAGCCGGGATCGCTCGTCATCGGTTGGTGGAGCACGATTCCGGTGCTCGAGTACCTGCAGCTCGTGGAAGGGCGGCGGAGAGACGTCGAAGCCCTCAACCGCTTCCTCATCGCGCCCGAGGACTTGAAGACCCTCGTCGAAGACAGGCTCGAGCGCGGGCAGGCGGTCTACTTCGACGAACCGCCGACCGAGCTCTTTCCGGACGTCTCGGTCGAGCGCCACGGCCCCGTCTTCCAGGTTCACGAGCTCGAAGTGGTCTCAGCCACGGAGGAAGAGCCCGCCTCCACTTCTGTCACCGACTTGTAATCGCCGGTCGGTCATCGTGTGCCAACACGGGGCCGGAGAACAGACCCAAGGAGACCCTCTGATGCGAAGAAACCTCAAATCCGCTGCAGCATTGTTGGTTTGCCTGTCGGGATGGGCTCTGGTCCCGTTCACCTCCCTTCCCTCTCAGGCGTTCGGCTGGGAGATATTCGCCGAAGCGTACGGTGAGATCTTCAGCGACGGCTTCGAGACCGGCGACACGAGTCGCTGGAGCAACGTGGTGGGCGGAGTCGAGCTGTTCGACGTCGAAAGCGCCGACGAGCTCGCCGCGACCTTCCGGCTCGCTCCCAAGATCTGGGACATCCCGAAAGACCGAGTCGCCACGCTGTTCAACGGTCAATCGGCCCAGCGGCTACCGACCTTCAAAGTCGAGGCTCGCCGCCACAACGGCTATCTTCAGCTGCGGCTGCGCGCCTTCAACGAGACCGTCGTCTGGAACGAGAGCCGCTGGCGCAATCTCGACCGTCGCTACGAGAAGCTGACCCTGGAGTGGCAGCGCTCCCACCCGGAGACCGCCGACGGCCTGCTCTACCTGTCGGTCGACGACAATCTGTTGCTGTGGCTGGTCGACCTCGACAACGCGCTGATCCCCTTGGAGCAAGTGGAGATCGCGCAACTCGGCAAGGTGCGCTCCGTCGAGCTCTGGGAGGGCAACTTGTGGCCGGCGAACCGCGCGGTGCTCCAGGAATCCGCTGAGCCGAAGCTGTTCGACGGGCACCGCGGCGACTGATCCTCGCCTTTGGTGACGGGCGAGGCTGCTGCGTTATGCTGGTGACGTCTTAGCCTCGCCATGCCTGAAGAAAACGACGAGAGCCGATTCCTTCTGCCGGGCCTCTTGCTCGGTCTCGGGCTGCTCTCGATGCTCCTCCTGGTCCTCAACGATGCGCTCCGGGAGCACGTCCTCGTCCGGGACGCCAAGGCGGCACGGCTGGTGGCAGAGGTCGAGACCCGTATCGCCACCCTGCACCTGTGGGTCGAGGAGTATGTGTCGGGCGACGTCGTAGACCTCGACGAGATCCGGGAGCACCAGTACCGCAGCCGCGCGATTCTCCTGCAGCTCGCGGGAGAGTCGACGGAGGTCGCCGCGACGTCGATCGCCGACGACCCGATCGCGGCGGAGATCCTCGCCCGTTTGCGACCCCGGGTGGATCGCTTCGTCGAGCTCTCCACGCAGCGGCTGGAGGGGTTCGACGCCGGCGAAGAAGTCGGGGTGGGATCATCGGTCGACGTGGCTTACGACCGCTCTTTCTACGACCTGCTGAGCGACCTGCGAGCTCTCGACGAGCATGCCCTCGGCCGGCTCGACGACGCCCACAGCCGTTCGCGCATTCTCTTTCGACTCATGCTTCTGGCCTGGACGGCGATCATCGCCTTCGCCATCGTGGCGGTCTGGACCCACGAGCGGCACCAGCGCAAGGCCGAGAAAGCGCTGAGGAAGAGCGAGACCGCCCTCCTGCAGGCGCAGAAGATGGAAGCGATCGGCAGCCTGGCCGGCGGGCTGGCCCACGACATCAACAACTATCTCGCCGCCATCAGCGCCCAGTGCGAGGTCGTGCGCATGCAGACGGCGACCGACGGCCGCGTCGCGGCGAAGATGGATACGGTCATCGGGACCTGCTCCCGGGCGTCGGCCCTGCTCGAGCGGCTCCTCGCCTTCAGCCGCGGCCGGACGGTACAGCCCGAGATCGTCAATCTCAACTCGGTCGTCATCGGGCTGGAGGAGATGGCGGGCCGCCTCATCGGCGAAGACCTCCGCCTCGAGCTCCACCTCGCTCCCGACCTGGCGCATACCGAGGTCGAAGTCAGCCAAGTCGAGCAAGCGGTCGTCAACCTGTTGGTCAACGCTCGCGACGCGATGCCGGAGGGAGGCACGGTCCGCATTTCCAGCCGCAACATCGAATTCAAGGAATGCATCCTCCGTCTCCCCGATGGCGGTGGCGCCGTGTGCAAGTGCCAGCTCGGCGGCATCGCCCTGCGCGTCTCCGACAGCGGGCCTGGGATCTCGCCGGAGCTCAGTGACAGGGTTTTCGAACCGTTCTTCTCGACCAAGGACCAGAGCCGGCACAGCGGTCTCGGGCTCGCCACCGTCTACGGTATCGCCGAGCAGAACGGCGGCACCGTCCGGCTGATGGACACCGACCTCCCGGGAACCCACATCGAGCTCTGCTTCCCGCGCACCGCCAAGCCGCTGCCAGCAGTCGGGGACAGCCCACGGACGGACGGAGCGATCGGGTCCGGTCAAAGGGTCTTGCTCGTCGAGGACAACGAAGAGCTCAGAGAGTCGACCGAAGAGCTGCTCGGCGCCATGGGTTTCGAAGTGCGCTCGGCCGAAGACGGGGAGACCGCCCTCGAGCTGTTCGACGCGGCCCCCTCCGGCTTCGCTCTGCTCTTGACCGACGTGATCATGCCCGGCATCACCGGCAGAGAGCTGGCCGACCGGATCGAGGCTCGAGACCCGGAGATTCGCGTTCTCTTTGCCTCCGGCCACACCGACAGCGCTGTCCTCCGGACCGGGGTCGACGAGGAAGCGATCAACTTCCTGCCGAAGCCCTACACCGCCCGACAGCTGGCGCGCGCGATCGATCGCGTCTTGTCGCCAGCAGCCCACGCCTAGAGACCGCGGGTGAGTCGCTGCGGTTGCGCGCCGCTCGAGCGGTCCGTTTGAACCCCGACTCGTCCATCACCGTATAATTCGGCATCTTGTCTCGAAGGACGTGCCGCCGCGCCCGGCGCAATGAGCCGGCGCGCAACTCCTGGCGGTGACGTGTGGCACGCTCCTTGCTTTCTCCAGTTGGGGTGACCAACAACCGCCACATCGACCGCACGGGGGGTGCCTAGCCATGAGGATTCTACTGGTCGAAGACGAAGCCGTGATCGCCGAGGCTGTGTCAGACGCTCTCAAAATGTCTCACTAC
>CALZKB010000073.1 GCA_945787575.1 Thermoanaerobaculia bacterium | reverse complement strand
CGCCACGCAGAAAATCGAAGCTTGAACCGATCGATCTGTGGGCTGTTTTTGCATCCGAGATCGACGCTCCCGACGATGTCTCACCCCTGGAATGGATGCTGCTGACGACTCTCGATGTGACGACCTCCGAAGACGCGTTCGAGAAGCTGGACTGGTACGCCAAACGTTGGGGCATCGAAGTATTTCACAAGACCGTCAAGAGCGGCTGTCGCATTGAGCGGGGGAGCGCAGTGCTGCTGTCAGCGGCGGGCAGAGAATAGCTTTTGGAGCTATATAGACAACATATCGCCTCATGGCCTATAATTTCGCTCATGGTCAACAGCCAGCTCGGTCGCCAGTACGCGGTTGTCCTCGCCGACGTCGTCGGTTCGCGCTCCTACACCGACCAGACGGCGTTGATCGGGGCGTTGACCGAGGCGCTCACCTGGAGCAACGCTCGGGCGTCCGCGGTCCAACCGCTCGAGGTGACGGTCGGCGACGAGTTTCAGGGTGCCTACGAGTCGGTCGGCGAGGCGCTCAATGCCGCCCTCTTCACGACCCTCTGGCTCGCCGGTCGCTACGACTTGCGTTTTGGCATCGGCTGGGGAGAGATCACCTCCTTCGACCCCGACCGGGCGCCGATGGCGCAGAGCGGCTCGGCGTGGTGGTCGGCACGCGAGGCGATCGACCGCGTGAAGGAGACAGCCACCAAGCGACAGTGGCCACGGACCGTACGAACGCTCGCCGCCGGCCTCGACGAGCCGCTCGTGGGCATCCTCAACGGATTCCTGATCTGCCGTGACGCGCTGCTGGGGAAGATGGACCCCAAGGACCTTCGCATCACCCGAGGGCTCTTTTCCGGGGAGCGCCAGGCGGACATCGCTCGTGAGCTCGGCATCAGCCAGCCGTCGGTCGCCCGCCGGCAGGTAGAGAACGGAGCAAGCGCCGTGTATCAGGCACATTGCGCGGCACGGGGGCTCGTCCCATGATCGTCGCGGCTCTCCTTTTCCTCGCGGTCGCCGTTGCGGACCTCGTGGCCGGCGGTTTGCAGGGCATTCCGGCGAGCGGTCGCCGCGCGGCAGTCGGCGTCGGGGCCGCGCTGCTGACCAGCCTGGCAATCGGCGGGTTTCTGCTACCGCTCGGCACCCTCGCGCCACTGCTCGCCGTCGAGCTCGTCGGCATCGGCGCGTGGCTCGGCATCCGCTCGATAGCGACCCTCGACAGCCGGCGCTGCTGGTGGGCACTCGCTGCCTTGGCTCTCTACTTGATCACTGGAGTGGCGCTCTCCGGGAGCCTGCCGGCAAGCCCGACCCCCGAGCTCGACCGCTGGCTCGTCGGACTTCCTTTCGAGTCGCTCGCCGCCCTCGACGGCGGGCGACTCCTCTTCGACTTGGCGCTTCTGGTGTTCGCCGGCGCCACCGCCAACGCGATCGTGCGCGCGGTGTTGACGGTCGCCGGGACGAGGATGCGCCGGTCCGAGAAGCGGCTCCGTGGCGGCCGGATGATCGGCGTGCTCGAACGGTGGTTGATTCTCGGCTTGATGATCCACGGCGAGCCGACCGCCGCGGCGCTGGTCGCGTCGGCCAAGAGCATCCTGCGGTTCCCGGAGCTTTCGAGCGTCGCCCGCCAGGCCGACGACCGAGAAGGGTTCCGGGTCGACCACGTCACCGAGTACTTTCTTCTCGGTTCCCTCACCAGCTGGCTCGTCGCCATCGGCCTGGCGCTACTCCGGGGCTAGCTGCGGCACGGCAGACCTTCCGCCGTCGCGAGCCCCGGTTCTTCCTCGTCGACGAATAATCTGGCGACGTTCCAGCCGCAGATGCCGTGCGGCACCGGCGGTGGCCGTCATCGGGACTCGGCGATCCACGACGCGGTTTCGCGGCCTCCGAGTCAGGTTCTCGACTATCGGCTAGAAGCGGTAGCGTACTCCGAGCTGGATCCGATGGGCCGACGGAATGCGTGCGATCGTCGGTTGAGGCACGATGCTCTCCGGAGTTCCTTCGTAGGAAGCGTTGGGCGTCAGCACGTACTGTGATCCATCCTCCGAGAGACCTACGATCGCGGGTGCGACATTGGAGGGCGCGGTGTAGCTCTCGATCCGGCCCCAATCGCTGTTGATCAGGTTTCCGAGATTCTCGACGTCGAGGATGATGTCGAAGCTCGTGTCGCTCCAGGCCTGGATCTCCTGCTGCAGTCGGAGGCCGAAGATGTGCACCCAACCGGTGCTGCAGTTGTTGCGCCCGACGATCGACCCTCGACTCCCTCGCAGGCAGCTGTTCCCATCGATGAACTGATCGAGGTCGGAGAGAAACGCGGCGTCGCCGGTGATGATCGGATCTTGGAGACCGGTCGGAACGTAGAAGAGCTGCGGGCCGGGGTTGTCCCCCTCGCTGCCGAAGTCCGCGAGGAAGGTACCGCCGAAGGTTGGGGCGCCACCGCTGCCGAAGACGTAGCTGAAGTGCCGGCCCGAGCGACCCGAGTAGGTCAGTCCTGCGGAGGTCGTATTGTCGCCGAACAGCTTGTTCTGCCACCGGGCGGTCGCCGTGAAGCGATCCTCGACCTCGTATCGCGACGGGGCGACCTGTCCGTTGTTGAGATCCGTCTGCGGATCGAACGCGTAGGTCTCGAAGCCGACGAAACGATTGTAGGACCGGAGCTCGTCGACGTCTTGGAAGGTGTAGCCGAGGGTGAGGTCCAAGAGACCCCCGTTCTGGAACGAGAAGCCCCTGTCCAAGCTCAGGGTGGCGACGAGTCCCTTGCCCTCGCCCGTGTTGGTGACGATGTAGTCGCCGTCAGCCGGGGTGTCGTAGATCGGACGCCCGTCCGGGGCGGTGCCGACCTGGATGCGGCGGCCCTCGTAGATGTTGTAGCCGTCCTTCACGTCCGAGAGGATGACGTCGGCGCTGACGAGCCAGTCCTCTCCGAGAACGAAATCGCTGCCGAGGTTGTACTTCCAGGTGCTGAGGATGTCGAAGTCCGGCGAGATCGCATCGGTGGCCGCCACCGGGTTGATCCCGATGTACTGCTGAAGATGACGGAAGGCGGCACCGGGGTCGGGCAGCTCGCTGACTGCCAGCGCGATCGAGTCGCTCACCGGCGGACCGAAGAACGGCGCCAGGAAGGAAGCGAAGGTTCGGCTGATCCCGTCACCCGAGTAGCTGTTCGAGAGCACGATGAGTGGGGTGCCGCCACCGAACAGCCCGGCGCCGCCCCGGACCTGCACGCGATCGCTGGCTAGCCAGCTGAAACCGAAGCGCGGCATGACGAGATCCTTGCCATCGAGATTCTCCTGGTTGGAGAACCCCTGCCGCTCGGTGAAGTTCGGATTGAGAGTGATCTCGTCGTTGTTGTCGTAGAAGTCGTAGCGCAGGCCGAACTTGAGCGTGAGGTCGCTGCTCGCCGCCCACTCGTCCTGGAGGTAGAAGGTGTTCACGGCGAGATCGAAGTTCGCCTCCGCGTCCCCAGCGACTCCGGTGTTCGAGTTGCCGTACAGGACGAATCCGACCTCGCGCTCGCGGAGATCGTCGATCGAAGAGAAGACGTAGTTGCCTTTCGAGAACGGCAGGAAGAGATTGCGGACGGTGTAGACCTCCTGCTCGAAGCCACCGGTCACCAGGTGGTTGCCCGACTGGTAGTCACCCCGAAGGCGAATCACCTGCGACTCGTTGTCGAGCTCGTTGGTGTGACGGAAGCGGTCGCCCCCCGCCGCGATCGTGCCTCCCGCCGCCGTGGAGATGGTGAAGTCCGGTGTCGTGGTGTCGACGCTGATCTGGCGATTCTCGACGTCCTTGGTGCCGAACTTGAGCTCCGACGTGAAGCTGTTGGTCCAGTTCGAGAACAGCTGAGCCGAATAGGCCGTCAGCTTCTCGTTGATGTTGTAGCGGTTGGACTGCAGCACCGCGATCTCGGGAAAGTCGTCGAAGAGGACGTCGCCCTCCGCGACCTGGTAGGTCGCGTCCACGCGGTGCTGGGAGCTGGGGTTCCAGGCGAGCTTGAAGAGGATCTTCTCGTCCTGGTCGCCATCGCTGGCATCGAAGCGGCCGGGGTCGAAGCCGTAATCGTTGTTCAGGATGCTGATGACCTCGTCGACGTCGGCCTGGGTGACGCCGGCGATGTTGTCGATCGTCTGGGAGTTCGACGGTCGGGTCGTATCGAACTTCTCGTAGTTGGCCACGAAGAAGAGCTTGTCGGTGACGATCGGGCCACCCAAGGTGAATCCGAAGGTCTCCTCATCGAAAGCCCCGATGCCGAGGTTGGTGCCGGCGGACTCGTTCCCCGTCAGACTATCGTCGGTGGTGACCCCGAAGACGGTGCCGCCGAACTGGTTGGTGCCCGACTTGGTCACGATGTTGATGTTGCCACCGACGAAGTTGCCGTAGGTCACGTCGAACGGCGCGAGATTGACGTTGATCGCTTCGATCGCGTCGATCGAGATCGGGGTCCGCTGCGTCGCGGAAGCGTTCTTGGACAGGCCGAAGTTGTCGTTCTGCGCGACCCCGTCGATCGTCACGCTGTTGAAGCGGAAGTTCTGCCCGGCCATCGAGACCGCCGGCCCGCGGGCGACGCTGTTGTCCACCAGAATCTCGGGCTCGGTCGCGAGCGTGCTGATGAAGTCCCGCGAGATCGACGGTATCGCCTCGATCGTGGAGCGAGCGAAATCGCGGCCGACGCCGATCGAGACCACGTCTCCCACCTCCTCCGAGGTGACCGTGATCTCCTCGAAAGTGGAAGGGCGCACGGTGAGCGAGATGACCTCCAGCTCTTCGAGCTCGAGGAAGATCTCCACGACCATGTCGGCGGCGTAATCGCCGCCCGGAGGCACGGCGACCTCGTAGGGTCCGCCGACGGCGAGGCCGCGTGCCGCCACGACGCCCTGCTCGTTGGTCACGAAGGCCTGGACTCGGCCGGTGGGGAGATGGGTCAGGGTAACGGCGACTCCGCTGACGACGGCGCCGTCGGGATCTGTTACGTCGATACGGATCGAAGCCGTCGTATTCTGACCGGAAGCCGCCCCCACCATCAGCAGGAAGGCTACGGCTGAGAACGAGGCAACGGCAAGGCGAGCGGCGAGACGCGGAGTCGATTTCACGGGGCCTCCTCGAGTGTCTTCGATTGAGTGTCCCACGATTATATGGGACGCTTGAGCGCAAACAAGGCGACGAGCTCAGATTGGCGCTCGCTTCGCCTGACCGCCGCTCGCAGGGATGCTCGAACCCGAATGGCCCGTCGCCTCGATCTCGATACGTGGAGCCGCCGGGCTCACTTCGAGTACTACAAGCACCATGAGCAACCGTTCTTCAACATCTGCACCGAGGTGGACGTCACCGGACTGGTCGAGGCGACCACCGGCGGCCTCCACTCGTTCTTCCTAGCCGCCCTCTACCTGAGCCTGCGCGCCGTCAACGGAGTGGAGGAGCTGCGGTTGCGGATTCGAGGCGACGAGGTAGTCGAGCATGACGAGGTGCATGGCGGGTCGACCGTTCTGCGGCCCGATCGCACCTTCGGCTTCGGCTACTTCGCCTACGAGTCGGACTACTCCTCGTTCGAGGCCGCCGGCAGGGAGGAGCTGGAGCGTGTACGGGCTTCGCGGACGCTCGAGGACCAGGGCGAGCGCGACGACCTCGTCTATTTTTCCGTGCTGCCGTGGATCTCGTTCACGAGCTTCGCTCACGCCCGGCGTTGTCCGGCGACCGAATCGAACCCTCGGGTCGTCTTCGGCAAGCGCTCGAGCGCTCTCGGGGGGGCGTGGCGAATGCCTCTCTCGATCGAGGTCCACCACGCGCTCGTCGACGGTCTCCACGTGAGCGAATTCCTCGACACGTTCCAGACGATGCTGAGCGCCCCCGCAGCTCTGCTCGGCGACTAGTGGTGAAAGGTCCGACTCAACGACCGGGCGCGAGGAGGACCTTGAGGGCGCCCGGGCGGGCGGCGTGCTCGAAGGCGGCGGGCGCCTCGGTGAGCGGGTAGCGCGCCTCGACGAGATCGGCGACCCCGAGCCGTCCTCCGGCGAGCATCTCGAGGGCGGCTGGGAACGGCCCGCACCGCGAGCCGATGAGCTCGATCTCGTCGACCACGATGGCCGAGACGTCGAAGGTGAGAGAGCCGGAGTAGGTGCTCTTGACCACAAGCCTGCCGCGAGGGCGCAGCGCTCGGCGGGCCAGCTCGAAACCGTCGGGATTGCCCGTGCATTCGACCGCGAGGTCGAAGGATCGGTCTGCGACCTCATCGGGGCCGGCGGTGGAGATCCCCAAAGCCCGAAGGATCTCGACACTGGCTGTCCGGCGGCCGAGCGCCACGACGTCGCATCCGAGGAGGGCGAGGCTGCGGGCGATCAGTTGGCCGAGCTTGCCGGTGCCGACGACCAGCAGCCGCGTCCCGGGCTCGAGGGCGACCTGTTCCGGGATTCGAAGGGCGGCGGCGAGTGGCTCGGTGAAGGTAGCGGCGTCGTCCGAGATCGTTTCGGCCACGACGTGGAGATTGTCGGCGGGGAGGGTCAACAGCTCGGCGAAAGCGCCGTTTCGGCCTTGGATTCCGAGGACCGTGCGGCGCTCGCAGTGAGTGGGAACGCCGCGGCGGCACATCGAACAGTCGCCGCAGCTGGCGTTGATCTCACCGACGACCCGGCGGCCGCAGAAGGGCTCGGGACCGCTCTCGACGATGCCGACGAACTCGTGTCCCAGCACCCCGGTGAATGGGTAGTAACCGCGCACGAGCTCGAGATCGGTGTTGCAGATCCCCGCTTGCAACACTCGAACGAGAGCTTCGCCCGGCGCCGGCCGCGGATCCGGGATCTCACGAACCTCGAGCTTGCCTCGCTCGAGCCACAAACCGCGCACGGCGCCATTGTAGGCTGGTCGAGGCGTGTGTAGCATGCATTCCTACCCTTCGACGGAGGTCTCGATGTCGATGAAGAGTGCTCTTCTCGCAGCGGCCGTGCTCGCGGCGGCAGCCCCGGCGGTCGCGCAGCCCACCCCGACGGCCGTCCCCCAGCTCGACTACGACGTCGAGTTCTTCCCCGGTACCAGCTACGATCCGACGATTCCGACCCCGGAGCAGATCCTGGGCTTCGAACCGGGTGACCGTGCGGCTCGCCCCGACGAGATCGAGCGCTGCCTCGAGGTGTGGGCCGAAGCGAGCACGCGGACACGGTTGGTCGAGTACGCCCGGAGTCACGAAGGGAGGGCCCTGTACTACATGGTCGTCACGTCGTCGGAACACCTCGGGCGTCTCGACGAGATCCAAGCGAACGCCGGTCGCCTCGCCGACCCGCGATCGATCTCCGAGGAGGAGGCACAGCGCCTGGTCGACGGCCAGCCGGCCGTAGCGTGGATGGCGTACTCGATTCACGGTGACGAAACCTCGGGCACCGATTCGGCGCTGGCGGTGCTGTACCACCTGATCGCCGGCACTAGCGCCGACGTGACGGAGATTCTCGACCAGGTCGTGACGCTGGTCGACCCGATGCAGAACCCCGACGGGCGCCATCGGTTCCTGCAGCAGGTCGCCGAGCATCGCGCCGCCGCGCCCAACGTCGACGACCAGTCCCTGCTCCATGCCGGGTACTGGCCGTGGGGCCGCACCAACCACTACCTGTTCGACCTGAATCGGGATTGGATCCTGGGCGTCAACCCCGAGTCTCGCGGCCGGATCGCCGCCGCCGGCGGCTGGCACCCGCAGCTGATGGTCGACGCCCACGAAATGGGTTCTCAGGACACCTATCTGTTCTCGCCGTCGCGTAAGCCTCGCAATCCCCACTTGCCAGCAGGGCTCGACGCTTGGGCGGAGAAGTTCGCGCGGGACCAGGCGGAAGCGTTCGATCGTAAGCGCTGGGTGTACTACACCGGGGAGTGGAACGAGGGGTGGTATCCCGGCTACACCGATGTCTGGGGCGCCTTTCGAGGCGCCGTCGGCATCCTCTACGAGCAGGCGAGCTTCACCGAGGACGGAGTACGCCGCCCGGGAGGCGACATCGTGAGCTACCGTGAAGCCGTTCACCACCAAGCGGTCAGCTCGATCGCCAACCTGACCACTCTGGCGCGGAACCGCGAGGCGATCTTCAGCGACTATCTCGCCGATCGCCGCCGAGCGGTCGCCGCGACCGGTCCCTACGCCCGCCGAGTCTTCGCGGTGCTGCCGACCGCCAATCGCACGCGGCGCGCCAGGTTCGTCGACTCGATGGCGCTCCAACGCTTCGAAGTTTTCGAGCTGACCCGCGAGGCGACGGTGACCGACGTCGTCGACCAGCTCGGACGCCCGGAAGCTCGCCGCACGCTGCCGGCCGGCACCCTGCTGATTCCCAACCGCCAGCCGGAAGCCCACCTGCTGGCGACGATGCTCGAGTTCGACGGGCGGATGCCCGACGACTACCTGGAGCGGGAGCGGACTTCCATCCTGCGCGACGGCGACTCCACGATCTACGACGTGACCTCCTGGAGTACGACGCTGCTCTACGGACTCGATGCGGTGAGCTTCGAGGGCGCTCTACCTGCCGGTGCCGTTCGCCATGAGCAAGACGGCTCGGCGCCCCGCGGCGTCGCCCCCGGCGCGGTCGCCTGGATCGTCGACGGAGCGGACGACGCCTCGGTCGCCTTTGCCGCTCGGCTCCTCGAACTGGGGGTGGCGGTGCGGGTGGCCGAGCGACCGGTCGAGCTGGGAGAGTCGTCGTTCGAGCGCGGGTCGGTGGTCGTCCTACCGGCTGACAATCGGCGCTTCGACGGCGACCTCGCGGCCGCGCTCGACGTCACCGCCCGTGAGCTGGCGCTCGACGCGGTCGGGGTCTCGACTGGCCTCGGCGAGGGTGAGCTGCCCGATCTCGGCGGGGGACACTTCACCCGTCTCGAGGCGCCAAGAATCGCGCTCGTCGCCAGGGGTGGGCTCAGCGCCTACGACTACGGCTCGATCTGGCACACCCTCGATCACCAGCTCGGAATCCGCCATTCCCAGATCGACGAGGGCGCCGTCGACTCCTCCGATCTCCGGCGCTACAACGTCGTCGTGCTGCCGGCGCGATTCTCCGGCGCTCTGCCCGAGGCGGCGCGGACGGCGCTCGGCAGCTGGATCGAGGCAGGCGGGACCCTCATCGCCATCGGCAACTCGGCGGCGGAGCTGGCGGTGGAGGAAGGTGGACTGTCGGCGGTCCGCCGGCTGCGCGACGTCTTGGACGATCTCGACGCCTACGAATCAGCGGTGATCCGCGAGGCGATGGCGAGCGCGGCCAGCAAGCCGCCGTCGTCCGCGGTCTGGTCCCATACGCTGTCGGCGGGGTTCGACACACCGTGGGATCGCCTAGGCGAGCTCGAGCGTTCCGCCCCCGCGCTGCTCGCCAGCGAGGACGCCTGGGCGAGGATGTTCATGCCTCAGGGTGCGTTCGTGGCCGCCCGGACCGACGGCGAGCACTGGCTGACTTTCGGGACCTCCGACGAGCTGCCCTTGCTCGTCGGCGCCTCGGATGTGTTGATGGCCAAACAACCGGTCGAGACGCCCGTGCGGCTTGGCGTGTGGGAGGAGAGGGACGCGGCGCAGGCTCGGCGCGTCGGATGGTCGGCGCTCCCTGCCGGTCACGACCTGCGGCTCCGGATGAGCGGACTGCTGTGGCCGGAGGCTGCGGCTCGGCTCGCCAATTCGGCGGGCGTGACGCGGGAGGTGGTCGGCGACGGCCAGATCATTCTCTTCGCCAATCCGCCGACCTTTCGAGCGTCGACCCACGGCTCGGCACGACTGCTGCTCAACGCGATCGTCTACGGCCCCGGATTCGGGGCCGCCGCGCCGATCGAACCGTGAACGACGGAGTGGACGGACTCGTGTCCCACGAGGCGACCTGCCCCTACTGCGGGGAGGTCGTGGAGATCGTCGTCGAGTCGGACGTCGGCGGTGAGATGGTCTGGGATTGCGAGGTCTGCTGCCGCCCTTGGAGCGTGATCGTCGAATCGGATGGCGACGAAAGCAGCGTGATGGTCAGGACCCTGGAGGACTGAACACGCGGCTCTCTCGCCATCGCTCACTGGCGGTCATCGATTGCTGAATGGTGGAGATTCCCGCTCGCCGAGAGCCCCCTGGGCCGTCAGCACTCTCTCGCCTCGGGCCTACCGGTGGCGCGAGTAGCACGCATTCCTGACACGACCGGGACGTCGTCCGTGTCCTTAGCGACGGTAGGCCCCGGCGAGAGAGGGATGAGTGCCCAGGGGGCTTGAGCCGAGCCCTCTGAATCACTCAGCGTCACATTGCCGCCCGGGGCGAAGGCGAATGAGCGCGCGTCGCCGAGACGTAGTCTGAGTACGCGCGACGTCCCCCTGGGGCTCATCTTTCTCCCGTAGGGGGCCGGCAACCGGGGAACGAGGACTCAAGGAACCGGGGGCACGGGTCCCCCGGCTACGGGGCGGAGAGTCCCCCCCGGTTGGCTAGCGGCGCTCGACGCCCGCGGAGGGGAGGACTTGCTCGAGGGCGGTCGTGATGTCCTCCAGGCACGCCTCGATCCGATCGCGATGGGTCCGGAACGAGACCACGCAGATCCGAATGGCGTAGCGCTCCCCGAGGCGGGTCGCCGTCAGGTGAACCCGGCCGGCGCCGTTGGTGAGCTCGTGGAGCTCGCGGGTGAGACGGTTGAGCTCCGCGGTCGAGCCCAGCTTCCGATCGACGGCGAAGGCGAGGGTGGAGAGCTGCGGTTCGGCGAGTATCTCGATTCCGGGCAGCTCGCGGAGCCGGTCGGCGATCCAGAACGCGAGATCGAGCTTCTCGTCGAGCGCTTCCCGGAACGGCTCCACTCCCAACAGCTTGAACGGCAGCCAGACCCTCAAGCCGCGGAACGGCTTCGAGAGCTCGGGGGAAACTTCGCACGGATCGACGAGGTCCGCGTCTTCCTGGATCGGTGGCATGTAGTCCGCGCGCTCGCTGTGGGCTCGCTCGAGAGGGCCTCGATCGCGAACGAGAAGAGCGCCGACTCCGTAGGGAAGAAACAGCCCCTTGTGCGGATCGAGGACGATGGAGTCCGCCCGTTCGAGGCCGGCGAGCGCCTCGCGGCCCCGGTCGGTGAGAGCAAAGAACCCGCCGTAGGCGGCGTCGACGTGGAACCAGAGGCGTTCCCGAGCCGCTAGCTCCGCGAGCTCGGGCAACGGGTCGACGGCGCCGGTGTTGGTGGTTCCGGCGCTGGCCACGAGCAGGAACGGGACGTGGCCCTCGCCACGGTCCTTGGCGATCGCCTCGGCGACGACGGTGGGGGAGAGGCGGAAGCTCTCGTCGACGGGCAACACGCGCAGATTGCGCCGCGGGATGCCTGCGATCCGCGCCGCCTTGGAGACGCAGTGATGAACCTGATCGGAGACGTAGACGATGCCGCCGAGGAACTCGTCGCCCAGCTTCTCGACTCGAGCCGCCACGATTCCACTCAGGTTGGCGAGCGAACCGCCGCTCGTGAGGATGCCGCTCGAGCTCGCAGGGTAGCCGATGATCTCCGCGAACCACCGGACGACGTTCCTCTCGAGCTGCACGAAGCCGGGAGCGGCAGCGAGCACGCCGGTGTAGCGATTGAGGGTGTCGGCGATGAGATCGGCGATCGCGGAGTGGAACAGGCCGCCACCCGGAACGTAAGCGAGATACCCCGGGCCGGCGGTCGTGAAGCTCTGGGGGGCGTGCTCGAGAAAGAGCTCGTCGAGCAGGTCCTCGAAGGGGGTCGGCGAGGTCGGCAGCCGCTCGACCAGCGCTTTCGATGCCTCGATGGCGGCGGTGGTGTCGACATAGCCCGGTTGCTCGGGAAGGCTGAGGATGTGATCGACGACTCGGTCGACGACCTTGGCCACGAGCTCGCGCATCGCGCCCTCGTCGGGCTCGAGCGGCGTGCCCCGCTTCGCGAACTCAGTCATCCTCGAAGATCGACGTTCCGGACTCGGCGGTGAGAGCGGCATAGAGCTCGCTCAATCTGCGGGTGACCGGGCCGCAGGAGCCCGCACCGATCGCTCGTCCGTCGACCTCGACAACGGGTGCCAGCTCGCCCATGGTGCCGGTGCAGAACATCTCGTCGGCGCGGTAGGCCTCGGTGAGGGACAGATCGGCTTCGAGGCACGGCACACCATGCTCGCGGCAGAGCTCGAGCACGGTCTGGCGGGTGATCCCCTCGGGGCAGGCCACGAGCCGGCTCGTCGCCACGACGCCTCCTTCGACGAGGAAGACGTGGGTGGCGTTGGTCTCGGCGATGAATCCGCGACCGTCGAGCATGAGGGCGTCGTCGACGCCCGCGTGGTTGGCCTCGATCTTGGCGAGGATTGACTGGATGAGGTTGGCGCTGTGGATCTTCGGGTCGAGCACGTCGGGACCGGGTCGCCGCCAACTGCTGGTGATCAGGCGGACGCCGCGCTTGTCGTAGACCGGCGGCTTGAACTCGGCTAGAACGATCAGCGTCGGCCCCGCGGTGTTGAGCCGGGGGTCCATGCCGGAGGTGTACTTGACTCCCCTGGTCAGCGTCAGGCGGATGTGGGCGCCGTGGCGCATGCCGTTGGCCTCGAGGGTGCGGCGAATCTCCCGACGGATCTGATTGCGGCTCGGGATCTCGCTGAAGGCGAGCGCCTTGGCCGAGGACTCGAGGCGTGCCAGGTGCTCCTCGAGCTTGAAGATCCGCCCCTCGTAGAGACGCAGGCCCTCCCACACCGCATCACCCCCTTGGACGGCGGAGTCGAAGGGACTGATCCCAGCCTCGTCACGGTGGCGCAGCTCCCCGTTGACGTTGACGACGAGATTCTCGTTCTCTTTGTGGAACTGTTGGCGCAATGTAGGCGTCTCCTCGATCGGTGCAAACGCGACGTTCAGTGAAGGCGCTGCTCGTAGAGCCGCTCGTAGTACCCGATGCATTCGGCGTGGACCTCGGCCAGATGGTCGGGGACCTCCTCGCCCTTCGACCGGTGGGGTCCGAAGGTCGTCGTCTGGGCGACCGAGTCGTACCAGTGTGCTGCCCACACGCCGTCGGTCGGTTGCAGGCCGCGCGCCCAGGAGAGCATCGCCGGATCGAATTCGAGGTCGAGGGCTTCGCAGAGGAGAGTGAGAATTCGCTCCGGTTGCTCGAGCACGTCGCGGGAGTCGATGACGGGAGGAGTCGCTCCGGTCGCATCTCGCACGGCGTCGAACAGCTCGACCTGCTGGGGTAGGGCCAGGTCCCAGGGCGTCGGCTCCGGGACGATCTTGATGTAGGAGGTGATCATCTCCCGCGGCTCGCGAATGAGAAAGCAGCTGGTGAGCTCGGCGATCCAGTCGCGCTCGACGTCGTCCGTCAGGTGGTGCCCCATGTGCTTCTGGTACCAGATGGTTCGACCCTCGGGCACCGGTCCAGTGAGCCACGAAGCGACTTTGCGCCAATCACGCTCCTGCGCTTCGAGGATCTCCTCGCGGGCGGGGTGTCGGGCGCCGCTCGCCTGCAGGTAGTGCGCGTAGAGAGGCTCATCGGTGACGAAGGTGTCCCCCCGGCTGCCCCAAGAACGCATCAAGGCGGTGGAGATGTTGCGCGGGCCCGACCACATGGCGATCCGGCGCGGCGCGTTCGACATGCGGCGGAGTCTAGCAGCGCGTTCCCCCCTCGAGGCTACGCACGGTGAAGTACCGGCGCGTCCTGATTCCGAAGGTATACTCGCCTCCGGCAGGGCCCTCGAACCCTTCCGGGGTCCGCAGAGTCGTTCAAAAAGTAAGCTCTTTGAGTCGCGCGAAACAATGCCAGCCAGCAAGAGACGGTGGGGGCGCGAGATGGCCATGCAGATGCTCTATCAGGCGGAGGTTGGCGACTCGGAAGTCACCGAGGTTGTTCGCTCCTTCGATCCGTTCGAGGCGTTTGCGGCGCGCGACGAACCGGTTCGGGTTCCGGCGGAGCGTTTGCGAAAGGCGTTCGACTTTGCACGCGGGCTCGTCTCGGGAACGGTCGCGCGGCTGGACGAGATCGATCGGCTGATCTCGGCGCAGGCAAACAACTGGCGGCTCGAGAGGATGCCCGCTGTCGATCGCAACATCCTGCGCTTGGCGGTTTACGAGCTTCTAGAGGAGGACGACGTGCCGCCGCTCGTCGTCCTCGACGAGGCGATCGAGCTGGCCAAACAGTACGGTTCCGACCAGTCGAGCAGCTTCGTGAACGGCCTGCTCGACGGCCTCTTGAAGAGTCTTCGAGAGGACGAAGCGACGTCGCTCCGAGGAGCGAGGGAGAATACGAATTGAGTCAGCGAATCAGATCCAGCGTCGTGATCTTGAGCCTCGCGATCAGCTTGGCGGGCTGCGGTTACGGCCTAGTGGGTCGCACCAGCAGTCTGCCTGAAGATATCGAGAGTATCTTCATCAGTCCGCTCATCAACCGGACGCTGCGCCAGCAGGTCGATCAGACGCTGACCCAGGCGATCAGCGACGAGTTCCTGCGCCGTCCGAAGTTCGAGCTCGTCAACAGCCCATTCGAAGCCGATGCCGTGCTCTCGGGCTCGCTGACCGCGTTCAGGGTCAAGCCGGTGCTCTTCGGCGCCAACGAAGGACGGGCCAGCGAGTACGAGATCGAGATCGTCGCGACCATGGACTTCAAGCGGACCGACAATCAGGAAGTGCTGTGGGAGCAGCCCTACTACCTGTTCAGGGAGCAGTACGAGTTCGACGAGGCGGAGTTGATCGACTTCGAGGAGACGGCGATCATCGACGTGGCCGAGGACTTCGCCCAGACGCTGGTCATCGACATCCTCGAAGGCTTCTGATCCGTGCGCGGGGAAGAACGGCCGCAGGTGCCGGCCCCGCCGGCTAACCGGCGAGGTTGTTGACGGCGCGGGTCAGGCGCGACTTAGTCCGAGCGGCGGCGTTGCGATGGATCACGCCCTTCTGGGCCGTCGAGTCGATCAACCCCAGAGTCGGCGTCAGGGTGTCGCGCGCCTCGTCGATCTGGCCGTTGTCGATCAAGGCGCGGAGCTCCTTGACGGCCGTGCGCATACGCGACCGATGGTAGCGGTTGCGGGACCGGCGGACGGCGGTTTGACGGATGCGCTTCTCAGCGGACTGGATGTTTGCCATGGATCAGAGTTCCTCGGCCGCGAGACGTCGCGGCGGATCGTGGAGTTTAGTCGTGAAGATCAGGACTGGTCAAGAGCGAGCAGACGCTGCCTGGCGAGCTCGGCCTCGTCGGATCCACGGAACTGGTCGATCACGTTGTTGAGCTGGATCCGGCCCTCGCTCAGACGGCCCATCTGGAGATAAGCGTAGCCCTTCTTGAGCAGCGCACTGGCCTGTTTGTCGCTGCGTGGGTAGTCCCTGGCGATCCGATCGAATTCACGGATCGCCTGCTGGTAGTTTCCCTGGCTGAACTGGCACTCGCCGATCCAGTAGCGTGCGTTGTCGGCGAGCTCGGAGTCGGGAAACGCCTCGAGGTACTGGGTGAATCCGAGGATCGCCAGCTCGTAGTTGCCCCTGACATAGTCGGCGCGGCCGGCGTCGTAGAGCGCCTGCGGCTCGGCCGGAACAACCGGCCCCTGCGTCGAGGGCGGGGAGCTAAGGCCGGCGCTCGCACCGCTGCCCAGGGAGCTGCGAACGCCCCGGAGCTCCTGGTTCGTCGCGGCAATCTGTTGGGAGAGGTCGTTCAGGCGGAAGGTGGTGTCAGCGAGGTTCGCCTCGAGCTGGTCGATCTGATCCGACAGGCGTTGCAGGCCGACCTGGACGTCGGCCTCGGACTTGAGAAGCGCCGAGGTGTGCTCGTTGATCCGGGCTTCGAGTTGAGCCACCTCGTCCTTGCTCGAGCTCTCCTGCTGAAGGAACGCAAGCTGCCTTTGAATGTCGCGCAGCTGCGACTGGATCGCCTCGATGTCCTTGGTGCCGACGCAGCCGGCCGCCGAGATCGCGACGACGAGCGCCACCGTTGTCGCCTGCCAACGCATCGTGGTCGACTACCGCCGACCGGTGATGACGAAGTGGGCGCGGCGGTTGCGCGACCAGCACGACTCGGCCGAGGTCGAGCACTGCGGGCGCTCCTCGCCGTAGCTGACGCTGCTGAGCCGCCCTCCAGCCACTCCGAGAGAGGTTAGATAGCCGGCCGCGGTGGTTGCGCGGCGATCGCCGAGAGCGAGATTGTAAGCGTTCGTGCCGCGCTCGTCGCAGTGCCCTTCGATCGTGAAGACCAGGCTCGCCTGCTGGCGCATGAACGCCGCGTTGGCAGCGAGACGATCGGTCGCCTCGGAGCTCAGGTCCGAACGATCGAACGCGAAGTAGACGTCGCCGAGCAGGCCGTTGTCCCGAGCGTACTCATTGAGAGCTCCCAGCTCGCCGGTCTCCCAGTCGGGCGTGGCGTCGTCCACGACCGGAGGTGCCGGTGGCGGCTCGACGACTTCGGTCGGCATCGTCTCCACCGGAGG